>NZ_AP014938.1:1310123-1637654 GCF_001548235.1 Rothia mucilaginosa
GGACGCCATGCTCGCTGAATGTTCGGCGCTGCTGGTGGTGGGCTCCTCGGTGGCGGTTATGAGTAGCTACAAGATTGTGTTGGAGGCTCTGCGTGCCGGCAAGCCGGTCGCTGTCATCAATGGCGGCCCCGGTCGTGCGGATGCGAAGGCTACCTACCTGTGGCGCACCGGCGTGGGTGAGGCACTGGAGCTCATGCTTGACGAGATTGACGACTAGGTAGCGCTAGCGCCCGGCGAATTTTGCCGCGCGTGCACTGACCTATAGCTGGCCCGTCGTTAACTGCACGAAAGTGCTATTTTGTGTTGCAAGTCATTGCAAATAGCCCCTGGACAGGCGGATACACCCAGAGCGCGGGGATAAAATGATGGGATGGACATTCGACACACTATCACTCGCTTCGGTGCCACCGCCCTGATCGGCTGCGGTCTGGCGGTCACCGCAATCCCCGCAACGTTCGCTCAGAACGGTGAAGAGTCCGTCACCCACGTCTACTCCGACAAGGCGACTTCCCACATCTCTGAAGTCTGGTACAAGGGCGAAACCCTGAAGATTACCGGCGAAGGCTTCCTGACTCAGGACGGCACCTCCGGCTCCGTCATCGCTATCAAGCTGAACAAGGGCTCCGTCAAGATTGACGGCAAGGACTACCTGGAAGTTCAGGCTGACGAGAAGGGCAACTTCTCCGTTTCCATTCCCTGGCAGAACGACCTGGATGAGCGTATCTCCGTGGACGTCTACCTGCTCTCCGGCTCCCTGAAGGACAACGACACCGCTCGCGGCGGCAAGGCTGCGACCGTGAAGATTGAGGCTCGTTCCGTTCAGGAAGCAACCCCCTCCGCTACCGCTTCGGTGAGCCCTTCGGCAACCGCTTCTGCTTCGGCTTCCGTGGTGGCTACCCCCTCCGCTTCTGTTGCGCCCTCCGCATCTGCGACTCCTTCGGCTTCGGCTACCGCCGCTGATGAGGTTGTTGCCTCCGTAGATGCTGAGATTAAGGACCGCCCGGCAACCTCGGTGAGCCCCTCGGCTACCGCGTCGGCTTCCGCTTCTGTGGTGGCGACCCCCTCCGCTTCGGCTACTGCTTCTGCGAGCGCGTCGGCATCGGCTACTGAGTCGGCTAGTGCTTCCGCTGCCGCTGATCAGAACGCATCCGTTGCGAACGATGCGAAGGATCAGCTGGGCGATTCAACCTCCGCTACCGAGCAGGTGACCGCTTCGGCTGAGAGCACTCGCTTTGCGAACTGTGCAGAGGTTGCGGCCGCTGGCCTGGCGCCTATGCACGAAAGCCACCCAGACTTCCGCAAGAAGTTTGATAATGACGGTAACGGCCTGGGTTGCGAGGTCATTAACAGCGAGGTAACCGACGGTTCCTCCTCCAACAGCTCCTCGGGTTCTTCGTCCCGCAACTCTGGCGGTCTGGATAACCTGGGTGGCAGCTCCTCCTCTTCGAGCAGCTACACTTCGAGCCGCGCTCAGCGCTCTTCTCTTGCTAACACCGGTGCTTCTAACGCCTTCACCATTGCTGGTATGGGTCTGGTGGCTCTGGGTCTGGGTGTTGCTGGCGTGTCTGCTGTGCGCAACCGCAAGAACTCCTAAAACTATTGCCGCCGCCGGGCGCGGTGTGCATGAGGGTCCCTTCCCCTGAACGCTTTTGAGTGTTCGGGTGGAGGGGATTTTCGCGTTTAACGGGGTGGTTTTTGCTGTTGGGTTGTGCTGATGGGATGAGGTATGTACTTGTTAGTTTCTTCAATGTGGGGTTGAGAGTTTGGGTGTGCACGGCGGTGCAAAAGGCTCGTATAGTTCAACCATGCCTTCAAGAAACCTTCAAGAAAAATATATTTTGTGAGTTAGGTCATGATAAATTGACGTCTTGGGGGTCGGTATCCTAAGCTTCGCTCGTTAGAATGGGGGCATGAACATTCGAAACAACATTGCACGCATCGGTGCCACCGCCCTCATCGGCTGTGGCCTCGTTGCTACTTCCGTCCCCGCCACCTTCGCTGTTGAAGGTGCACCTCAGGTTGTCCACACCTACGCAGACTCTGCACAGTTCATCGCCCCCGACGTATGGATTGAGGGTCAGGGTCTGAACATTGGTGGCGAGGGCTTCAAGACCGCTGACGGCACCTCCGGTTCCGTCCTGGCACTGAAGCTGAACAAGGGTGCCGTCAAGATTAATGGCCAGGACTATCTGGAAATCCACGCTGACGCGGCTGGCAACTTCTCCGTTACCATCCCCTGGCAGGAAGAGCTGCACGGCAGCGTTTCCGTCGACATTTACCTGCTGTCCGGCTCCCTGAAGGACGGTGACGTTCCCCGCGGCGGTAAGGCAGCTACCGTGACCATTAAGGTTGCAGAGCAGCCCGCTCCCGCACCTAGCGAAGAGTCCACCCCCGCTCCCACTGAGGATTCGACTCCGGCTCCCTCTGAGAACCCGACCCCCGCTCCCTCCGAGGACTCGACCCCGGCTCCCACTCAGGACCCGACCACCGAGGCTCCCAAGCCTGCTGAAGAGACCTCCGCACCCGCAGTTGAGGACGCTAAGGAAACCAAGCCTGCTGAAGAGACCTCCGCACCCGCCGAGGATTCCTCCAAGCCCGCTGACGAGAACGCAGCTCCGGCTCCCCAGCCTTCCGAGAGCCACCGTTTCCAGAACTGCGCCGACGTTGAGGCTGCAGGCGAAGCACCGATCCGCAAGGGTCACCCGGACTTCCGCGAGAAGTTCGACGCTGACGGCGACGGCATCGGTTGCGAGCAGCCCGTTGACTACGAGAACTCCAAGAAGTCTGACAGCGTTTCGCTGAGCTCCGGCTCGAACGACAACCTGGGCTCCGGTTCCTCCAATGCATCCTCCAAGAGCTCTTCTTCCCTGGCTAAGACCGGTGCATCCGATGCGATGACCGCTGCTGGCCTGGGTCTGATTGCTCTGGGTGCTGGTGGTGCGACCATCGTGGCAACCCGCATGCGCAAGAAGGCTTAATAACGCCTAGTCGCTAAGTTTTTAGCTGCTTTTATGGGCTCCCTCCATATCGGAGGGAGCCCATTTTTTGTGCTTTTTGATACCGCAGAAGATACAGAAAACGTAGTGGAGAGAGGAAAAAAATAATAGCCTCTAGTGCATTTGACCAGCAGATTTACTAGAGACTTCTAACACTTATCTCTAAGTTAAGGGCAGCACAGGGTAAACACAGGCTTGCACGGGAATCTAGATACTACAAAGAACGCACAGCCCGAAGCTGATGAACAGACAGCTAGAGCTAAGCGAACATCACGACACGATATCTGGAGCACCCAATGACTATTCTGACCATGGCGATTGCCGATGCCATAGCCATCGCAGCTCTCTGCACCCTCTACATGGTGCGGCACCGCAACCGCGAACTGATGATTTCCTACGCGGTCATCAACGCCGGCATCTTCACCGTCTCGGTGGCGCTGGTATCCGCCGGATCGAACGCATCCGCTATGGGTATGGGCCTCTTCGGTGTCCTGTCGATTATCCGATTGCGATCCACCGCCCTGAGCCAGCGCGAGGTGGGTTACTACTTCGTAGCTCTCTCGGTCGGCATGATCGCAGGTGTGAACATTAGCCCGGCGTACATCGCCTTCGGCCTCATGGCTACCCTGGTCGGCCTCATCGCGGTCCTCGACTCGCGCAGCACCCCGGTCTCTACCGATCAGACTCAGACCGTTACCGCCGATCGTGCGATCAGCGATGAGGAAGAGCTCAAGGCATACCTGAGCGCTCGCCTGGGTTACACGGTCACCTCGGCAAAGATTACCGAGCTGGACATGGTGAACAACCTGACCCGCGCTACCGTCACCTACCAGTCCAAGGAACCCACCGAGGGCGGCACCCCCGCGGCAGTGGAGGCGGCACAGCCTGTAGCCGCTCAGGCGGTAGCACCGCAGATGACCGCAACCCGCCAGCCGGTAGCACCTACCGCCGAGGCGCACACCACCCTGGACACCCGGATGGTTCCGCTCCAGCGCACCCTGGTGGGCAAGTAAGACCAGTCGGCATAAAAGCCTCCGATTCACTCCAACTGCACAAACATCTCCGATACCCACGACACGCCGCCCCCCAGCACGCAGGGACGGCACCCCAGAAGGACGAAGACCCATGACTAACGCAGCCGCAAACATCATCCCCGCAGAGTGGAAGAGCATCAGCCTCGAAGCCATGAACGAAAAGGCAGCCATGCAGACCCGTGTGGACCGCAAGTACATTGTCGACGCAGAAACCGCCGCCAAGGTACTCTCCACGCTCGATGCAGACGCATCCGTCATGGACATCAAGGGCCAGCGCGACTTCGCCTACGACTCGGTCTACTTCGACACCCCGCAGATGCAGAGCTACCACTCGGCAGCCTACAGCCGCGACGACACCTTCAAGATCCGTACCCGTAGCTACCTGGACTCGAAGCTGACCTTCCTGGAGGTCAAGACCGACGGTGAGCAGGATATGACCGTCAAGAAGCGTATCCCGTACATCTTTGAGAAGCGCGACCAGCTGACCGCGGAAGGCCACGAGTACATCACCGCAGCACTCGGCGATATCCTCGCGGGCCCCGTGCACAGGCTGGAGGCGGTCCTGAGCACCGGCTACCGCCGTACCACGGTCTTCCTGCCGCAGAGCAAGAAGAACCCGGTCGCCTCCCGCATGACCGTCGATAACGCCCTGACCTGGACCCCCATGTCTGAGAACATCCTTATGGCTGGCGTGAACTACCGTAACTTCCACGGCAACCTGATCGGCACCACTTACGGCCTGCCGAATGCGGTCATCATCGAAACCAAGTCCGGCGTGGAGCCCTCCGTGGCAGACCAGCACCTCTGGGATGCGGGCATCACCCCCGCGAAGATTTCCAAGTTTGCAACCGGTATGGCGGCGCTGAACCCGCAGCTGGCAAGCAACAAGTGGGAAGAAACCCTGAAGAACTGGATGCACCTGGAACCGGTCGACGGCACCCGCCTGAACGTGGATGACATGACCGAAGAGGATTACCAGAAGCTGCTGACCGAGCGTTTCGCAGCCGCCTAAAACAGCAACCTGCCTAAAACGGCAATCTGGGATGCGCGGGTAGGGTAGTGCACCTACCTTACCCGCACCCCCAGCCCCTCATCTATACCCCCGAACCAAGCACAACATCGGCTTTATTCGCCCCACACAGGCAATAACCGCTCTCACACATATTCACATTTCACATACAACCTGTACTCCCTAAACCTGTGGCGCAAAGCTCTCCGCGAGTAGTCACCAAAACACAAAGGAAAACCCGTGAAAAAGAGCAATATGATCAAGAGCGCAACCTCCATTACCCTCCTGGCAGCCCTGGCGTTGACCGGCTGCTCGGCAACCTCGGCATCGAATGCCAGCGCTTCGAGTGCAATCAGTACCTCCGCTTCGAGCACTTCGGGCACCACGTCGAAGGTGGCAGACTCCTTCTCCACCGACGTGAAGAGCGGCGCGAAGCTCGCCGAGGACACCCACTACTCCGCGAAGGATCTGACCTGGGATTCCTCCAGCGAAGTCACTATCGATCTTTCTAACCCGACCGCGACCGACGGCGTGACCGTCAGCGACGGCGTCATCACCATCACCAAGGCGGGCAACTACAAGCTCACCGGCACCTACGAGGGCCAGATCAAGGTTGAGGCAGCCGACAGCGACATGGTCCGCCTGATTCTGAACAACGCGACGGTCACCAACTCCACCGGTGCTGCTATCAACGTTGTTGAGGCGGACGAGGTCGTTATCTACACCGCCTCGGGTACCACCAACACCGTCTCTGACGGCTCCTCCTACTCCGATACCGCCAGCGGCAGCCCCGACGCAGCTATCTACTCCAAGAGTGACCTGACCCTGGCGGGCGAAGGCACCCTGAAGGTTGAAGGTAAGTACGAAGAGGGTATCCACACCTCCGACGGCCTGGTCATTGCCTCCGGCACCCTGGAAGTGAACGCGGCAAACACCGGCATCAAGGGTAAGGACTACGTCGATATTCTGGACGGCACCATCACCGTGACCGCAAGCCAGGACGGCATCAAGGCAACTAACGACACCGACGGCAACCGCGGCTGGGTACGCCTGAGCGGCGGTACCGTGAACATCTCTGCAGGTGATGACGGTTTCAAGGCTGAGCGCGTGCTTGAAATCTCCGGCGGTACCCTGAACATCACCCAGGCGAACGAGGGTATCGAGGCGCAGTACATCAACATCCTGGACGGCACCGTGAACGTGACCAGCTCCGATGACGGTATCAACGCCTCGTACAGCACCACCTCGACCAGCACTAGCTCGACCAGCACTGAGTCGGCTACTGCAACCTCGACTACTGCAACCTCGACTAAGCAGAGCGCGCAGAATGGCCAGAACTCTGCACCCCAGGCGCCCAGCGGTAGCGCAGGTCAGGCACCTGCAGGTGGCGGTCAGGCTCCCTCGGGCACTATGGGTCAGCCCCCGGCTGGTGGTGGCGCAGGTGGCGGCATGGGTGGCGGCGGCACCTTCGAGGTCGTCGACGCAACCATCAACATCTCCGGCGGTACCGTCACCGTGAACACGAACGGCGACGGCATCGATTCCAACGGTACGGCAACCCTCTCCGGTGGCACGCTGATTGTGAACGGTCCCTTCACCGGTGGTAACGCATCCCTGGACACCAACGGCGACCTGCTGCTCAACGGCACGACCGTGGCCGCGGGTAACTCCGGTGACATGTTCGAGGCGCCCTCGACCAACTCCACCAGCGGCTACGTGAAGATCAGCAACGTATCGAACCTGAGCGCCGGCACCACCGTACAGGTTGCCGACTCCTCCGGTAACGTGGTGGCGAACTACAAGGTGACTAACTCCAGCACCGCACTGATCCTGGTCTCCAGCTCCAAGATCACCAAGGGCGAGAGCTACACCGTGTACACCACCACCGATAGCGTGGATGCCTCCAGCACCACCCTGGCTTCTAACGCCACCTCGCTGGGCTCCTTCACTGCAAGCTAAGCGGCAGGAGTGCCCCTCAAGCTCCGTGCTGGATGTCATGACCGGCACGGTACCCTCTCCGACCCCGGTCTTGTGAGTGAGCCGGAGGCAGAGACACCCGCCCCGCATCGGATGTAGTGATATATCCGATGCGGGGCTACGTGTTATATAGGGTGTGTGGCGTCTGGGGTAAAAAGCCGCGGGTGCAAAATAAAACGGTTGTTCCGGTGCGAAGAAGTGCTTTGATACGCAAAATAGGTGCCGTTGAGCGAGACATTCAGGGCTGAAACAGGGTACTCTATAGTGTAGTAAAGACTGTTGAACGATCCGAGAGCGATGCGCCGCGCGCGCTGTTCGCCTCGGACAGGATGAAAGAGGGGGTCACGCCATGGGGCGCGGCCGTCAGAAGGCTAAAGCAACTAGGCAGGCTCGGGAGATGAAGTACTTCAGCCCCGAGACCGACTACAGCGCACTCGAGCGCGAGCTCAGCAGCGCGAAGAAAACGAAGTCCTCCGATTCGTCCCGCCGTCGCTATGACGACGAGGACGACTACTCGGCATACGCAGAAAAGTACGCGTCCTACGAGGATGAGGCATAAAGAATACGCGGAATGATTCGGTGTATATCGACCGAGCGTATTTCATAGATGATGAACCGGCTTGAGGCCCCGCACGGGGTGCTCAGCCGGTTTTTTCGTGCCCGCAGTTTGTTTCGTGCCCCCCCAATTTGTTCATGCCTGCAGTTTGTGCGGATGCACCCGGATGTGAGCGCAAGGGTGGGCTGCCGGCGGGGGTCTTAACTATGTGGAGCACAAAGCCAATGCACATGTTTATACATAGATATGCATAGAGCCATCTGGTAATAGAGCGTAGTTGGTAATAAAAAAGCTTGAAATGAATAAGCATACATAGCTTCTGCACAGCTTAGTCATGCCTGGCACAGAGAATAGGCCGGCATTCTAGAGACATGAACAACGAACAGAACATGACTCAGAACATTGACCAGACCACCCAGACCGCGGCAGAACAAGCTAACGCAGCACAAACCGCCGCAGAGCAGAAGCTAGCCAAGAAGAAGCTCACCCGTCGAATCTTCATCGGCGGCGGCCTCGGCGCACTCGCAGTAGTTGGCGGCGGCGCAGGCTGGGCGTACAACCGCTACCTGGCAGAGCACACCGAAATCGAAGACACCACCGCCTACGAGGCGGCAGCAGCTCAGGCAAACGCAAGCGCCTCCGGATCTGCCACCGCAGACCCCACCGAACTGACCGGCGTGAAGGTCAACGGTCAGAGCCTCACCGCTAACGAAGGCTCGATTACCATCACCTCCACCACCACCGGTAGCGGCTCCGATGCGGTCGTCTCCTTCGTAGCGGACATCAAGCTCGACAATGCAACCCTGCTGCGAAGCGCCTTCGCCAACAACAAGTTCGGCCAGAACATCATCGACACCCCTCGAACATGGCGTCCGAACACAATGGCATCTGGGCGATCAACGGTGACTACTACGGCTTCCGTACCACCGGCATCGTGATCCGAAACGGTGTTGTCTACCGTGACTCCGGCGCTCGCGAGGGTTTGGCCTTCTACCGCGACGGCTCCGTCAAGCTCTACGACGAAACCGCAACCAATGCCCAGACCCTCGTCAGCGAGGGTGTGTGGAACACCCTCTCCTTCGGCCCCGCACTGGTCAAGGACTCCGCAATCGTCGACGGCATCGACAGCGTCGAGGTGGACACCAACTTCGGTAACCACTCCATCCAGGGCAACCAGCCGCGAACCGGTGTGGGCGTGCTTGGCACCAACCACCTGGTCTTCATCGTGGTCGATGGCCGCTCCACCAACTACTCGCGTGGCGTGACCATGCCCGAGTTCGCCCAGATGTTCAAGGACCTCGGCTGCGTGAGCGCCTACAACCTGGACGGTGGTGGCTCCTCCGCCATGGTCTTCAACAATAAGCTGGTCAACCGCCCGCAGGGTGGCACCAAGGAACGTGGCACCAGCGACATTCTCTACATTGCAGGGAGCGCATCGTGATTATCCTGATACCCGCCTATAAGCCGGACCAATCACTGGTCCGCCTTGCACGGGCCCTGCACGCACAGGACCCGGACGCCGAAATCCTCGTGATTGACGACGGATCCGGTAGCGCCTACGCACCCATCTTTACCGAACTGCGCATCGACGGCGTGACCGTGCAGACCCACCCCGCCAACAGGGGCAAGGGTGCGGCACTGCGCACCGGCATCGCCTGGGCGAAAGCAAACCGCCCCGGCGAGGTCATCGTCACCGCCGACGCGGACGGCCAGCACCTACCTCGGGACATCTTCCGTGTGGGCGTGCGCACCGAAACCGCCGCGGTGGCAGGTCAGCGGAGCATCATCCTCGGCGTGCGTACCAAGCCCGACCCGAACGCCGGCGAAGAAGGCACCAGGGTGCCGCTGCGCTCCAAAATTGGCAACAGCGCAACCGTAGGCTTCTTCGCCCTGGCGACCGGAGCCCGCGTGGCAGACACCCAGACCGGTCTGCGAGGCTTCACCCCGCAGATCCTGGACTGGCTGCTGCAGATTCCCGGCGATAAGTACGAGTACGAGTTCTCCATGTTGCTACGCGCAACCCGCGCAGACGTGGAACTGGTGCAGGTACCCATCGTGAAGGTCTACGAGCCCGGCAACCCGACCAGCCACTTTAGGCCCCTGCAGGACTCGGCACTCATCTACGCACCGCTGCTTGCCTTCCTGGCATCGTCTTTCCTGACCGGCTTCCTCGTGGATGCTATCGCCCTCTTCGTCCTGGTGGGCATGGGCGCTCCGCTACTGGTAGCCGTGGTCGGTGCCCGCATCATCTCGGCGCTGACGAACTTCACCGTCAACCGAATGCTCATGCACGACGGAGGCGCACGCCCCTCGGCATCCTCCTCGCTGGTACGGTACACCGTGCTGGCGGTGGGTATCCTCGCAGCCAACGCGGCTCTGATGGAAGCATTGACTGGCCTGGGCGCGTCCCTGCTGGTCGCTAAGATCCTGACCGAACTGATTCTGATCCCGATCAGCTTCGCGGTCCAGCGCCGCTGGGTTTTTCTACCCACCCAGCGTCAGGAAAATACGCGAGAAAAGACTCAGGCAATCGCCGCCTCTTCCGGCTTGCGCGCGGTGAGCTACGAGTCCGCTCGCATGGAGGCAGCAGGTATCCGTACCGGTGCGCGCGCCTCCCAGGTACGCCCCTAGCTCGTCTACCCTAGCGTCCAGCTCGTTAGGGGCGTACCCCAAGATTTCTCCCACCTGTCAGTCGTGAGGGTGGGTGGGAGAAGCAAGCTGCAGCACCAAAAGCCGCAGCGTTTCTGTTCACGAAAAGCCCCCGCTGAGAAAACTCAACGGGGGCTTTTTGTATGTGGCATCCTTCAGAAGCCTATTGGCTCACCGGCTTCCGAGCTGGCAACATGCCGATTACTGACCGGGAATCAGACCGTGGGCAGTAATCAGGAACGGCGGGTTGTGGTTAACAGCCGGGTTAGTCACGTAACCAACACGAGCCGCACGGGTCGGGTGCTTGGGTGCACGCTTCGGCCAGGGCTTTGCCTGCGGGTTCGGGTCCTTCTTGCCCTGCACCATAGCCAGTGCACTCGCGGCGTTCACAATGCCGGAACCGCAACCGTTCACATCGCAGGTGAGCGGCTTGGAGCTCTGCTTCAGAATCTGCTTTGCACGCTCAGCGTTCAGCGAGGGATCCACGGACTTCATTAGAGCAATCACGCCAGCAACCTGGGGTGCTGCCATGGAGGTGCCGTCGTACTCGGTGTAGCCTGCGCCGGTGGACACGGTGGTACCCAGATCCACGGTGGACATGATGTTGCTGCCGGGAGCGCTCACATCAACAATCTTGCCGTAGTTGGAGAAGTCGCTACGCTTACCGTTCTGGTCGGTAGCGCCCACCACGATCGAACCGCCGCAGTTAGCCGGAGCGACCTTGGAAGTGTCCTGACCATCGTTACCAGCAGCGACAACGAGAATCGCGCCGCGCTTGTTCACTTCAGCAATAGCCTTGGAGTAGGTTGCGGGGCAGGTGCCTTCGCCGCCGAGGGAGAGGTTAATGATCTTGGCGGGGTTGGAGTTCGCAGGAACGCCTTCAACGGTGCCGCCGGCTGCCCAAACCATTGCATCCGCAATGTCGGAGTCGTAGCCGCCGCACATGCCCAGGGCACGCACGGGCAGGATCTTGGTGGAGGGTGCCACGCCGACGATACCGCGCTTATTGTTCATAATCGCCGCGATGGAGCCGGCAACGTGGGTGCCGTGCCAGTTCGACTCGCTTGCCTCTGCATCAGCACCGCAGACGCCCGCTTCTTCCCAGTTGCCCTGGTCGGTCGGGTCGGAGTCGCGGCCGTTGCCGTCACGAGCAATGGAGGGCTCGGTGATGAAGTCGTAGCCGGGCAGGACGTTAGCGTCCAGGTCGGGGTGCTTGACGATGCCGGAGTCAATCACAGCAACGGTCACGCCGGCACCCTGGGTGGTCTTCCACGCTTCGGGGGTAGCCAGACCCTTGGTGCCGTGCAGGTTCCACTGCTGCGGGTAGAGGGTGTCGTTCGGCGCCACAACCTGGTTCGACGCCTGGGCAGCCTGGGCTACCTGAGCGACCTTGGAGTTTGCGGCGGTACGGGTGCGTGCGTTGGAGCGGCGCAGCAGGTCGGGCTCAACCGACGCGACGGAGGGGTTAGAGCTCAGCGCCGCCATGTACTTCTCTGCCTGCTCCGCGGTGAGCTTGGAGGAGAGAGTCACCACGGTTGCCTTCTGAGCGGTGGTGCGTACGTAGCTGGTCTTGATTTTGAAGAGGTCATCGACGCTCTTCACCTCGGAGGTGAGACCCTGGTAGAGGGCATCGTTCCAGGTGGCAACCTGGGTGCCTGCGGGGCTTGCCCAGTTGATGCCACCTGCGTTCAGAGCGCTATCGGTGTAGGTGATAACGAATCGGTTGAAGCCTGCCTTCTGCTGTGCGGAGCTGAGGGAGGAAATGGTGGTGTGCGCCTTGGCGCGCTCGGCTCCGTTAGCCTTGGCGGGTGCCGCGAAGGATGCGGGGGCGCCCAGGGTCGTGACGAGTGCTGCGGCGGTGCCCAGGCTCAGCGCGGTGCGTGCGACACCGCGCGCTGAGGGGTGAGTGGTAAAAGACATCGGGGTCCTTTGCGTATGTGAGTGCCGGAAGCGGCAAGTGGGTTGGTCATCCACTCACATAAATGCACCTTCGAGAAAATATTTGCATTCTTTTGCATATTTGCTTGTGAGGAGCGAATAGAAAAAGAAAATGCACATCACTGCATTGATGTGTATTTTTCTCTAAACCCCCGTGCGGGAGTTCATCGGAAGTAGTTTATGTGGTGAGATATCGCTATCCTAGCACCTTTTTCTATGTGTGGCGGGGCTAAAACTCGATAGTGTGGCGTAAATAATGAGATTTTTCTTTCATGTAAATGCAGATAAAGAAATGCCTAGTCGGAATACTCTCGCGACTTAAAGTAGTGATTTAAGTTTTACTCATCTATGCATAAAATGACCTGCATCACAAAGGTTATTTTATTCATAAAGTAACCCCAAAAGGGTGCTAGAGTATCTCACGGTGCGTACCCGTGCACGCACATTGTGGAACCACTTCACAGCCCACAATACGCACCAACACCTCACTCTTCCGTATTCACTCGTACCGAGTACACACACCTCACTCTGCGCCCTCAACGCGAGTCGGCAACGCTACGCCGCATCGTGCGCACCCGGTACCACTCACCTCAAGGACGTCCATGCTTCGCATTGCTCGCCCCTCGCAGGCACGCTCCTCACAGCGTTCCCTGCTGAGCTTCGTCACCGCAACCTGCCTGCTCTCGGCAAGCGTGATCCCCGCCGTGGCGGCACCCACCGCGCAGGCTACCCACGCAACCCAGGCTTCTGTGGCGACACAGGCTTCTAACACCACCCAGTCCGCGCCCGTGGCATACAACCGCTTCATCATCACTTACACCGATGAGGCGAAGAACGCCGCCTCCACCGATGCCACCGCAGATCAGATTGACTGGTCCGCGGCCGCCGGCACCCAGCAGGCAACCTGGAACGACGCACTCTACGCGGGCATCACCTCCGAGGTGCAGAGCATTGACGAGCTGCTGAACATTAAGACCAGCTACGTCCGCTCCACCGCGCTGGATGCCAGCGTGGTCACCACCTCCGCGGAGCTCACCCCCGCGCAGGCGCAGCAGTACATGGACGCCCTGAGCGCGAACTCCAAGGTCGCCTCCGTGTCGCCAGATATGCGCCGCTACGCCACCGTGGATAACACCTCGGAGACCGTCAAGATCAACGACCCGAAGATGAACCGAATGTGGTCCCTCACCGGTGAGAAGGGTATCTCCGCCCTGGAGGCGTGGGGCACCACCCGCGGCAAGGGCGTGACCGTGGCGGTGCTTGACTCCGGCATTACCGCCCACCCGGACCTGGACGCTAACGTGCTGCCCGGCTACGACTTTATTGCCGAGTCGGCGTTCTCCAACGATGGTAACGGCCGCGACTCCGACCCGACCGACGCCGGCAACTGGACCGTAGACAACCAGTGCTTCACCGGTTCGAAGGCGACCGCCTCCGACTGGCACGGCACCCACGTGGCGGGCACTATTGCCGCTATCGCGAACAATAATGAGGGCATTGCCGGTGTAGCACCCGAGGCGAAGATCGTGCCCGTGCGCGTTCTGGGTGCCTGCGGTGGATTCGACTCGGACATTACCGACGGCATTATTTGGGCTGCCGGTGGTAGCGTGCGCGGTGTCCCCGCAAACCAGAACCCCGCCCAGGTCATTAACATGTCCATCGGTAGCGAGGGCACCTGCATCACCCCGTACCGCCAGGCGATTGCTCAGGCGAATAAGCGCGGCTCCATCGTGGTCGTCGCAGCGGGTAACAACAACTTTGATGCCTCGAAGTCCAGCCCCGGCAACTGCGAGGACGTCATCAATGTGGGCGCAACCGATAAGAACGGCAAGCGCTCCTACTTCTCCAACTACGGCTCCCGCGTGGACGTGAGCGCGCCCGGTGGCGACCGCCGCTACTGGGGTGGCGGTATTCTCTCCACCCTGAACGCCGGCAAGACCGCTCCCGGTAAGGCTGACTACGCCGAGTACCAGGGCACTTCCATGGCGGCACCGCATGTTGCCGGTATTGTGGCGCTCATGAAGTCGGTCGACCCGAAGCTGACGTACGCTCAGGCGAAGAAGGCCCTGCAGTCCACCTCTCAGGGCGTTGAGTGCGACCAGTCCGCGTGCGGTTCCGGCATTGTGAATGCGGCCCGCGCGGTTCAGCAGGTCCGCTCCGACCGTGAGGCTGCGGAGGCTGCCGCAGCTGAGGCGGCACGCAAGAAGGCTGAGGAGGAGGCCGCACGTAAGAAGGCGGCTGAAGAGGCGGCACGCAAGAAGGCTGAAGAGGACGCTAAGCGTCAGCAGACCCCCGCACCGAAGGTAACCCCTGCACCGAAGGTGACCCCGGCTCCGAAGGCCAGGACCCGCCCGTCCCGCCCGGTGACTCGCCCCTCCTACCCGTCGCGTCCGCGTCACGACCACACCCCGCGTTACCGCTCCTGGTACGGTGCATCTGCGAACACCTACCCGAGCAGCGGCTACCCGAACAATGGTTACCTGGGCTTCGCGACCGGTACCCACCGCTAGTCACTGTTACTAGCCGAAACTCTTTTTAGACGCGAAAAGCCCCCGATGAGTTCTTTCATCGGGGGCTTCGCTCTGCCCGTGAACCGGGTCTGGCTACGCTACGGGTAGCTTAGTGCTGCTCGTCTGCCTCGCGGGGCTTCTGCGCGGGGTTGGTGACCAGCGGTTCGTCCTGGGTGACGGGCTCGGCGTCACCGTTCAAGTCGTAGACCTGGGCATCTTCGGGGATTTCCATGGCGGGCGCGCCGGGAATTCGGTCGTAGTCGCCGGTGAGGCTCTCGCCGTTGGCTCCTGCCGTGAGAGCTTCTGCTGTCGCCTCGGCTGCCTCGTCGGTGGCGGCCCTGTCTGCAATCTTGGTGTTGGACGCTCCGGCGCTCAGGCCCTTAGAAATAATCTTGCGCGGTCGCAGGTAGGTCACCCTACCGTTCGCGTCCAGGTTTCCAGCCTTTTTAGCCAGGTTGAAGCTGTTGATAATACCTCGGCTGCAGAAATACTTATCGCACTTGATGCGGTTTCCCCCCGCGAGGGTGAACGCCTCCTCGACCTGCTTGGTGGTCATGGAGGTGCCGTTGACCAGCTGCTGCGCCAGCAGAGCGGAGACGTGCGGTGCCGACATGGAGGTGCCGCTCTCATAGTCGTAGCTGAACTTAGTGTTATCAGGGCGGTCGAGGCTGTTCATGGACAGGGTGAGGATGTTTTCACCCGGTGCGGAGATGTTAACCCTCGTGCCGTAGTTCGAGAATGATGCTCGCGTGCCAGCCTTGGTGGTTGCACCAACCGTGATGACGCCCATGCAGTTGGCGGGCGCGTACTTGGACGCCTCCGTGTTGCCGTTACCTGCCGCGGCGACCACGATTGCGCCCTTGGAGCGTGCAATGTTGATGGCGCGCTGGTACGCGGCGGGGCATTGGGTTACGGTGCCGATGGACATATTGATAATCTTGGCGGGGGAGGCGTTGTCCGGTACTCCGTCAACGTGTCCGCCAGCAGCCCAGATGATGGCGTCGGCAATGTCTGAGGTGCGGCCACCGCATCGGCCCAGTACGCGCACGGGCTGCACGCGGGCGAGGTCGGCAACGCCGACGATGCCCATGCGGTTATTGCCTCGGGCACCGATAATGCCAGCAACGCTGGTGCCGTGCCAGGTGGAGGTGTGGGCGTTCGCCTGGTCCTTGCAAAGGTTGTAGGGTGCGTAGTCGCCTTCATCCCTGGGGTTGGGGTCGCGGCCGTCGCCGTCGCGGGCGCTGAGGGGGTCGCTGACGAAGTCGTAGCCGTTCGCCATTCCGGTGACCAGGTCGGGGTGCGGTACGTAGCCGGTGTCAAGTACGGCGACCTTCACGTTTGCGCCGCGGCGCAGGCGCGCGTTACCGGTGTTCTGAACGCCGGTGGTGGGGTTGGTGAGGTTCCACTGCTTGCTGTACTGCGGGTCGTTGAACTGGAAGGTGATGTCGCCCTCTGCGGCGGGGTAGTTGATGTAGTCGGGCTCGACGGAGGCTACATCCGGGTCGGAGGCGACCTTCTCCATGAACTCCTTTGCCTCGTTTTTGTTGAGGGTTTTGGAGGTCTGGATGACGGCGTCATCGGTGGAGGTGTTGTGCAGGAACTTGGTGTCGACGTTCAGCGCTTCGCTGACGACGTCGACGGTGTCCATGATGTCGTCAACGATGCCGCGGACTGCGTCCCAGTCACCGTCGCGTAGCATTTTGCGCTGCTTGGCTTCGTTGGTGTAGGTGACGATGAATCGGTCGAAGTTCTGCTGGGGGAGCGTGCCGGGTGCCGCCGCGGTGGGGGTGTTGGGGCGTGCCGCGCCGTTGCGCGTGAGGGTGAGGGGGCTGACGGGGCCTTCGATCTGGGGTGCTGCCTGAGCTGCTGCCAGGATGGCTTCGTCGCTGGGTGCCTGCGCGAGGACGGCGGGCAGGTCGCCTCCGAAGAGGATGGCGCCGGCGGCGAGCAGGCTCATGGCTGCGCGTGCGGGGCGCTTGCGGCGGGTGCGGGGGCGAGGAGGTGTTTCGGTGCGCTGCGCACCGATGTATGGAAGCCTCATCTGGTTCTCCTGATGTAGGTGGTATGCGAACTGTGTGATGTGTACTGGTGTTTCCGTCTGTAGGTGCACGAGGTGCGCATAGGGTTTTTGCGGGGCGGCAAAGGGGCCTGTTTTTGGGCGCGCTGAAGTAATGAATGGGGTGAGGGAATAGTGTTTTGTAGACCCTTTTTCGTACCGAAAGAACCCTTTTTGGACGGTGTGCAACGTACATTTCTAAGGTATCACTTCAAGGTGAACTTGAGGGATTTTTGAGGTGCTTTTCACGGGTTAATGTGCAGAAAATCAACCTCTGGAGGCTGAATAGCGCCCAATGATTGAGAGTTTATGTAAGTAAAGCTTGAGGGTTGGAATGTGCGAGGCAGGATATGCGGTACCTCTTGCTGACAGGGGAGA
The DNA here is from genome assembly GCF_001548235.1 of Rothia mucilaginosa. Taxonomy (NCBI): domain Bacteria; kingdom Bacillati; phylum Actinomycetota; class Actinomycetes; order Micrococcales; family Micrococcaceae; genus Rothia; species Rothia mucilaginosa. The sequence continues at coordinate 1,327,227 of NZ_AP014938.1, forward strand.
GAAATAAATGTTTTAACACTGTGGTGTAAGCACTAGAATGCATTAAAAATGCAGTTGATAGCAAAAAATAAAAATAGCCTGAAATGCGCGTGAAAATAAATAAAAAGCTGGCATCAATACGCTGGACAGCACGCACCTCCGGTAGACACACAGACCGGGGCGGCCACCGCATCGGTGACCGCCCCGGTCTATAGAATCATCAACACCAGCACGCTGGCGCTCGCTACCTACTGGAGAAAGCGTCCTTAGGAAGCGTAGGAGCCCAGCAGGCGAACCGCGCCGCCGTCCACGCCCTTAGCGCCCTGAACGTAATCGGGGTTGTTAGCCTCGGGCTCACCGGCGGCAACAACGTCACCCATAATCCAGGAGGGGATACCGCGGTCGTTCAGGCGCTTGGTAGCAGCCTCAGCCACGGAGGGGTCAACGATAGCGATCATGCCCACGCCCAGGTTCAGGGTGCGTTCCAGGTCGGCAAGGGGCACGTTGCCCAGCGAACCGATCAGGGAGAAGATGGCGGGAATCTGCCAGGTGGAGCGGTCCACGCGACCCTCCAGGCCCTGAGGCAGAACGCGAGCCAGGTTAGCAGCCAGGCCGCCGCCGGTCACGTGGGAGAAGCCGCGTACACCGCTGCCGGTGGTGCCGTCCTCGCCGTTGACGGGGAATGCCGCCGCCAGATCCAGGCAGTCCGCCGCGTACACGCGGGTGGGCTCGAGTAGCTCCTCACCGATGGTGCGACCCAGCTCGTCCACCTGGCGCTCCAGGCCCCAGCCGGCTACGTTCAGGACCTTGCGGACCAGGGAGTAGCCGTTGGAGTGAATACCGGAGGACGCCATAGCGATCAGCACGTCACCCTCGCGCACGCGGTCCGGGCCGAGCAGCTCGTCCGCTTCAACCAGACCGGTTGCGGCACCGGCGACATCGTACTCATCCTCGGCCAGCAGGCCGGGGTGCTCAGCGGTTTCGCCGCCAACCAGGGCGGTGCCAGCCTGTGCACATGCGCCAGCGATACCGCGCACAATGTCAGCGATACGCTCGGGAACGACCTTGCCGGTGGCAATGTAGTCGGTCATGAACAGCGGCTTAGCGCCGCAGACCACGATGTCGTCCACGACCATGCCGACCAGGTCGTAGCCGATGGTGTCGTGAATATCGAGTGCCTGCGCAATAGCGACCTTGGTGCCCACACCGTCGGTGGAGGTAGCCAGGTAGGGCTTGCGGTACTTGACGAGCTCGGAGACATCGTACAGGCCCGCGAAGCCGCCCACGCCACCAACGACGGAGGAGTTGTGGGTCGCCTTGATAGCGCCCTTCATCAGCTCAACGGCGCGATCGCCAGCCTCTACGTCAACACCTGCGCTCGCGTAGGTTACGGTGGTGGTGTTCTCGCTCATTAGGATTCCTTCGGGGTAGCGGTAGCGGAGGAGTTTGCGGGGATGCGGTCCTGCTCGGTGAGCAATGCCTCGAGGTCGGCGTCGGGGCCGGGGTTGCACATGCCCATACCGGCATCGTCTGCGGCAACCTGTACTGCGGAAGGGTCGAACTTCGTTTCGAGAGTTTCGGTTCCTTCGCGGGTTTCAATGGAGACTGCCTCGGCGTGCTCAGGCTTGGAGGGGACGGGGCGCTCCACGGTCACCTCAGCTGCCTTGCCGGCGAGGGGTCCGCCCTTGCCCTTTTCTCCAGCGTCGAAGAGGGACTTGCCGCGTCGTTCCTCGCTCGGCAGCTCGATCGGGTATTTGCCGGTGAAGCATGCGGTGCACATGTTTTCGGCGGGCTGCTCGGTGGCTGCCATCATGCCGTCCTGGGAGATGAAGCCGAGAGAATCGGCACCCAGGGAGGAAGCGATTTCGTCCACGGACAGGCCGTTAGCGATCAGCTCCGCGCGGGAGGCGAAGTCAATACCGTAGAAGCAGGGCCACTTCACGGGCGGGGAGGAGATGCGCACGTGCACTTCCTTCGCGCCAGCTTCGCGGAGCATACGCACGAGGGCACGCTGAGTGTTACCGCGAACAATGGAGTCGTCAATGACGACGAGGCGCTTACCGGCAACCACGGACTTCAGCGGGTTCAGCTTCAGGCGGATACCGAGCTGGCGGATAGTCTGCGAGGGCTGAATGAAGGTTCGGCCCACGTAGGCGTTCTTGACCAGGCCGTTACCGTAGGGGATGCCGGACTCTTCGGCGTAACCAATAGCAGCCGGAACACCGGATTCGGGGGTGGGCATGACCAGGTCAGCTTCAACAGCGTGTTCGCGGGCGAGCTGACGGCCCATTTCTACGCGGGATTCGTAGACGCTACGGCCGGAGATGGTGGTGTCCGGGCGTGCGAGGTAGACGTACTCGAAGACGCAACCGGCGGGCTTAGCTTCTGCGAAACGCTGGGAACGCAGACCGTTCTCGTCAATGGTGAGGAATTCGCCGGGCTCCACTTCACGCACGTAGGATGCGCCGACAATATCAAGTGCCGCGGTTTCGGATGCGACAACCCAGCCGCGCTCCAGGCGACCGAGTACGAGGGGGCGTACACCCTGCGGGTCGCGTGCGGCGTAGAGAGTGTTCTCATCCATGAAGGTGAGGCAGAAAGCACCGCGCAGGGTCGGCAACAGGTCGAGCGCTGCTTCTTCAAGGGAATCGAAGTCATGCTCTGCCAGTAGAGCCGTAACGAGTGCGGTGTCGGTGGTGTTACCCTGAGCAAGCTCACCGTGCTTGGGGGGCTTGCCGCCGTTCTTTTCGAGGATACGGTCGTAAAGGTCAGCGGAATTGGTGAGGTTACCGTTGTGCGCCAGACAGAGCGTGCCGTGCGGGGTGGTACCGAGGGTGGGTTGTGCGTTAGCCCAGTGGGATGCGCCGGTGGTGGAGTATCGGGCGTGGCCGATAGCGTGGTCGCCGGGCATGGAGCTGAGGGTGGCTTCGTCAAAGACCTGGGAGACGAGTCCCATATCTTTGTACACGTGGATGCGTTTGCCGTTACTGGTTGCGATACCTGCTGATTCCTGGCCGCGGTGCTGGAGTGCGTACAGACCGTAGTAGGTTAGCTTTGCCACGTCCTCGCCGGGTGCCCACACGCCGAAGACGCCGCAGGCGTCCTTGGGGCCGTGGTCAATCGGATCGAGGTCGTGAGTGAGTTTTCCGTCGGGACGAATCAATTCACTTCTTTTCGACGTTGGGACTGCGGATGCGTCTGCGCAGGCGCAAGACGGACGTGTGTTTCTGTACTCGCACCTGCCTGTGTGTGCGGTAGCATACACCAGACCTTTAAAAGTGTACCGGGTTTCAATGTAGACGTGGTGAAGGATACGCTAAATACCTCAGGATGGACCACTAGAACAGGCACCAAACACGCCAAATCACGAAAACTGCGTGGACCTGTGAGCTCGTAGCGAATTCTAGAAGAGCGGCAACAAACCCGAAAGGTCACTACGCTCACCCGACGCATCCAGCGCACCGGCACTCACCGCCTGCGCCCACGAACAGGCACCCAGAACCAGCGCCGCCCACACGAGCGGACGCGCCTCCACAACGGACGGGGGAGTGCCGCGCGTATGGCGGGGGCCAGCAATACACTGAGTCACACCCAGCGGGGGTACACGCACCTCCACACTATTGCCGGGGGCGAGGGTTGCCAGCTCCTCCAAGGTGAAGCGCACAAAGGTCGCACGCACCGAGCGGGGGAGCGCGGCAAACGCCTGCTCCACCTCGGCGCTGTTCAGCAGGTACTCGCCTTGGGCATGCACATCTGCAGGCTCGCCGACTGCCGCACGCTGCGTCTCAAAGAAAGCACGCACTTCGCGTACCGCCGCCATGCCCGCTTCTTCGCTGGTCTTACGCCGAATCGCCATGACTAGTTCTCTTCCGGGGAGCCGGGAACCAAATCCTCGCGGGTGAAAAGCTCCTCATGTACGCGCAGCTCACCCACCACAACCGGCTTGCCGTCCACGTAGCCGCCGGTCACCGGACGCACCACCAGCGCGAGCAGGCGCTCGCATTCCTCGGCGCTCAGGTAGCCGCCAGCTTGCAGAGCACGCAGAGCCACGGCGTACATGGCGCGGTGCGAACCGTCGCTCATCTTCACCACCACGGACGCGCCCGAACGCAGACCAATGCAGAGCACGCCCTCCGCGCCGCCCTTGACGATTGCGTCCAGTTCTTCGCTGAGCACGGTGTCGGGGGAGCCGGGTGCCTGAATCAGTTCGGGGTAGTCCACCATGGCGGTGGCGACCGTGGAGGCGCGCGCATCCGCCCCGAGGTTGCGGATTGCTGAGCCGAGGGTCGAGTAGGCGCGTGCGGCACCGGCAAGGGAGACGGCGTGCACGGGTGCGCCGCAACCGTCAACGCCGATGGTGGCTACCGGCTCGCCGGTGAACGCCTCAATTTCTTCGGTGATGACCTGCTGCAGCGGGTGTGCGGGGTCGAGGTAGTTGTGCAGGGTCCAATTCTGCGAGCCCTCTTCGAGGTCGCCGCGCTCAAGCTTGGCGGTGCACGCCCACAGGAATGCTGCGTGCTTGCCGGAGCAGGGGTGCGCCAGGGCAGTAGCGGCAAGGTTCGCCTGAGTCATTGCCTGGCGTGCCTGCTTATCGGCAGGGAGCATGGGCTTGAGCGCCAGGTTTGCCGGGGTGAGCGGGTTGGTTTCGGTGCTGCCCTGGGTGAGTACGTCCTGCACGGCGCGCATCTGTTCGAAGGTGCCGCGGTGCGAACCGCAGGCGATGGCGACCTGGGAACCGCGCAGGGGTGCGCCCGCCTTCATAGATCCGATGGCCTGCAGTGGCTTGAGCGCCGAGCGCAAGAAGAAAGGCTTGCGGGCGTCGCCGAGGCTCAGGGCGACTTCTCCCTTGGGAGAGAGGACGACGAGGCGTCCGCGGTAGGTGGCTTCGACTAGGTCGTTGCGGGTGAGCTGCGCGAGTTCTACGTCGAAGGCGCTGCTGTGGTCGGTGGTGTGAGTGGTTGCCTGTGGGGTGGTGCTGTTGGTCATTCTTCTAGTTTAAACGGGGCGTGCGGCTTGACCCTATTTGTCTCTGGTGGCGCGGAGCTAGGATGGGCTGGCACCGTCGAGGGAGAGCCCTGTGAAGAGATTCACGTTTACTGCGAGTTGAAGCTATGAGTAATTCATTTTTATAATTGAAGTGTGCTCAAGCGCAACGGGTAAGACTAAGGTAAGTGAGCGAGGCGCAGCCCGCACGAACCGAAAAACCCAGCACCGCATAGGACCGACCACGATTGACGCCCGACGAACCATTCTGGCGCCTCGACGTACCGCCTCATGAACATGGCGATGACCAAGGCAGCGGCAGATGAGCAAAACCCCACCCCGTCAATCGATGAGCTATGAGTGTATCCACGGTTCATCATCTCTGACATGCCCCAATATGCAGTCTGAGAACGGGCGTAATGTATCCAGTACGCAATTGATGCAGTCCCGGGGCCTCTATATCTAGGCGAAACTAGTTAGACGTGACCCGGTACGAGTATGCATCGCTTAATGCCCCTTACCCCTCAACTCACTCTTGATTGGTGAGCGGCAAACCATGTAAAGGAGTACATCCATGGCAGAGCAGAACAACACCTCCGCAAACACCTCCGCACAGAACGTCTCCCCCAAGGGTGGCGTGGGCGTGGATTCTGAATTCCACGCAAAGTTCTTCCCCATCCTGGCTCGCGTTGCTTCTGTGACCGCAGTGCTCATGTATGTCTTCTACTTCCCGCAGATTATCGGTAACCTGAACGGTCACAAGGGTGACTGGATCCAGCCGCTGGTCGCTGCGGTGAACTGCACCCTGTGGGTTCTGTACGGTCTGTGGCGCCCCAAGAAGGATGTTCCGATTATCATCGCGAACCTCCCGGGTATTGTCTTCGGTGGTGTGGCTGCCATTACCGCCCTCATCTAGTGCTTTTAGCTTGATTCGGTAGCTTCGGTTACCGCGCTGTGCGGCTCTTCTCTAGCGTGCATTCTTACGAATGTGCCGCTACATGAGAAGAGCCGCATTTTTAGTGAGCCCAGCTCACGTTTTTAGAGTGATACCGGGTACCCTGAATAGCATGAAGGTTTTGGTACTGGGCCCCGGCGGCCGCGAACACGCAATTATTCGAGCGCTTCTGCGCGACCCTGAGGTAACCGAGGTGCACAGCGCCCCCGGCAACGCCGGCATTGCCCAGGATGTTCCCGTCCATGCAATTGATGCGAATGACCCCGCCCAGGCAACCGCCCTGGCACGCGAACTGAACGCCGACCTGGTCGTTATTGGCCCGGAGGCGCCGCTGGTCGCCGGTGTTTCTGACGCACTGCGTGAGGCGGGTTTTGATGTTTTCGGCCCCTCCGCAGCTGCCGCTCAGCTGGAGGGTTCTAAGGCTTTCGCTAAGCAGGTCATGGAAGAGGCTTCCGTGCCGACTGCCCGCGCTTACGTGGCAACGAATGCTGCTGAGGCGCAGGCTGCCCTGGACGAGTTCGGTGCACCCTATGTGGTGAAGGACGACGGCCTGGCAGCAGGTAAGGGCGTTGTGGTGACCGAGGACCGCACCGCAGCACTGGAGCACGCTCAGGCTTGCTTCAACGCTGGCGGTACCGTGGTCATCGAAGAGTTCCTGGACGGCCCCGAGGTGTCCCTCTTCGTCATTTCTGACGGTAAGAACGTTCTGCCGCTGTCCCCGGCTCAGGACTTCAAGCGCATTTTTGACAACGATGAGGGCCCGAATACCGGCGGTATGGGCGCCTACACCCCGCTTCCCTGGCTGCCCGAGGGCTTCGTGCAGGAGGTCGTGGAGAAGGTTGCCCGCCCGACCGTGGCTCGTATGGCTGAGCGCGGCACCCCGTTCGTGGGTGTGCTCTTCTGCGGCCTGGCTGTGACCAGCCGCGGCGTGCGCGTTATCGAGTTCAACGCCCGCTTTGGCGACCCGGAAACCCAGGCGGTTCTGGCGCGTCTGCGCACCCCGCTGGGTCAGCTGCTGCGTGCGGCTGCTCGCGGTGAAATTTCTGAGGGTACCGAGCTGGATTGGGATCCCCGCACCGCAGTGGACGTGGTTATGGCTGCTGAGAACTACCCTGACACTCCCCGCAAGGGTGACGTTATCTCCGGCCTGGATGAGGCGAACGCCCTGGAGGGCGTGCACGTGATTCACGCGGGCACCGTGGTTTCCGGCGAGGAAATCCACACCGCCGGCGGCCGCGTGCTGGCCGTCGTGGCGCTCGGTGAGAACCTGGGCGCCGCCCGCGACGCCGCCTACGAGGGCGTTCGCGCTATCTCCTGGGCTGGCGCGCAGTACCGCACCGACATCGCGCTGAAGGCTGTGGAGAACCGCATCCACATTCCCGCCCCGCGCGGCTAAAACCTAAGGTGACCGGCTTCCCCGCTTGAGGGTGGGGGAGCCGGTCGCTTCTTTGCCACTCGCTTCTTTATCCCTCGCAGCCTCAGCTTTTCCCGGGTTCATTTCCTCGGCTCGGGGTGCTGTCGGCGGCGACCGGGGTAGGTTGGGCTCTCAAGATTGTGCCGTATTGATGACTGGTTGGCACTATCGGTAGCCGCACCTGTCGCGGTATTGTAATTACACAGACTTTTTGCATCCACATCACACCACCTCATCAGGAGAAATTCTCATGACTTCTCGTTCTAACCCCGTGGAAATCCCGGGCTGGACTCACATTTATTCCGGCAAGGTCCGTGACCTGTACGTTCCGAATGAGGAACGTTTTGACGCTACCGGCTTGACTGTCAATGATGACGCTGAGCTGCGTGCCGGTTCGGTCATGGTTGTTGCCTCGGACCGTATTAGCGCGTTTGACCGTATTCTACCCACCGAGATCCCGGATAAGGGCAAGATTCTGACTCAGATGTCCCTGTGGTGGTTTGAGCAGCTTAAGCAGGTTCCGAACCACGTGTTGTCCACTGACGTTCCGGATGTTGTGGCTGGTCGAGCAATGATTTGCCGCTCCCTGAACATGTTCCCGGTGGAGTGCATTGTGCGCGGTTACCTGACCGGTTCGGGTTTGGCTGTGTACAACGAGACTGGTGAGATTGCTGGCGTGAAGCTGCCTGCGGGTCTGGTGGATGGTTCCCGCCTGGACACCCCGATTTTCACTCCGACCGGTAAGGCTGAGGTGGGTGAGCATGATGAGCTGGTGACCCGTGAGGAGCTGTACGCTGAGGTTGGTCAGCCGGTGGGTGAGCGCCTGGAGGAGCTGAGCCTGAGCCTGTACACCACTGCGGAGAAGATTGCTCGTGAGCAGGGCATTATTCTGGCGGATACCAAGATGGAGTTCGGTACTGATTCGTACCGCGGCGAGATCACCCTGGGTGATGAGGTTCTGACTCCGGATTCTTCGCGTTTCTGGGACGCTCAGCAGTATGAGCCGGGTCGTGCGCAGCCGAGCTTTGATAAGCAGTATGTGCGTGACTGGTTGCGTTCCCCGGAGGCGGGTTGGGACGGTTCGGATAACGTGCCGCACCTGCCTGAGGAGGTTGTGGAGAAGACTCGTGCCCGTTACGTTGAGGCGTATGAGCGTCTGACCGGCACGAAGTTCTAAACCGAATATTCGGGCTCAATAAGTCTTTGATAAAGGGCGGTGCCCCGGAAGGTCATTCTTCCGGGGCACCGCCCTTTAGCTATGTGGGTTTATGCGATTGAGGGGGAAGCCTAGCCGTTGCACTTATCTTCGCTGTGAATGTCTCTGGAAGTCTATAAAACGTCCTGAATCTATTCTTGATACGATACACACAAGTAGATATTTATATGATTTAAATCACTACATAATGATGCAGATTTTCATTGCATCTAAATATAGAGCCTTGCTATGATTCTTCTACCGTCTAACAAGTTGCGTTTTTTATATAAAACGCAATAAATCACATATGTAAGTTGCATGATCCCCTTTATGCGGTGAATCGATGTAAATAGTTATATGTCGACAAGATGGTATATCCACTCATGGGGGTCAGTAATTCAGACTCCTACCTAAGCAATAAGGAGATTCGCTATGTCGCGTTCTACTTTTGTCCGTGCGTTGTCCGCTATCGGCGTTGCCGCCGCCTTGTCGGTTGGGGCAGCTATGCCCGCTGCTCACGCTGATTTTCACGCATACGACCATGTTGGTCTCAAGGGTGAACTGGTTCGTTCTGGTTTCAGCAACTTCATCGATGTCCCCGACAATATGCTTTCGTCAGCAGCCAACTGGACCGGCGGCCATCTCAGGGGTATTAACACTAACTGGTGGGGAAACAATGTTACCTTCCACATTAACCCAGGACAGGTGTTTTACTATGTTGGTGATACCGCCAACGACACTACTGATTATGTAGTTTCCCGGTAACTACGACACTACATCTGTCAGAGGGTAGGAGCCTACTCTTAGGGTTTAGGCTCCTACCTTCCCTGCTCCTTACTGTTGAGAAAGATGAAGTCCATGGCAAAGAAGCCCTTCACACCCCTCGCCCTTATCGGTATTGCCTGTTGCCTGGGCGTATCGAGTTGCTCCACCACTGTTGAAGTTAAGCAAGACATTCGTAATGTCCTGGCAAGCTACGAGAATCCCTCCCCGGATATTAACGTGGCCCTCGTCAACGAGGTCAAAAAGTGCATGAGTGAGAAGTCCTTCACCTACTCCGGTAGCCAGAACATTATTGACGGCAGCTCCGTTCATGAACTTGCGATGAGTGACGCCCACTTCGCCAACGAAGAAGCGGCCACCCAAGGGTACTTATCCACCCGGCAGGGCAACGCTAGCTCCAGCAATGCACCCGCGATGGAAAACCCGGCATATCGGAAAGCATTTCAAGGCGACCCCCAAGCCGCAGACAGCAAAACCGTTACCATCACGATGAGTAACGGTTCCCAGACCGGCATGGCAACAGATTCATGCCTGGGACGTGCGGCAGAGGCTGTCTTTGGCTCAGCAGAAAACTACCTCAAATACATCAACTTCATTAACGAGCTCATCGTGGGTGGATCCAAAAATAACGCAGTAGAAGAAATGGGGAAATACTACCGTAATGACACCACCTACGGTGCATGCATGAAAGAAAGCGGATACACCGATATCCAGCACTTCGGAGATGCTCCCAGCTACGCAGAGAAAACCTGGGGTAAGTATAAGGCAGCCAATGCCGCCGCCAATGCGGAAGAGCAATCCCTAGCTCATGCTGACTACAACTGCCAAAAGTCCACTGGAATCCTGACTAAGGCACAGAATATCTACTACGAAAAGGCTGCGACCTGGCTCAATGAGCATGAGCCGCTCATCCTTGAAGTACGCGATATTGAACGTCAGGCACAGGAGCGTGCCGCAGCTCTAGTCAACGGCAACTAGCCAACGGCAACCAGTAAACGCTGATTCCTCGTTGGACATTTTCTAGCGAAAATTTTCTACCGGTCCTCTGCTCTCAACCGCGTTCACCCGCGGATGAGAGCAGAGGATACACCCCTTTATTCAACCCCCGCCACGTTGTTACCCTCAGCAATTACCCCTAGTCCCGCCCCATATTTCACCGCAGAAAGGTGAACCCATGAACACGCAGCAGAGTTCAGAAAACCCCCGCCGCGCCGCCACGACGGCAACCATACGCGCCTACCTGGTTCCGGTGCTCGTCATTCTGCTCGTCATCACCGGCGGGTTCTCCATCTACGCACTTAATACGGGGCTACGCACCAATGTTGAATCCAATGCGCAGCCGTCCCGCGCCGCGCAACTAACAACCCGAATCAGCACGCAGACTGTTACCCGCACCTACTCGGGAGAAGTCAGCGTGTCACCCGCCCGAAGCTACACCGTAGGAACCCCTCAAGGAGTGGTGACCAGGGACGGCGCCAAGGCGGGTACCCAGCTGAGTAACGGCTCAATTATCACCACTATCAATGAGCGTCCCATCATTGCGTTCAAGGGTAGTATTCCCGCCTACCGCGACCTTGCCGTAGGCGCTCGCGGCGATGATGTTAAACAGCTCCAAGAAGCTCTAGAATCGCTCGGCTACAGTATCTGGGATGAGGAAGGAAACTACGGCGAAGCAACCGCCAACGCTGTCTACCGTTTCTACCTGGATCGTGGCTACTACCCTCCCGGGGATACTGACCGAACCGAAGAAGGACGCTACAACACTGCCCTGCCGCTCTCTGAATACCTCTTCGCTGACGGCAATGAATACACCGTAGACAACAGCTGCGGTACCAAAGGCCAAACCTCAACTCCGGCGCTGTGCACCCTATCCGCGGGTGGATACCGTCTGGTACTCTCCGCGGACGGTAGCGCTCTCAGCAATGAACTCGCTGAAGGACAGAAAGTCCAGATTCTTACCGATAACGGAAGCCCGCTCGAAGGCACTCTGGGCGCGGCCCTCACACCCGAAGGCTCAACTAACGCTGACGGCGGCGCTAACGCAGGTGCCTCCAACGGTGCGCAGAACAGCGCGCGACCTAACAGCGATACCTCCGCACCGGGAGCTACTGCGCGGAAACGCTACCCCATCACAATCGACTTGCCGGAAAACACGACGGCATCAACACGTTTTCAAGCCACCGTCACTCTCAACCGAGGCGTTGAAAACGCCCTCGCGGTGCTCGAAGCAGCCGTCAAAACCGAAGAAAACGGAACGCACTCCATCACCCTGGAGAACGGTCAGAGCGTTCCCGTCACCCTTGGCGTGTGCTCCGCCGGAATCTGCGAGCTCGTCAACCCCGCTGCAGAACTCAAGGCAGGTACCGTCGTGAAGCTGAAGGAGCGCTAAAATGCCTCATCACGAGACAGAACGTGCCCTCCCCACGAGCGCTACCGCCACAAAACCTAATATCGAGTGCCACAATATTGCGCGTTTCTTCCCGCCCTCCACCTGGGCGCTTAAAAACGCAACCCTCAGCATTCATGAAGGCGAATCGGTGGCCATTACCGGCGCCTCCGGAAGCGGAAAATCTACGCTCCTCTCTATCATCGGGCTACTCGATCAGCCCTCTGAAGGTGAGCTGAAAATATTGGGCCAAAACATGGGCACCGCCAGCGACGCCGAGCGAACTGTAGCACGCCGTGAGCACATCGCTTTCGTCTTTCAGGCGTACCACCTCATTGCTCATCTGAACGCCACCGAGAACATTACCCACACCCTCCGGATGCGCGGCGTACCGGGCCGTCAGGCACATCAGCGTGCGTTGCAGGCACTCGAACAGGTGGGTTTGGGGCACCGTCTGGAGGTTCTTCCACGCAACATGTCCGGTGGTGAACAGCAACGAGTCGCGGTCGCACGCGCGTTAGCCTGCGCCCCGCGCATCCTGCTGTGTGATGAGCCTACAGGAAACCTCGACACTGAAAACTCTCACAAGGTGTTGGATCTGCTCCTCGCCGGCCGTGCGGAGAAGCAAAGCCTGGTCATCATCACCCATGAACCCGATATCGCGGCTCGCTGCGACCGGCAACTACACATGGTCGATGGGATGCTCGTTAGCCCCGAACTCGCTAGCCCCGAAGAACCGGCCCACCAAACGCTCAAAGAACCCGTTGTCAGGGGAGGATAGATGCTAAGGAACAACCTTCACTACGCTCTCCTTGCAGTTGTTCACCGTTGGCGCCGCAACCTGCTCACGGTATTGGCGATGCTCGCGGGAACAACCACCATCATTATGCTGGTGGGCGTCAGCGAGTCGTCAGCGCTCAACACGAGCTCGCAGCTGGCCAGTTACGATTCCACCCGGCTCGGTGTGCGCCTCCAGCCGCAGACCTGGGATATACCGGAGGATGAACTGCTCTGGCGCGTTAACCAAGTTCCAGAGGTCAAAGCTGCCGGTACAGTCACCATCGATACGCAGACAACGCGTCCGCAGGTCAACAGGCCGGGGTATGAGGGCCAACAGACACCCCTCGCAATTGTTTCAGAAGCAGGTTTGAAAGCACGAGGCGCGCACATTGTCGAAGGGCACTTTTCGGAGCCTGCCCGCGAACGCCCCGGTGAGCCTACCGTCTATCTGGGTGTTGCCCTCGCGAAAGAGCTAGGGGTCAGTACTGAGCCCGGGCGGAACATGATTGAGGTCAACGGAATGCGAGCTTACGTGCTCGGCATTATCCGTGACGGCGGCAAAAACGCTGCTCTCAGTAGCGCTCTTATCCTGCCGACCACCTCCACTTTCTTGCCGCAAGCCCACACCCTGCAACGCGGTATGGACGTTATCGTGAATCCAGGAAGTGCAGATACGGTCGCGGAACAGCTCAAGCAGGTACTCGATCCGCAGCGCGCCCCCGTTGATACAAACATTGAGATTCCGCCTTCACCGGTGACTCTTCGTGCTTCCTTGACGAAGGATAGCCGAGCTCTTACGACCATTATTCTGGTGGTTCTTATCGTCTCGACAAGCTTCGGCATTGTGATGACCATGCAGATTTCGGTCTGGGAACGCCGCCGGGAAATCGGCATTAACCGTGCATTAGGGTTGGGACGGCGAGATGTGGCGGTCAGCTTCCTTGCAGAGGCGGCTCTCCTCGGGGCCCTGGGCGCTCTTGGAGGCTTCATCCTCGGTATTCTCGGTTCCTGGGTTGTGTGCCTTCTCAACGGATGGGCGCTATCTCTGCCGCCCCTTATCCTAGGGATTCCTTTCCTCGGCTTGGGTGTGGGCATCGTGGCGGGTGCATTGCCCGCCTACGCGGCAACGAAGGTTCAGCCGCTTGAGCTCCTGCAATAATTGCCCCGCTGAAATAATTGCTCGGCGCATAAGGGCGGTGCCCCGGAAGGTCATTCTTCCGGGGCACCGCCCTTTAGCTATGTGGGTTTATGCGATTGAGGGACGAAGCCTAGCCGGCGTGAACGTCTTCGTCATGTACGTTCTCGTGGCACAAATCCTCGTGCAGAATATCCCGCGCCGGATGCTGCCGCGCCCGCTCCTCCGCAGCACGGTCAGACAGCGAATAAAACCACGTAATGTGATCGCACACCCGCTCATAGGCCGCCTGCTCATCGTGAGAGGAAATCGCCTCAATAATGCCGTAATGCTGCTGCTGCAACGTGCGCTTGACCGCCTCCCAATCCTTCAGGAAAGGAACCGCCTCCTGCACATAACTCATCGTCGCCATGTGCAGAGAGTCAATAACCGTATCAAGCACAATATTGCCGCCGAGCTTCGACAGCTCATAGTGAAAACGCGTATCGCAGAAATGGAAACGCTCATCGCTGATCTGCTCATCCATCTCCGCCAGATGCACACGCGCACGCTCCAGCGCTGCCGCACGCTCCGGAGTATCCGGCGCGGCAGCTGCCGCACGTGCCGCAGGGCCCTCCAGTAGCAGGCGGGTTGAGACAACGTCCTTCACCGGCAGGCTACGGGTCGCAATGTGCATGCGCAGCGCCCAGCTGAGTGCATCCGACGGCTCCGAAATGATAATCGCGCCCGACTTCGGTCCCGAACCGGTGCTGGAACGAATCAGACCCAGCGCGTTCAGAACCCTCAACCCCTCACGGACCGAGGGGCGGGAAATACCGTGCCGTGCCGCCAGCTCACGCTCGGAGGGGAGCTTATCGCCCACACGCAACTCACCCAGACGCAGACGCCGCTCAAAGGTCTCCAGAATGATGCTGTAGCTGCGGTCCGCCAGAATCGGCTGACGCTCAACTACAGGGGGCGCCTCTGCAGGCTGGGTGTCGTCAAAAGAACGAGGCATACTCTCTCCTGATAACGAGGCGGATAACGAAAAGAAGTCTCGACTCAGCATGTTCCCGAGAACTATCGGGGCAACCTGTCGAGTCATAAGGGGGCATAAAAAGCGGGGCGGCAGAACCGAGAAGGTTCGCCGCCCCGCCGTGGCCACCGGAAAATACCGGGGCGAATGTCCTACGGCCCTTGAGGCTTTCACCTCAAGAACTCTCTAAGGGGTGAGCCTCAGATTAGGGAATCATGAAGGACAGAACGTTGGTCTGCAGGAAGACCAGGACGCAGACGAACAGGAGCATAGCGAAGGACCAGGGGAGGACAGCCTTGAGGATGTCGGATTCCTTGCCTTCCATGTCCACGGAGGTAGCGGCAATAGCCAGCGACTGCGGGGAGATCATCTTACCGACCACACCACCGGTGGTGTTAGCAGCCAGCATGAGCTCGGGGGTTGCGCCGTGGATACCTGCGTGCTGCAGGTTCTCAGCAGCAGACACCTGCAGCTTGGCGAACAGTGCGTTCGCACTGGTGTCCGAACCGGTCACAGCGGTACCGATCCAGCCCAGAGCCGGTGCGAGGAACGCGTAGACGGTGCCCAGGCCTGCCAGGAAGGTACCCATAGCAATGGTCTGACCGGAGAAGTTCATGACGTATGCCAGTGCCAGAACCGAAGCAATGGTCAGGATGGACCAACGCATGCGGTAGACAACGGAACCGAACTCGGTGAAGATTGCCGGGAACTTGAAGGCGTAGCGGCCCTTCTCGTTGAAGAAGAAGTAGACCACAGCAACAACCAGACCGGAGATGATCAGCAGGGTGCCGGGGTTGGACATCCACGCGAAGTTGTAGACTGCATCCTTGACGGGCTTGCCGTCAGCGGTGACGAGGCGGGAGCTCAGAGCCTGGATGTCGATCTTGAGGACGAAGCTCTTCAGCCATGCCTTCAGGCCAGCGTGCAGGTTAGCAACACCGAAGATTGCAACGACGATGACGTAGGGCAGCAGTGCCATCCAGACGCGAACGGCGGGCAGAGCTTCCTTCTCTTCAGCCTGTGCGGGCAGGCCGTAGCGTTCACGAACGCCCTCGACGCCGCGCGGCTTCCAGAACTGCAGGAAGATAACAGCAACACCCATGGAGACGATGCAAGCAACAACGTCGGTCAGGTTGTATGCGGGGGTAGCAGCGGTGACCCACTGTGCAATTGCGAAGGAGACACCGATGACCAGTGCGGGCAGCCATGCGTCCTTCAGACCCTTCATACCGTCAAGGATGACGAGCAGGATGAGCGGAACGAGCATTGCCAGGAACGGAGCCTGGTGACCAACGATGGTTGCGATAACGTGTGCGTCCTTGCCGCCAACGTCAGCTGCGGTGGTAATCGGGACAGCAACTGCGCCGAATGCCACGGGTGCGGTGTTAGCGATCAGAACGGTGACAGCAGCCTTAAGGGGCTTAACGCCCAGGGAGAGAATCATGGTTGCGGTAATTGCAACGGGAGCGCCGAAGCCAGCCAGTGCCTCGAGCAGACCGCCGAAGCAGAATGCGATGAGGATAGCCTGGATGCGCAGGTCGCCGCCGCCGAGGCGGTCGAAGACGCGGCGCAGATCTTCAAAGCGGCCGGAAAGGACGGTGATCTGGTAGAACCAGATTGCACCGAGGATAACCCAGCAGATGACCAGGCCGTAGATGCCACCGCGGACGGCGCCCAGACCGGCGAGGTCAGCGGGCATGTGGAAGCCCAGGACTGCTACGAGGATGGATGCTGCCAGTGCCACGAGTGCGGACCAGTGAGCGCGTGCCTTAACGCCCAGTAGCATCACAAAGAAGGTGAGGAGGGGAATGGTTGCCACGAGCGCGCTGAGGCCGAGGCTACCTCCCACTGCATTGGTTACAGCGGTATAAGTTTCCACTGGAACTCCTTTGGTTCAGGGTGTGTTTTGTGTGTGGTCAGACCATAGATAATTCTGTGGGGAACGAGTCATTGTTCCCTGCATGGGGATGTGGTCAGACCATTGATCGCATGTTTAGAAGAGTACCGGATAATGTGGTGTTTCACCAAAAGTGACCTGACTCATTTTTGTGGAAGGCGACCGGAACCTGGGCTCGCTTCCAGTGAAACTGCCGAAATATTGCGGTTCTGATAGTTAATTCCAGGTTCTGAAACTCGAATATTTTCAGATACATCACGAGTTGGGTGTATGGGTCATTGGTTTACCCAGGGGAGAGTCTTCATTTGGACGCATATACCCGAAAAGAATGTTGTTTTAAAAAGGAAAAGCCCCATAAAACAACCATAAAATCTTCAGAACGGCGGATTTCTAGGGGGTTTATGGTCCACTTCTGTGTGTTTGATAAATGTTCAATCTGCGAAAAGAATATAGGGGTCTTACGGGGGGTGCATGGGAGATGAGGTCACATGTACCGGAAGGTAGGGAAATATACCTTAAGGTCAGGTCGACCTAACCGGTTATTTAACAAGGAAAGTATGTGCTATTCCAACTAGAGAAAAGCCGTCCAACGGTGTTAAATGGCTAGAAAGATAAAAGACATCACCACGGTTTCTGATCCCACCGCATCCCACCTCCACTTGGGGCGCGCACATTAGCCGGAACCATCCGGCCCAGCTTCCCCGACTCAATACATCTGAGTCGCTTCTTTGGAAGACCGAACCTATTCGGACTGTGCCCCGCCTGCCCCAGACGCAGGCGGTGAGACCGAGAAACTCTGAACACAGAGGAAAGGACGGACAAGTCATGCGCATTGCACTCTTCTCCACGTGCATCGTTGACGGCATGTACCCCCGCGTAGCACGCGCCACCGTCGAAATTCTTGAGCGCCTGGGCCACGAGGTTGTCTTCCCCCCGAACCAGACCTGCTGCTCTCAGATGCACGTCAACTCGGGCTACTTCGATGACGGTTACGAAGTCATCAAGAACCACGTTGAAGCTTTCGACTCCTGGGACTGGGACGTAGCTGTTGCACCCTCCGGCTCCTGCGTTGCTTCCCTGCGTCACCAGCAGGCAATGGTCGCACGTAGCCGCGGCGACGAAGCGCTGGCTCTGAAGGCAGAGCAGATTGCTTCCCGCACCTTCGAGCTTTCCCAGCTGCTAATCGACATCCTGGGCATCACCAACGCTGCCGAGCAGCTCGGCTCCTACTTCCCCGAGCACGTCACCTACCACAGCTCCTGCCACGGTATGCGTATGCTCGGCCTGGGCACCCGCCAGCAGGACCTGGTCCGCACCGTCGAAGGCATCAAGTACACCCAGCTCGAGGGCATGGACCAGTGCTGCGGCTTCGGTGGTACCTTCTCCTTCAAGAACGCTGACGTCTCCGGCGCAATGGTCAACGACAAGGCAGACAACGTTGAAGCAACCGGTGCTTCCGTCTGCACCGGCGGCGACTGCTCCTGCCTGATGAACATCGGCGGTGCGCTGATGCGTCGCGGCTCGGACGTTCAGACCATCCACTTCGCGGAGATCCTCGCATCCACCAAGGAAAACCCGCTCAAGATTAACTCCGAGCGCGTCGAGCTCTCGATCGGCTAAGGAAAGATAAGACCTCATGACCGCTATTCAGCTTGGTATGCCCAAGGTCGTTCACTACGGCGAGGGCAACATTTTCGAAGAAACCCCCTTCCCCAAGTACGCGAAGGAAGAACTCAAGAACGAGCAGCTACGCGCCAACCTGCGCTTCGTGACCCACGCAATCCGTAACAAGCGCGCACGCGTCACCGCAGAACTGCCCGACTGGCAGGACCTGCGTAACACCGGTGAGTCCGTCAAGAACTACGTTCTGGCGAACCTGCCCGAGCTGCTCGAACAGTTCGAGCGTAACTTCACCGCTGCAGGCGGCCACGTGCACTGGGCACGCAACGCCACCGAGGCAAACCAGATTGCTCTGGACCTGATTCGCGAGCAGGGCGTGGACGAAATCATCAAGATTAAGTCCATGGCAACCGCAGAGACCGGCCTGAACGAATTCCTCGAGGAAAACGGCATCAACGCTATTGAGACCGACCTCGCGGAAGAAATCGTCCAGCTCGGCCACGACCGCCCCTCCCACATTCTGGTGCCCGCAATTCACCGCAACCGCCGCGAAATCCGCGACATCTTCCTGCGCGAAATTGAGGGTATCAACCCGGACATCACCGATGAGCCGGCAGAACTGGCAGAGGCATCGCGTAACCGCCTGCGCAACAAGTTCCTGAACACCACCGTGGCAGTCTCCGGCACCAACTTCGGTATTGCCGAGACCGGTACCCTGACCATCGTGGAGTCCGAAGGTAACGGCCGTATGTGCCTGACCCTGCCCGACACCCTCATTACCTTCATGGGTATTGAGAAGATCCTGCCCACCTTCCAGGACTACGAGGCATTCCTGCAGCTGCTGCCCCGCTCCTCTACCGGTGAGCGCATGAACCCCTACACCTCCATGTGGACCGGTGTGACCCCCGGTGACGGCCCGCAGAACATGCACGTCATCCTCATCGACAACGGCCGTACCGCCGTTCTGTCCGACGAGCTGGGTCGCCAGGCACTGCGTTGCATCCGCTGCTCCGCTTGCATGAACGTGTGCCCCGTGTACGAGCGCGCAGGCGGTCACGCCTACGGCTCCACCTACCCGGGCCCCATCGGTGCAATCCTGTCCCCGCAGCTCTCCGGTATCGAGGCTGCAGAGAACAACTCCCTGCCGTACGCATCCTCCCTCTGTGGCGCTTGCTACGAGGTCTGCCCCGTGAAGATTAACTTCCCCGAGGTCCTCGTGCACCTGCGCGCTAAGGATGTTGAGTCCCAGCACGCTGTCCGCGAGTTCGAAGGCAACAAGAAGGCTCCCTTCTCGCAGATGGACGGCATGATGCTCGGCGCGAAGAAGCTCTTCACCTCCGGCAAGATGATGTCGATTGCAGAGCGTGGTCTGCCCATGTCCCGCCTTATCAGCGGCCGCAAGCACAAGATCACCGCTGTTCCCGGTATCGTCAGCGGCTGGACCGCTTACCGCGACATCCCCGAGCCCCCCAAGGAATCCTTCCGCAACTGGTGGAAGAAGGAGAAGGGCAAGGCTCCGGCACGCGATAACGCACAGCGCGTTGACATTCAGGCCCTCATCGAGGCAAACAAGGGTAAGGTCGCTGAGGCGGCAGCAAACGCCAAGGCCGCTATGGACGCCCAGGCAGCCCGTGAAGCTAAGGAGAACAACTAATGTCCTCTGCTAAGGAAGATATCCTCGCACGTATCCGCTCGTCCCTGGCTGACGCACCCGTCGCCCCCGAGCCCGTACGTAACTACCGCCGCGTCAGCGAGCTGAACGAAGAGCAGACCATTGAGATGCTCGTCGACCGCCTCATTGACTACAAGGCAAACGTGTTCCACGCGAACAAGGAGAACATCTCCGAGGTCATCGCGGAGCGCCTGGGTGAAAAGTCCACCTACGTGGTTCCCGAGGGCCTGAACATGGAGTGGCTGCCGGCTGACACCGCTGACCGCAAGCGCGTCACCGACTCCGGTAGCACCCTCAAGCCCGGCTGCCTGAGCCTGAAGGAACTGGACGCAGTTGACGCTGTGGTGACCGGTTCGACCGTCTCCTGCGCAGAGACCGGCACGATCTTCTTGAACACCAACCCCGATGAGGGTCGCCGCGCCATCACCCTGGTGCCCGACCACCACATCTGCGTGGTGCCCCGTTCCACCGTGGTGGAGCTGGTTCCCGAGTCGATCGAGCGTATCACCTACACCCGCCCCGTGACCATGATTTCCGGTCCGTCGGCAACCAGTGATATCGAGCTGATCCGCGTGGAGGGCGTGCACGGCCCCCGTACCCTGGACGTCATCATCTACGACGCCTAAGGTATAGCGCCAGACGGCTAAGGTACAGCCGCCAGACGGCAAACCTCTAAAGAAACCGCCCGAGAGCTAAGGCTCCCGGGCGGTTTCTTTATGCCCTCGCGGCTTCTAGTCTTCAGAAGCGTATGCACCAGTCATGAGGATACAAAAACGGTGGCGGGCCCATGATCCCGCCACCGTTCTTTATGTGGTTGCTTATCGACGCGCTACCTAGCGGAGCGCTGAAGGCTCTACCGTAGCGATGCCTCTGCGTGGGCGCTTAGGCGCGTGCGTCGAAGTGCTGCAGACCGGAGTCCTCGCGGCTACCGCCCTGGCCATCGCCAACATCGCGGTAATCCTTGATCCACTCAATCTTCTGAACCCACTTGACCATCTTGTAGCCGTGCATGGAGTCCGCACGCAGACGGAGCGGGCCACCGTACACATCCGGCAGGGGCTTGTCGTTCATGCCCCAGGCCAGGATGGTCTCATCTTCCATTGCCATGGAGATGTCCAGGCATTCGTAGTAGGGTTCGGTCGGACGGCCGTCGTAGGTGTGGCCCACGTGGCCGAAGGAGGTCACCATGACGTAGCGAGCGTCGTCAGTCTTCTCGACCAGTGCGAGGACGTCACGCAGGCGCACACCCTCCCACTTGGCGATGCCGGTCCAACCCTGCATGCAGGTGTGCATGGTGATGTTAACTTCCTTGCCCAGCTTCTTGAGGTCATCAATGCTCAGGGACTTGGATTCCTTCACCAGACCACCCAGCTCCAGGCGGTAGTCGACGAACTCGTGTTCCTTCAGGCGGTTCCACTCGGTGCTCTCACGCTCTGTCGGCGGGCGAGTGTTAACCCAGTGGAAGGGGGAGATATCCGCATCGGTGAAGGTCTTCTTCTGCACCTGACGCGAGGTGATACGGTCCAGCAGGACGTTACGAATCGGCTGGGTCAGACCCCAAATGAAGGTCTGGGTGAATCGCAGGTCGCGCAGGGACCAGTACGAAGCAAAAATCCACAGAGCCACAGCGAAGACAATACCACCAATGAGCATGGTGACTGCCTGAGCAAACTGTGCTGCGTCCACCTCGTTGTAGGGCTTGTTCAGCATCATGTGGGCGATGTTGTACTGGGGGTGAACCACGAATACCAGCGCCACGTGAATGACGGTGAAGACGCAGTAGAACGCCATACCCAGGAAGTGGATGGAACGCGCGGTCTGGCGGTTACGGAAGAGGCGCACGTAGCCGGGGAAGCGGCCGCAGAATGCCGGGCTCATGATCGGACCGGTTGCAATCATCAGCGGTGCCACGATGAACACCACGGTGAAGTACATAATCTGCTGCAGAGCGTCGTACGGCTGGAAGTGCTCAATCGAGGGAATCTGGAAGCCAGCGTAAATCTGGATGGATTCCCACGCCTGCGGGATGATATCCCAGCTGGTCGGGACGATACGGCGCCACTGACCGGTCAGGAACAGCAAGGAGACGTAGACGAGACCGTTAACGATCCAGATGACGGTCACCAGCGCGTGCCATGCGCGGCCCAGACCAATCTGGGCCTTGCCGGGCAGAGAAATCAGGGGAGACAGGGTGCGCTGGTCATCGCGCGCAGTAAATGCGCCGGGGGTGGTAGGGACCTTGTCCTTGGTGAACTTGAGCCACTCGGAACCCGGGGTGCAGTGGTTGTTCCAGTACAGGCGGGGGTGAGAGGCGAGAACTTCCCAACCTGAACGAATCAGGAAGCCCATCATAATGAAATTGATGAAGTGCGTAATTCGGAGCCAGGCCGGGAAGTCCAGCTCTACGCCACCAGTGCTCGCGGTGAGGAGTAGTTGGTGCATGATATTTCCTTCGGAAATGACTGTGTGTGCAGACAATCGTTAGGATTCAGTGCGAGGCCTTGAGATGTGAGGTTAGAAATAATTACCTTTCTGACCCATATGATCCTCCTCAGTAGTTGGGAGCCGCCGGGGGTATCGTCGCGGATACTCCCGAAAGGAGCACCTCCCGTGTGTGAGAGGGGAGGTGCGCCAGCTCCCGCTGGGGCGGAAGCGACTCTGTGTATGTATGTTGGTTTATGTGTGTTTCAGGGAAATTCCCTGTCCGCTTTCAATTTTATAGGACAAGGTGTCAATCGAGAAAGCTAAGACACGTCATGTTCTGTAATATTTGCATTAAAAATCCGAATTTAAGGAAGATTCTCATTTTCCCCCGATTTATCGGGGTATTCGGGCGCAAAAAACCCGCCGCAACCTCTATGGAGGATGCGGCGGGCTTTGACTCTATATGTGGGATGTATGTTGGTTTGCGGGGCTTTGAATGTCTGGCATTGTGTGTGGTTTTGTAAACCCAATCCCACATAGGGTTGAGGTGACTGTAAGCGGGATACCCCTTCAAAACGGCTTATTGACCCGCCCATGTTGGCCTACCCGTGAAAGGCCGAAAAACAACCACAGCGTAGCCGCAACTACTTCTTGGCAGAACCCCCTGCTGAGCCCTTACGCTTCTTGGCCACACCCCGAGAAGCAGTGCAGGAATCAGCCGAAGCATCCTCAACCTCGGCAGGAACAGAATCAGCCTGCGACTTTAGACGAACCACCGGAACCACGCCCGTGGCAAGCTTTGTCTGAGCATTACGCTGAGCCTTCAGCGCATTCATCTGCTCCTTACGGCTCGGCGCCTGCGCAGATGGTTCAGCAGAACCAAACGCCTGACGAATACCCAACGCCCACAGCGGGAACAGCAGAACCGTCAGCGCGCCACCGGCAACCAGCAGCGACGCCGTGGACTTCTCCAGAAGACCCGAACTGGTCGCAACCTCCGTCACCGCCACAATAATCGGCAGACCCGCAGCCGAATACAACGCCAACTGCACCTTCTGCGCGCGAGTGGCCAACCCCGAACGGGTATCGAAGAAATGCTCCGCCAACAGCACCGGAACACCACGGCACAGCAGAATACCCACCACCACGGCAAGCAGACCCAAAGGATTAGCCACCACGGCAGACACATCAATGCCCATACCGCTGACCACAAAGAACAGCGGAATCATGAACGTAAAGCCAACCACCTCAAGGCGGTGAGTTATCATATGCAAAGCCGCCGGAGGGGTCAGCGTACGCAGAATCAGGCCCGCCGCAAAGGCACCGAGCACCGCATCCAAATCAAAAAGGGCAGTACACATGATCAGGGTCGCCAGCAGGAACATCGCAAGACGCAGAACCGTCTGACCGGTCGTATTCGCCTCCGCGGCCATAATCTGACGCAGACCCGGCACATGCGCAAACAGACGGTGAGGAATCAGCGCCACAATCACCGCAACCACCATAAATGCCAGCAGCACCACAAACGCCATGCCCGGCGAACGCGAAGACAGCAGCAACGAAATAGCGAAAATCGGCAGAAGCTCACCCACAGCACCGTGCACCAGCACCGCATTACCCACCGGCGTACCGGCGGCACCGTGAGACTTCAACATCGGCAGCAGAGTACCCAACGCCGTGGAACTCAACGCCACACCTACCGCAATATACGTATTCAGCTCATGCGAGAACGACGTAATCACCGCCGCACCCGCCATACCCAAAGCAAAGCACACCACCCATGTGGCAATAGCGCTATAACCCTGGCGGCTACGCAGCGAGGACACGTTAATTTCAAAGCCCGCAATCAAAAAGAGCATGCCCAAGCCCAGCTCCTTCAGCAGTGGGATACCACCCTCACTGCTGGCAAGGTTGAGCATATTCGGGCCAATGAGCAGACCAAAAATGAGCAGGAAAACCACATCGGGGATCTTCTTACCCGTCAGGCGTGAAAGAACCGGAGAAATCAGTGCAACCAACGTAATCCAGAAAATGGACACAAACTGGCCGCTATCGTGGCTCGACCCTTCCGAAAGAGTCGTGCCCGAAGCAAGAAGAGCACCAGAAGTCCCCAAATCCGTCAGAAAAAGAGGGGATAAAGTCGAAAACATAAAACCTCAACGTGGTGTATGTACAGGTGGGGCGCGTACAGAAAAGTAATCCGGGGCGAAGCATTCGCGGGATCGTCCCACCGTATAAGAACGTATCAATGGTACACACCCAACCTCGTGCAACAACACTTGAACAGCACTCACTAGGGGCAAGAGGCTCTCGCCAACAGCCGGGACAGAAGTGGCATGAGAGCAAAACCTCCGCGCCATCGCCCGAACAGACACAGCTTCCACCGTTACACTTAACACCTATGCCAGCGCATCCGGCACACACCACCGGATGCGGCAGATACCCTGGTAGGGCCACACCCCCTGGCAGAGTACACCCCTGGCACGCGCACAGACTCTCAAACACGGCACTACAAGGAGCGAGGACATGGCAGCAGGGCGCACTCAACCCATCCCCACCGTCAGCAGCGGGGTACGCGCAGCCTCCCTCGGAGGCACCCGACGCGACCTTGGGCTCGACCTCGCCCGCGCCTTCGCCGTGCTCAGCCTGCTCATCCCCTTCGGATACTGGCTGCAGCTAATCCCGGTCTCCTGGAAGTTCTGGATCCCGCAGACCCTCGTACCCGCAGAACCACTCTTCGCCGCAATCCTGGGCGCTGCCGCCTGGCGGTACGCACGCACCGCGAACTTCCCGCAACTCTTTGCCGGAACCATCGTGCGATTCCTCGCGCTACTGCTACTGGGCGTGGCGCTCATGCAGGGCATCACCTACCTGCCGCAAGCCGGCGTAACCGTACCGGCACAGGGCTTCAGCTACACGCTACCCTTCGACATGCTCGTGCACCTGGCGCTACTCACCCTGCTCACCCTATTCGTCGTGCACCTGCCCCTGTGGGCGGTCGCCGCGCTGGCGGTGGTCACCAGCCCCTTCATCACCTGGACCTACACCCTCCTCATGGACGTAGCCGCTCAGGCCGACCAGTGGACTGCCGTGCAGCTGCCCTTCCTCGCAACCCACGGCGTCAACCACGCGCAGAGCGCACAGCTTATCTGGGTCATGTGCCTGGGCATCGTGCTCGTGCGCCTCTACGACAACCTGCAGGCGAAGCTCGCAATCCCCGTGGTACTTGCAGTGCTGGCGCTCGCCGTCTACCGCACCTTCAACCCCTACACCGAGCTGGGCTTCCTCAACAGCCCGCAGGTGCTGCTCACCCTGAACCTGGCGGCAACCCTGTACTTCTGGGCAGAATGCGCGCGGCTGCTCTCCGCGCAGGCGGGAATGCTCACCCCAATCGCTCGCCTGGGCCAGATGTCGCTGAGCGCCTCCATTGTGCTGAGCGGAATCATCATCTACGCAGGTCCCACCGTTAAGGCTCTCACCGCAGGCGAGCACTACGTCGCCACCGGAGGCTGGGGCACCGCCGTGTACTGGAGCGCCTTCCTGCTGCTCGGCGCCGCAATCGCCCTGGGCTTCTGCACCCTCTGGTCGCGCGTGGCGCACTCCGTTGCCGGACGCGGCCCCCTGGAGGCGATTCTCGCCCTCATCTCCGGGCGCGGCTAACCCAATCTGAACTCAATACGAAAGCGACCCCCTCCCCGCGTTCCTGCGCGGGTAGGGGGTCGCCTCTATGTGCTCAACATCTGCAACAGAAATACTGCGGGTACGACAAAGCCCCGGTCCAGAGGACCGGGGCTATCTGTCGGGATGACAGGATTTGAACCTGCGACCTCGTCGTCCCGAACGACGCGCGCTACCAAGCTGCGCCACATCCCGATGTTGACCTATCAGTGAATACCGTAGGCAACTCACCTAGGATAACCCAAAAAAATTCAGAACGCAACACAGCGGCACACCACCGCTCGGAGGAGGGACAGATAAAGCTTCTAGGCTTCAGTCTCCTGAACCTGATTCAGCTCATCCCAGGAGGCGTACATCGCCGCAAAACGACCGCCGGAGGCAATCAGTTGCTGCGGGGAGCCATCCTCCACCACGGAGCCCTCATGAATCACCAGCACACGATCAGCGCTCAGAACCGTCGAGAGGCGATGCGCAATCACCAGCGCCGTACGCCCTGCCAACACGGTTCGCAGCGCCGCCTGCACCGCGCGCTCACTCGGAATGTCCAGCGAAGCCGTCGCCTCATCCAGAATTAGCACCCGCGGATTCGCCAAGAACACGCGAGCAAAGGACACCAGCTGACGCTGACCCGCCGACAGGGTAATACCGCCACGGCCCAGCTGCGACTCGTAGCCGTCACGCAGACGCTCAATGAACGTGTCAGCGCCCACCGCCTTCGCGGCAGCCTTCACCTGCTCATCTGATGCCTGCGGGTTACCCATGCGGATGTTCTCCAGAATCGACGCGGAGAACAGGAACACCTCTTGGGTGAGCATGAGCACCTCACGGCGTAGCTGCACATCCGCCAGTTGGCGAACGTCCACGCCGTCAATACGCACCTGACCGGCTGAAACATCGTAGAAACGAGCCACCAGCTTAGCGATCGTCGACTTGCCGGCACCCGTAGCACCAACCAGCGCCACGGTCGTACCCGGCTCAATGCGCAGGCTCGTCTCCTTCAAAGCGTGACGATCCGAAGTGTACCCAAAGACCGCCGAATCCAGCTCCACCAGGGCACCGTGAACCGTGCCGGACCCGCCCTCAGCAGCGCTAGACTCAGCTGCAGACTCTACAGCGCGCTCATGCGGATGCTCAGGCTCAGCAACCTCCGGCTCCTCAGCCAAGAACGACGACAGCTTCTCCAGCGCTGACATCGCCGACTGGAACATGTTGTAGAACTCAGAGAGCTGCATGACCGGCTCAAACACACGGTTCGCGTAAATCACCAGCGCCAGCAGGGTACCGATCTGCATGGTGCCGCCCAGCACCGCATAACCACCCAGCACCAACGCACCGGCAATAAACACATTGCCCAAAAGCATCAGCACGGGCGAGTAGACGCCGAAAATCTTAATGGAATCCATCACCGCAAGGCGGTAACGCTCCGACGCCTGAGCATACTCGGAACGCATCTGCGCCTCCGCACCAAACGCCTTCACCGCACGGATACCCGTAAACGTCTCCACAAAACGGCTCGTCAAATGCGCAGACTCGGTACGCATCGTACGGAAAACCGGCACCGCAGCTTTCTGGAACCAGCGCGTCAAAAAGTAAATCGGCACGCCCATGACCAGCATGAACAGACCAATACGCCAATCCAGAAGGAAAATAGCGACCGCAGAAATCACCATGGACAGCAAGGTAATCGCCAACTGGCTGATGCCGCTGTCCAAGAAGCTGCGGACCGTATCAATATCGCTGGTCAAACGCGAAATGACCTTGCCCGAGGTGTACCGCTCATGGAACGACACGCTCAGCGACTGCGCGTGACGGAATACCCGCTTACGCAGGTACACCACCACACCCAGCGACACACGCACCGTGTACGCCACGTTGACCCACGAGAAAATCGCGGTCACCGCGGTAGCCGCCACAAAGAACGCCAGCAGGGTCAGCAGGGGAGAAACGTCACCCTGCTTGAGCGGCTCAATGGAACTATCCAAAACGCGGGCAATCAGAATCGGCGCAATCGCCGAGGAACCCGAGACCAAAAGCACCGAAATAATCGACAGAGCCAACGCCCCACGGTGCGGGCGCAACATCTGGCGTAGCAGCGCCATCGAGCGTTCACGCGTCTCCGCGCGCTCCTGCGGGCTCATCTGCTCCCGCGGCTCCGCCGGACGATGATGGGCCATTAGGCCTCCTCCTCCATCGTCATCAGCTGACGGTACTGCTCCGAAGAGTCCATCAGCTCAGCGTGAGTGCCCTCAGCGACCACGGCACCATCAACCATCAGCAGCACGCGGTCAGCCAGAGCTACCGTGGAGGGGCGGTGCGCCGTCAACAGGGTAGTAGCGCCACCCAGGCCCTCCAGACCCTCACGCAGGCCGGTAATAATACGCTCCTCGGTGTTCACATCCAGCGCCGAGAACGGGTCATCCAGCAGCAGCACAGAGGGGCGCTTCGCCAAAGCACGCGCCAACGACAGACGCTGACGCTGACCACCGGACAGGCTCAAACCCTCCTCACCAATGACGGTATCCAGAGCCTGCGGAAGCTCCGCCACGAAATCGCACGCAGCCAGCTGCAGCGCGGTCTGGAGGGTCGCCTCCAGCTCTTCTGCGGCGGGGTAGTCCTCATCCTCGGTGCCGTGCTCGTACTGCTCGGCAACGCCCATCAGCACGTTCTCGCGGACCGTGCCGGAGAAGAGCACCGCCTCCTCAAAGACGAACGCGGTCTGGGCGCGCACCTCCTCAAGAGACATGTCGGCGGTATCTCGGGTGCCAAAACGCAGGGAACCGGAGGTCGGCTCGTAGAAACGCGGAACCAGCGACAGCACGGTCGACTTGCCGCTACCGGTTGCACCCACCAGCGCCAGAATCTCACCCGGGAAGACCTTGAAGTTTACGTCCTTCAGCACCGAAACCTCGGGTGCCTTCGTCTCAGAAGCAACTTCAGAATTCGCCTCAGTGGTAGACTCAGCCGGCGCCTTGGCAGCATCGTAGCTGAACTGAACGTGATCGAAAGTGACAGATACTGCGCCACCGCTGGGGTACTGCATAGTTTCCTTCCCGGAGCCGCCCTGAGCGGACACTCCAGCTACTGTTGACGAATCAGAAGCACCCTGCGGATGCCCGGGCACAGACACAGCCGCGGAGCCACGAACCAGCGGCACCGCCTCAAAACCGGGCTCGTCCATAACCTCGTTGTGGCGTTCCAACGCCACCTTATAGCTCAAATAGGCAGACATCAGCGCGGTCGAGCGCGTCACGTGGCTGAGCACGGTCGTCTGCACCGCAAAGTAGGCGGTCATCGCGCCCAGGCTCAAGGTGCCCGCCGCAACCTGCGAAGCGCCCACAGCCAGCGCTACCGCCGTGGAGACACCCACGATCAGGCCCTGGTACAGGGCAACGCGAGCCACCAGCATCGACCTGCCGTACTCGCGCACCTGCAGGGCATCCACGGACTCGGAGTATTCCTGAATCTGCTCGGGGGAGCGGCCCAGCGCCTTAATCACGCGGATACCGCGCACCGACTCCTCAATACGGGTTGAGAGGTCGCCCGTCATCTGCTGAATCTCATGTGAAGCGCGGTAGTACTTGCGGGTGAAGTTCACCAGCGACAGCACCAAAATCGGCACGGTCACCACGAACACCAGCGCCAGAGACGGCGAAGAACGCAGCATGAAGAAGCCACCGACCAGGAACATCACCGCAACAGTCAGCATCTGAACGATACCGAAAGACAGCCAACGGCGAATCGTGCCCAAATCGCTCATGGAGCGGGTCAGCAACTGACCGGAGGGCCAACGGTCCAACAGAGAAAGCGGGGCGCTGAGCAGCCGGTCAAAGAAGTTCATGCGCATGGACAGCTCAATCGTGGAGGTCGGGTCCACAATCAGCCAGCGTCTCCAATACATGAAGGAGGCATGCGCAATACCCAGCAGAAGCACCAGACCGCCAGCAATCCAGATGGCGCTCTCGGTGGTGCTCTGCGAGAGATGATCCACAATAATCTGCAACATCTGCGGAATAGCAATCTCAAGGGCACCGGCACCGAAGGCCACGAGCAGACCCACACCCCAGCGCACACGAATCGGACGCGCATACGCGGCGAGGGTGCGCGGGGCACGCTGACCGTGCGCGTAGTCGATTGGGTCGGGGGTCGGTTCGCTCGCGGTCTCCAGGAAGGGGTTGCGGCGCCGCTTAGTCGTGTGTGCTGTAGATGCTTCAGACATTAGCTGCGACCACCCGCCGAGGTAGCGGAGGCGCCCTGTTCCTTATCGCTAGCCGTGAGGGTTACCAGGATCGCTTCCGGCGGGCAGAACAGACGCACCGGAGCAAAACGAGAGGTACCCAAACCGGCAGAAACCTGAACCGGAACACCGGACTGCTCACTCACACCCTTCGCACGCGAAGGCGGCAAATCGCAGTTGCTGACCAGAGCGTGACCGCCGGGCAGACAGACCTGACCGCCGTGCGTATGACCGGCAAAAATAGCCTGCGCGCCGTCCTGCACGAAGCGGTGCAGAGTACGCATGTAGGGGGCGTGCGCGACGCCGATACGGATGCTCGGCTCCTCACCCTCATCGAAGGCGCCGGGGGCGAATCCGGGGTGCTCATCGTAGCGCAGGTGCGGGTCATCCACACCGGAGAACTCCAGGCGCAGACCCTTGAGGTTTAGCGTGTCGTAGCGGTTGATCAGGCCCGTCCAGCCGCGCGACTCGAAAGCGTCGTGCATCCGCTCAATGGGCAGGGCTACGCGCGAGCCTTCCTCAATCATCTGCGGGGTGCGCGGCTGCCACAGGTAGCGTGCCGGGTTCTTAAAAACTGGCGCGAAATAGCAATTGGAGCCGGGCACAAACACGCCGGGGAAGTCCATGAGCGGGTCGAGCGCCTCCAACAGCGGGCCCATACCGTCCACGTGGGAGAGGTTATCGCCCGTGTTCATCACCAAATCCGGTTCCAGAGCAGCCAGCGAGTGCATGAAGTCAATCTTCTTCTGCTGGCCCGGAATCATGTGCATATCTGAAATATGCAGAATCCTAAAGTCGGGGCTACCGGCGGGCAGCACCGGCAGGGACTCGGTGCGGAGCTGAAAATTATTCAGCTCAATAAAGTGCCCATACGCCGCCGTGGCGGCCCCCAAGGCTGCAGTGGCGGCTACCGCCCCCGCTACCTTCTTCAGGAGCGGGGAGGAGCCGCGTGCGCCGGGGACCGCCACGGGGACGCGGGCGTTGACTGCGTTTTCACACATCATCAATCGCCTTTCAGACTTCAGCTGATGAGCTGTGATTCTAGCTGTACGACAGAATCTTATCGCTGGGGGTGGTGAAGTCCTTCGTGTTGTACTTCGGTGCGATGGCCTTCATGTACGACTGCCACTGTGCACCCGCGTAGGTTGCACCATCGACGTACTCGAGGACTCGACCGTTAATACCCACACCGTTCAGGGAGCGGAAGCCGAGGTTGTTCGAACCAACCCAAGACGCGGTGGACAGGCCACGAGTGTAGCCCACCTGCCAGGTCTGGGAGGAGTTATCGTTCGTACCGGTCTTCGCAGCCGAACCGTTCGGCAGACCAATACCACGCTGAGAAGCGGAACCGCCGGGCTGGATAACGCCCTTCAGAACCCAGCTGACACCATTTGCGATATCCGGATCCATAACCTGCTCGCACTGGTTCTGGTATTCCTTCATGGTCTCACCATTGTTCTTGGTGATCTTCTCAATCGGACGCGGGGTGCAGTACTTACCCTCGGAAGCGAAGATAGCGTACATGGATGCGCTGGTCAGCGGGGAGATACCGTACTTGGTACCACCAATGTTGGTACCCAGGTCGGGGATGCTGTGCAGCGGCTCGCCGGTACCGTCCAGAGCGTGCATCTTAATCGACAGGTCGTGCACATCACACAGGTCAAGCTGGGAGAGCATGCCGTAGAGGTAGGAGTTCAAGGACTGGCGAATACCGTACGCAGCGGTACCGTAGGTCAGACCGCCGTTGACCGCGTTCTTGTAGGACCAGCCGTTCGGCTGACCGGTGTAGTAGTACTTACCACCCTCGTAGCACTTGGCGTTCCAGCCGAAGCTGCTGGGCCAGAAGAGCTGGGTACCGTTCACGGTGGCGTTTGCACCGCGGCCGCTGATGAGCCACTGTGCCAGAATAATCGGCTTGAACGTCGAACCGGGCTGGAAGCCGCGGGTACCACCGTAGGCGCTATCAACGTTGTAGTTGTACTCGGTCTTCGAGTGGTCGTTTGCGTCAGCCGGGGTGCCGAGCTCAGTGTTCTGAGCCATAGCAATCACGCGACCGGTACCGGGCTCAACACTGGTCAGAGCGGAGTTCACGTCGTTCCAGTTGGTTGCTGCGGGCTGGGTGGAGTCCACTGCCTGCTTAGCCGCGGTCTGAGCCTCGGGGTTGAGGGTGGTCACGATCTTCAGGCCGCCACGCTTGATGGCGGTGTTGCGCAACTCAGCGGTTGCGCCGAGGGACTCATCCTGCAGCAGGTAGTTGACCACGTAGCGGCAGAAGAACGCCTTATCGCCTGCCAGGGAGCAACCCTGGGACTTGGGGTGGACGTTGAGCTTAATGTCGCTGGCGATAGCGTCGCTGTATTCCTTATCGGTAATCTTGCCGTCACGCAGCATGGTGCCCAGAACGATGTCGCGGCGTTCACGAGCCAGCTCGGGGTTCACGGTCGGGTCGTACACGTTCGGTGCCTGCACCAGACCGGCAAGAAGCGCGGACTGTGCCACGTTCAGGTCCTTAGCGGAAATACCCCAGTAGTACTGTGCAGCAGCCTCAACACCGTAGTTCGAACCACCAAGGTTCACGATGTTCAGGTAGCCCTCAAGGATCTCGTCCTTGGACTTGTTCTGCTCCATAGAAATCGCAAGCTTCATCTCGCGAATCTTTGCAGCGTAGGTCTTGTTACCGTTCAGGGTCGCGGTAGCGTCCTCACCACGAGCCACAGCGGAGTCAACAATGAGGTTGTTGACGTACTGCTGGGTCAGGGTGGATGCACCCTGACGGCGGCCGCTGTTGGAGTTAATGATGTTGTTCAGGAACGCACGACCGATACCGATAGCGGAGACAGCACCGTGCTTGTAGAAGTCACGGTCCTCAACCGAGACGATAGCGTCCTTCATATGCTGAGAAATCTGATCCAGCTTGACCGGTTCACGGTTCTCTTCGAAGAAGGTCGCGATTTCGGTCTTGCCGTCAGCAGCGTAAATAGTAGAAGGACGGGAAGAGATGCCATCGGCAATGTCGTCAGGAAGGTCCTGGAACCATGACATCGACGCGTTCGTGACCATACCCAAGCTCACGGCAGGGGGTACGACAATAATTGCCGCGAGGAAACCGGCAATCACACTGAACGCGAGGAACTGCAAAAAATCTCCCGGACGGCGACGCGAACGGGTTTTCTTAGATGAAGCCATTCATTCAGTTTATCCCATGAAACTGTGAGAGAAAGCCCGTCTCGGCACCCCACAGGGACGCGGGTTTCTCAGCCCTAAGAATAAAGCCCCCAAAAGCGCCGGACATTGACCAAAACCATAGTGAATCCCTTTTACTTATTGAACACCGGGCGATAGTCTAGAGGGTATGAAGAAATGGGAATACGCAACTGTACCGCTGATGATCCACACGACCAAGGCAATCCTCGACAACTGGGGTGAAGACGGCTGGGAGCTCGTAACTGTTCTCCCCGGCGCATCCGCACCTGCCGGCGCAACCCCCGCGTCGAACATGGTCGCTCCGACTCAGGGCAACCCCATCGCCTACTTTAAGCGCGAGAAGGCTGACTAAGAGCAGCGCACCCGGCGGTCACCTCAACCCCACTTTCCCCTACCTATAGTGGAGGGTGGGAATAGCTGAGGCAGACCGCCGGTTAGCCGTTTAACAGCTGCCTGAATATCAGTAGCGTTTAGGTTTACGGCGTTTCCCCTATCACCGTTTGGGTGCCAGCACCCGCCATCCTTCTGGAGTAATCATGACTGAATCCCGTATTGAAGCACGTATCCGCGAACTCGGTTACGAACTGCCCGTAGCACCCGCCCCCGTTGCCGCTTATGTTCCCGCGGTAACCTCCGGCTCCTACGTGTACACCTCCGGTCAGCTGCCCTTCGTCGACAGCGCCCTGCCCGAAACCGGTAAGGTGTCCGACTCCGGCGCTGAAGGCTTCGTAACCCCCGAGGACGCTAAGAAGTACGCGGGTATCTGCCTGCTCAACGCCCTGGCAGCAGTCAAGTCCGTGATCGGCGACCTGGACCGCGTGCAGCGCGTCGTGAAGGTTGTTGGCTTCGTGGCATCCGAGGTGAACTTCACCGCTCAGCCCACCGTCATTAACGGCGCCTCCGAACTGCTCGGCGAAATCTTCGGCGAGGCAGGCCAGCACGCCCGCTCCGCCGTGGGTGTTCCCGTTCTTCCCCTGGATTCGCCCGTAGAGGTCGAGATCATCGTTGAGTATGTCTAAGCTGTACACCGGCGCTCTGCCGCTGTCTGCTATTCGTGCTGCCCAAGCTCAGCGGGCGGCACAGAACGCTCCTGACAAGACTGCACACACCGGATCCGTACAGGACAACGGCACCGCCCAAAACATCAAGACTCTACCCCTGCCGGTGCAGGAACGCCGCTTCGGCACTCCCACCCCGGCTGAGGGAGTGGAGCGCCCCCGCATGTTTACCGGCCGCCAGTCCGCGGCTAACCCGCGAACCTCCTGCATTCAGCGTCTCTACGCGGTCCCTGAGTTCATGCGCACCGCCGCCGAAAGCTGGTGCGAAGGCGGTAACGAAGGCGCGACCGGCTGCACGATGCGCCAGGCGGCATCCGTTATTTTTGTGCGCGATGGTGACAACGGCCTCGAAACGATTCTGACTTACCGCCCCGGCACCTCTCCGCTGGGCGTGGTGGCGTTCCCCGGCGGCACGGCTCTTCCCGGTGATGATGAGTCCGCCTCCTGGGTGGGTCCCGGCGCCGATTACTGGCAGGATCAATTCCACTTCTCCGATATTGCGCAGGCACGCCGCAGCGTCATGGCTGCCGTGCGTGAATCCTTCGAAGAGACCGGCATTCTGCTTGCCGGCGAGGACGAACAGGACGTCGTGGAGCACTCCAGCACGCCTGAGTTCATGGCCTGGCGCGAGGCAGTCGCGGCTCAGGATAAGAGCTTCTCTGACTTCTTGACCTCCAGCGGTTTAAGTGTGCGCGCTGACCTGCTGCGCCCGGTCGCGCGTTGGCAGTCCCCGGACTTCTTCCTCAAGCGCTACGATATCGCCTACTTCACCACGGCTCTGCCCGTCGGGCAGGATCCGAAGCTACTGCTCGGTAAGGGCGTGTGGGGTGACTGGCTGAACGTGCGTGAACTGCTCGAAGCCAAGGACACCAGCGAACTGGGCGACCGCATCGGCCAGCCCAACACGGTGGGTCGTACCTTGGACCAGCTCATTACCCCCGGCGTGATGTGCATGCTCGAATCTTTGGCGAAGGCACAGACTTCCGTCGCGTGGCTGTCCAAGCGCCGCAAGATTGAGGTGAAGAAGCCCGTGCTCGTGACCCACAATGGTGCGTGCATGCTCTCCTTCACCGAGGTGGTTCCGGCAACCACCGGTAGCGTGTACACCGGCGCAGCGGGTGTGCACTAACAGGCGTGCTCTAACGAGCTGCCGCAATACTCACTCTTGAGATGAAGCGTTAAAGAAATCAGGAGCCGTTTCCCCATGCAGAGGGAAACGGCTCCTAATCTATTTAAGTCGTCTTTCAGCGAGGGCGCCCTAGAATGCCCTCACTCAAAGAGGCTTTAGCGGGAACGCTGGCGCAGGCGGGGCAGGTCCAGAATGACAACTGCGCGTGCCTCCAGGCGGATCCAACCGCGGGAAACGAACTCGGCAAGAGCCTTGTTCACGGTCTCGCGGGATGCACCAACCAGCTGTGCCAGCTCTTCCTGAGTCAGCTCGTGAGCAACGAGCACGCCGTCGGTTGCGGGGCGGCCGAAGCGGTCAGCCAGGTCCAGCAGTGCCTTAGCGAGGCGGCCGGGAACGTCAGAGAAGACCAGGTCAGCCAGTGCCTCGTTAGCGTGGCGCAGGCGGCGAGCCAGAGTCTTAATGATCTGATCGGAGATCGTGGGGTCCAGCTGCTGTGCACGTTTGAAGGACTCGTGCTTGATGGCAGCCAGGCGAGTCTCAGAAACAGCCACAGCGTTGGTCGAACGGGGCGAAGGATCGAAGAGAGCCATCTCGCCGAAGACGTCACCGGGACCCATGATTGCGACCATGTTCTCGCGGCCGTCAGCGGCGGTGCGACCCAGCTTGACCTTACCGGAGAGCACAGCGAAGAGCTGGTCGTCCTGGTCGCCCTCGTAGAAGAGGACAGCGTTGCGGGAGAGGTCAATCTCCTGAATATCATCGGTCAGCAGAGCGAAAGCTGCGTCGTCGAGGTTAGCAAAGAGAGGGGTGCGACGGAGGATCTCGAGATCCATAAAGTTCTCCTAGATATGAGGTGATGAGCCGAAGCTCGTAAATGTTCAGTGAGTGAGCCCGAACCGGTGTCATGCGTCTCAACATCTGAAATGTGAGAAGGCTCAAGCTAGTGTGACATATTCAACTGATATGAGCGTACCCTAAAAAAGTGCTTTATGCATTCCAATAGGACAAGCTTTACAACAAAAGTTATTTCTTTCGGGCAAATTCAAAGCTTCCCCACAGGTTCGGCACCTAATATCAAGCATTCAGGTGTGTCCTTTATCGGCCCAACAAACGCCACCACACTCACCGGGCGCAGCCCGCACCAACCACAATGGGCACACCGTGACCACTTCTACCCACCAAGGAGGCAATTAGTCATGACGACTGGCATCAACCTGCTTGATATTGCTATCCCCATCATCCTGCTGCTCTACTTCCTCGCCGGAGTCCGCAGCGGATTCTTCACCACTCTCGGAACCTTCCTCGGCCTGGGCCTGGGCGTCTGCGCCGCAGCCTGGCTCGTACCCCTTGCCGTGGCATCCGTAGGAACCCAGTGGAGCCTCATTACCGCCGTCGGTGTGCTCGTCATCTGCCTGACCATCGGACAGTGGCTCGGCCTCGTTGCTGGACGCACCATCCGCCGCGTCACCGACATCACCCCGCTCAAGGGCGTAGAACGCTTCTTCGGCGGCGTGCTGAACCTCGCCGCCTGCGCCCTGGTCATGGTCGTGCTGACCATCTCCATGCGCACCGTACCCATCCCGCAGCTCAACACTGCGCTCAGCGACTCCAAGACCCTCTCCTGGATGGTCGCCTCCACCCCCGAGGTCGTCAAGGACCGCATCAACACGGTACGCAATGACGTGCTCGCCTTCGGAACCATTCCGGAAGTCAGCCAACTCATCGCCCCCGAAACCAGCGCCCCCACCCAGACCGTAGAATCCGCGGCACTGGACCGGGCGGCTGCCTCCGTGGTTGAGATTCTGGGCGCTGCCGAGCAGTGCGGCTACACCTCCACCGGTTCCGGCTTCGTGGCGGATAACGGCCTGGTCGTCACCAACGCCCACGTGGTCGCCGGCGTAACCTCCCCGGTCGTGCAGGACTCCCGCGGCCGCACCTGGCCCGGCACCGTCGTCTACATGGACAGCGAACAGGACATCGCCTTCATCAGCGTCCCCAAGCTGCCGCTCGAACCGCTGACCATCGGCAACAACGCCACCGCAGGTAGCCTCGTAACCTTCATGGGCTACCCCAAGGGCGGCCCGTTCAAGGCACTACCCGCCACCGTGCAGGGCATCGGCAACACCCAGACCATCGATGCCGACACCGGCCGCGCCAACGCCATGCGCCAGGTCTACCAGCTGGCAGCCGACGTGCAGCACGGCAACTCCGGCGGCCCCGTCCTCGACGAAAACGGCAACGTGGTCGGCATGATTTTTGGTAAAGCCACCAGCGGCCAGACCGGCTACGCCGTCACCGCAAGCACCCTCAAGCAGGCACTGGCTGAAGGTGGCGACAACACCGCCGCAGTCTCCACCGGCACCTGCCGCAAGTAACGAGTAAAAACATTCAGGCTCCCGAACCTCTAGCGAGGAACGGGAGCCTGAACTATTTAACGCTGAATTGTTGAGCGAGGGGGATAGGCGGGGCTATTCTGCCAAATGCTGCGCTGCTATTCCGCAAGGTGCTGCGCTAGGAAATCAACCGCCATGACATAGCCGTACGCACCCGCACCGGCAATCACCGCGGTAGCCTGCGGCGACACAAACGAATGATGACGGAACTCCTCGCGGCGATGCACATTCGACAGGTGCACCTCAACCACCGGAAGCTCAGCCGCCTCCAGCGCATCATGCAGCGCTACCGACGTGTGCGTGTACGCCGCCGGGTTGATAATAATCGCCGCGCCACGAGTGCGAGCACGCTGAATCTCATCCACCAGCGCACCCTCATGATTCGACTGCATAAACTCAACATCAAAACCATGAGCCGCCGCGCGCTCACGCACCATACGCTCAATATCGTGCAGAGTGGTGTAGCCGTACACCTCGGGGCGGCGCTGCCCAAGCAGGTTCAAATTCGGTCCATTAAGCACAAAAATCGTATCTGACATAAAACCAGTGTGGCACAGTGGGCGCCCGCCAAGCGCTAGTCGGCGCGAACTGCCCAAAAAAAGATGAGACACAGAAAATGATGGGCGAGCGAGCCAAGTACGGTGAACCTCGCTACCGCCCACATACCCAAGCCCGGTACCCTCGCGCTATGACCGAGAACGCCACCCAGCCCGCAGCGGGCGCACAGAACACTGCAGCACGCAACGCTGCGGCACAGAACACCGAATCGCTCCTGCAGATCCGATTCGTTCCCGAATTCAAAGCCGCAGCCGCCGCCCGCCGCCTCAACGCACGCGCACCCGAAAGCCACCTCGCCACCGTGCGCCGCGCCCGCAAAATCAACCGCATCCTCGGCGAAACCTACCCCTACGCCGTCGCAGAACTCGACTTCGACAACCCCTTCGAGCTGCTCATCGCCACCGTGCTCTCGGCACAAACCACCGACGTGCGCGTCAACTCCGTCACCGGTGCTCTCTTCGCACGCTATCCGGATGCCGCCGCACTCGCCTCCGCACGCACCGAAGAGGTCGAACCCTACATCCAGTCCCTCGGCTTCTACCGCGCCAAGGCACGCTCCATCGTCACCCTCTCCCAGCAGCTCGTAGAACGCCACAACGGGCAGGTTCCCTCAACCCTCGAAGAGCTCGTAGAACTCGCCGGAGTCGGCCGCAAAACCGCGAACGTAGTCCTCGGAAACGCTTTTGACGTGCCCGGACTGACCGTAGACACCCACTTCGGCCGCCTCGCCCGCCGCATGGGGTTCACCACCGCAGACGCCCCCGAAGCAGTCGAAAAAGACGTCGCCGAACTCATCGAACGCAAGGACTGGACGCTCTTCTCACACCGCATGGTCTACCACGGCCGCCGCATCTGCCACGCCAAAAAGCCCGCCTGCGGTGTATGCCCCGTTGCCGACCTCTGCCCGTCCTATGGAGCCGGGGAGACGAACGAACAAGCAGCACGTAAACTCATGAAATACGAAATGGCACCCGGTCGAGAAGACCTGCACCTGCGATTCCTGCAGGGCGCAACCCGCCGCGAACTCATGGCAGAAGGCTACCCGCTCAGCGCCTAACGGCGACTGAACCAAACCGGAATGCAGCCGCACAGAAGAGAGGTACACAGATGAGCGCACCCGAGGTACAACCCGAACAGGCGGGGCAGGAGGCACAGCACCCCGCCCAGCAGGCACTGGCGGCTCTCGCAGAGGGCGGCGTGGAATTCGACGTCCAAGCCCTGCTAAGCAGCGCACCCGCCAGCCCGTTGAACAAAGAAGCCGCCGTGCTGATTCTCTTCGGCGTGCTCGACAACTCGCCCTCCACCGGCGAATTTGAAGGCTGCCCCGAGAACGTCAGCGCCGACCTGGATGTACTGCTCCTCGTGCGTGCCGCAACCCTGCGCTCACACGCCGGTCAGCCCGCCTTCCCCGGCGGCAAAATCGACCCTGAAGACTACGCGCACGCCGAAACCACCGGCGAACCCGTCGCCCACATCGCCGCCCTGCGCGAGGCGGTCGAAGAAACTGGGCTAGACCCCGCCGGCGTGCAGATCCTCGGCCAGCTGCACACCCTGCCGCTACCCATCAGCAACTTCATGGTCACCCCCGTGCTTGCCTGGTGGAACAGCCCCGTGCCCGTCGAAGTCGTCGACCACAACGAGTCCGCGCTCATCGCCCGCGTGCCCGTGCGTGACCTGCTCAACCCCGCCAACCGGCACACCGCCTACGTCAAACACGGCCGCACTTCACACCGCACCCCCGCCTTCGAGGTGCGCATGCCCGGCGGCGAAGAATTCACCGTGTGGGGATTCACCGCGATTCTACTGGACCGGATCTTCGACTCGCTCGGCTGGACCGTGCCCTGGGATACAAAAAAGATGCGCCCGGCACCCGGCTACGAGGAGTAACTACGAGGAGTAAAACCGGCTGGAATAAATACCTGACCAGCGGATACAGGGTGCAGAATAGTGCGCAAATAGGGGCGGCAGATAGCTTGAATGAAGCTACCTGCCGCCCCTATTTTTGCCCTTGTACGGTGCCGCTTATGTGCGGCTGATTATTTACCGCCGATTATTTGCCGTCCGCGTAGTTGCGCACCCGCGCCACCGACACCGGAAAATCAACCGGCACCCGACCGAAGAGCAGACGCGCCGCCTCCGCCGCGCCCTCACGCACAATACGCTCCACGCGATCGGCCTCCAGCTCGGGACCGCACAGCAGAAGCTCATCGTGCAAAAAATACACAATGCGGGTGCGCATCGGCATACCAAAAATCCGCTCCGACAACAGACGAGAACGCACCGCGCCCATCCAACACAGAGCCCACTCCGCCGCCGTACCCTGCACAATAAAATTGCGGGTCATACGCCCGTGCGCACGCGCAGTCGACACCGCACGCGACTCAGCCGCCGGCGAAGACCGATCAGCCACAATCTCACGGAAACGCTCATCCACCGGCGGGGACGTACGACCCAAAAAAGTCGTCACCTGACCGCCCGCCTCACCAATACGAGCCGCACGCTCCGTAAACTCCATCGCCTGCGGAAAAAGCGCCGCCACATGCGGCAACAGGGCACCAATCTCACCGCTGCGACCGCCATACATAATCGCCAGCATGCCCACCTTCGCGTGGGAACGCTCCGTCAAACCCACACCCTTCAGGCGCGCCAACTCGGCAATACCCGCATACAGGTCAGCGCCACGACCCGCCGAAGCGAGCGCCTCATCACGGCTCAACGCCGCCAGAATACGCGGCTCAATCTGCGATCCATCCGTCACCGTCAGCACCTGACCCTCCGGGGCCTGCACCGCCTGACGAATCTCCGCAGGCAGCTGCAACGCACCACCGCCGGAAGCGCCCCAGCGCCCGGTCGCGGCGCCACCCACCTCAAGATGCGGGCGGAACGCCCCCTCAGAAACCCAGGTATCAGCCCACGTCCAGCCGTTAGCAGTCCAAATACGGTACAGCTTCTTATAGCGCAGAATCGGGTCAATCAGCGCCCAACGCTTCTCCCGCTGAGCCGGAATCGCATCCGCCCAACTCTTCAACTCCCACGAACGCGTAGACTTCACCGAAACCCCCGCAGACTGCAGAGCACGCAAAAGATCCTGCGGCGAATCCGGATTCAACGACGGCATAAACAGCATGCGCTGAATCTGCTCCGCCAACTCCTGCATCTTCTGCGGACGCTCCCCAGGCACCGGGCGCGGACCCAACAACTCGCACAGATGCTCATGATGCGCCTGCACATTAAACGGGATGCCGTAATAGCCAATCTCAGCCGCAACCAACGCACCGGCAGACTCAGCCGCCGCCAAAAGACGCAGCCGTTCCGGGTGCCTCGACGCACCGATAGCGCGCGCCTGCGCCAGCCACTCACGCATCAGCACACGCACTACCGGATGCTCCGGAAGCAGGGTCACCGGGCCCGCCGCCAACTGCGGGGCAAAAGGCTCATGAGGCGCCGCTTCAAGGAAATCGGGGGAGGAATCTGCGGGGGACTGGGTGGCGTTGGTAGCGGGCGCACTCAAAAAATCGGCGCCGAACAGCTCCTCCTGACCCTGAATCTGCCGCGCCACCGGCAGATACCCCTGAGGCTCCACCGCCTCACGCACATCAGAAAGATCCAACACCGGGCTGTACTCCACAAAACCGCTCGGATGCGTAGCGGCAGTCACCAAAATTCGCTGCACCAGACGCAAATCATGGCACAGATGCACCCGCACCCCGCGGCGCAGAAGCAACGGGTCAACGTGGCGGGTATCAGCCCAAATCCAGCGGGGGAAACGCGCCTGCGCCGAATCTGCCGCCTGCCGCTCTACCTCTCGCACATACGCCGGAAGATTCGCCGCACTCACCCGATCCGCGCGCGTAATCCGCGGAATAAAGGTCGGGTCCTGCAACTGCTCAGCGGTTGGCGCCGAAAAATGAAAAGCACCCCACGAGGTCACCGGCTGAGCACCGCGCGAGGACGCACCCGCGGCAATAGCCGAGGTGACCGGGTGCGCGGGGGTGCCGGTCTGGGCGGTAATACCCGCGCCGGTGGCAGGACTGAGCAGAACGTACATTCTTCCATTATCGAGGATGTGTCGGTAGAACGGGTGGTGCGTGGTTATCACCAGAATGTACGAGTGGTTTGTCATAAAAGCGTCGGATGCGTGCGTTTTGTTCGTTTGAGGTGCGTGCATCGCGGATATTTCGGGGTGCGCGAGGAGTTATCCACAGAACGCTCATTCTCTTAAAAATTTAGGGTGGGTGTAATGCTCTCCTAGAGCCATGAACCCCTCCAACAATCCCGCCGAGCACACAGCCAGTAACACTGCCAACCCTAACGGCTACCCGACCCGCACCGCGCAGAGCCCAAGCGTGCAGAGCTCAACCACGTATGCGCCGGATGCCCGCACGCACTCGCTGCCCGCCCTGCTCATTCCCGAGGACTATCGTGCCCGCGCCGTCGCCCTGCACGCTCGCGAGTTGATCCTGCGCTCGCCGCAGATGAGCGCTATCGCCCTGGGCGGTTTTAGCGCCGGGTTCAGCGGCGGGCTTAGCGGCGGATTTAACGCCGGGGTTGAGAAGGCAGGGGTTGAGAATGCAGGGGAGCGTCCGCCCGCAGAGGGCGCAACTGCCGCGGGCGGTGCAAACACCGCGAGTGCCGCGGGTGCTGGATTACTCCAGGAATCCCAGCCCCTCCGCGAGATTCTCGAAAACGCCGTGGATGAGGCAATCTACGCCATCGACGGCGGATACCCGGGGAACGCGAGCGCAGAGGGAACGGGTGTGGCGAAGCCCCGAAAATTCCGCGCCAAAACGGTGCAACCCGCGCCCGCCTCCTGGAGCTACCCCAGCGTGGAATACGTGCCCGTCAACCGGCAGACCGCACTGCGCTACCTCACCGCGGAACTCTACGGCCTCGGTGCCCTCGACCTGCTCCTCGACGAGGGACAACGCGCCGGAACCATCACCGATATCTACGTGAACTCACCCTGCGATATCTGGGCGGGCATCAACGGAACCACCCGCCCCGTGGCGCTGAGCCTCGGCAATGAGCGGCGTGTGCGTGACCTCGCCGAGCGGCTCATTCGCAGGCACGGCGGACAGCTGGATGCCGCCCATCCAGCGGCTGACATTAGCGACGAGCACGGCAGGCGCATCCACGCGATTATCCCGCCGCTGAGCGAACGCACCCGGCTCTCCGTGCGACTGCCCGCCCGCGAGCGCCCCACCCTGGCGCAGCTACAGGCCGCCGGGCTGTGCGATGAGGCGACCGCCGCCTACCTGCGCCGCATGATCGCCGAACGTCGCGGGTTCCTCATTAGCGGCGGTACCGGCACCGGCAAAACAACCCTGC
Organism: Rothia mucilaginosa; assembly: GCF_001548235.1. NCBI lineage: Bacteria > Bacillati > Actinomycetota > Actinomycetes > Micrococcales > Micrococcaceae > Rothia > Rothia mucilaginosa. The sequence goes on from NZ_AP014938.1 coordinate 1,371,047, forward strand.
TCAACGCCCTGCTGGGGCTGTGCACGCCGCAGGAGCGCCTGATTCTGCTCGAAGACACCCCGGAACTCGCGCCGCAGCATGAACAGGTTATTGCTCTCAAAACCCGCGCCGCCAACTCCGAGGGCGCGGGCGAAATCGGGCTGGGTGAGCTGATCGTGCAGGCGCTGCGTATGGGTCCGGATCGGCTCGTGGTCGGCGAGTGCCGCGGCGCGGAGGTGGTGCACCTGCTGACCGCCATGAATACCGGTCACCGCGGCGCCGGAACGACCCTGCACGCCAATAGCGCGCAGGCGGTGCCCCTGCGTTTGTGTGCCCTGGGTGCGCTCGCCGGACTGGATAGTAGAACGGTCGCTCTACATACGGCGACGGCTTTTGAACGCATTATCCACTTGGAACACCGGGACGGACGCCGCCGCATCGAGGGTATCTACTCCCTGCACCCCGCGGTTGCGGGGAGTGAAGAGTATCTGCAGGTCAGGCGTATTTCTGTGGGCTCCGACGTTGGGTATTAGCCCCCCGTGATGGGGGAATGGAACCGTGAAAGGAGGAAGCAATGAAGCAAAACAAGAAGAGTAACGGAAGCTTTCGCGAACGCTGGGCTGCGCGCTGGGCTGAGCGCCTAGCTGGGCCCGCCAGCGCCGAGGAAATGCGCATGTGGCCGCTCATGCTACGCACCCTCGCCCTGAACCTACGCGCCGGCATTCCCCTGCAGGAGGCGGTGCACGCCGACCCGGGCTTTGGGGAATTCGGGCAGCCTGCGCAGTTCGGGCAGCTCGGGCAGTTCGAGCAGTTTGCGCAGTTCGAGCAGCTTGGGCAGAACGAGCCGGCGCCGGATGCGGCGAAAACGCGCGCGAAGAACATAGCCGCCCGGAAAAGCATCCGACCCCGACGGGCACGAGGTATTTCGCCTTTTTCCGAAAACTACGGGCACAAGCGGTGCGCCGAAGATATCCGCCGCTTTACGCAGGCGCTCGCCACGATTACCTCCTGGGGTGCCCCCGCGCACCTCGCCTGCGCGCAGCTGCTCGAAAGCAACACCCGGATGCGCCCGCACAGCCGCGAGCGCCTGCACGACCTGCAGCTGAGCCTGCGCATGAGTGAGTGCGCGGGTGCGCCGCTTGCCACGAGCCTGGAACGCGCCGCAGAACACGCCGAAGAGCGTATCGACGCGCTCCTGGGCAGGCAGAGCGCACTCGCCGCACCGCGCGCCACAGGCAGAATCCTCTCCTGGCTTCCGCTGCTCGGCCTCGGACTGGGGGTGCTCATGGGAAGTGACCCCGTGGGCGTGCTGACCGGCTCCATTCTCGGGGCGCTCACCGGTTTGCTCGGGCTGGGGCTCGCCTTCGCCGGGCGCCGCTGGACCGCCGCGCTCGTGCATCGGGCGGAAGTGGAGAGCGTGCGGACGGCAAATGCCGGATCTGAGCCGGAAAAGCCTGCCTCGCCAGCAGGAGCCGTGCCCGTTGATACCGCCCTCGTGCTGGAACTACTCGCCGCACAACTACGCGCCGGGCTTGCACCGCTCGCCGCCCTGGGCACCCTCGCCGAGGCTCTCAATAGCCGACCCTTGCATGCGGTCTGCCAGCGCCTACAGATGGGCAGCGGCTGGGGGAGTGCCTGGTCGGGCCCCGCGGCGGGAACCTTCGGTGAGCTGCGGGATGCACTCGCCCCCGCCTACACGGGTGGCGCACCTAGTACTGCGCTGCTGCTCTCCCTTGCCGATGCGCACCGCCTCAGCGAACGTCGCGCGGCAGAACGCGCCGCCGGAAAGCTCTCCGTAGCGCTCGTGGTGCCCCTCGGGCTGTGCTCGCTGCCCGCCTTTATCTGCTTGGGCATTGTGCCCATCCTCATTTCACTACTGCCCACGCTGACCGGCTAAAGAATCGTGCCCATAAGCACTGTTGACTAGCTGAAATGCCGAAAATTTTAGACCCTCGCCCATCTGCAGTGAACGCCGATGGGCACCCACTCCGCCCCGAATGAACGGGGCACAACGAAAGGAAAACCAATGACGAACACCCTCTGCGAAGCAATCCGCCACGACCTGCACACTGCCGGCGCTCCGGTAAACGCCCCGGTCGGTGCTCCGCGCGAAATTCAGCCCGCCGCACCCGGTGCAGAAACGCAGACCATTCTGGGCCCCGTGCCGCTGTCCGTTGCCATCGCAACCACCATGAAGCAGCTGCGCGAAGAATGCCCCGAGCTTTTCACTGATACCGAGTTTTTCAGCGATGCTGAACTGTCCGCCGGTGCTGAGCTGAAGCACGCCGGCCCCAGGATTGACCCCGCCGAAATGGAGATCGATATGAATACGGATCGTCTGAGCCCCGAGCAGGCGTTGACCATTGCCCGCGCGCTCGCCGAGGGCTGCACCCTGGACGAATGCGGCACCACCTGCCGCAGCCTGGGTGAGCACGCGCCCGGCTGCGCCGAATATGTACCCGCTGAGGGTGATGACGAGGCGCTCGAAGAGTACGCCCCGGCGGGCGATCCGGAGGAGGGCGCCTCCACCGCAGAGTACGGCATTGTGATGCTCGCGGCGGTCGGTTTTGCGGGTCTGCTGGTGCTGATTCTCAAGTCAGATGAGGTGCGTTCCATGCTCCTGGATATTGTGCGTAACGCCCTGTCCATTGCGGGCAATACGGGACTGTTCTAGAGGTCTTGGTCTAGAGGTATTGAAAACCGCCGCAGGGTTTTGCTCTAGATGCTAGGTTCTGCGGAAATTCAAGCTAGAAAGGAGGAATAAAGAATGAACGCTCATGTGAATTTGGGTGCTTGGGCACGCGCTCTCCCTGCAGGAAAAGCCGGGGCGAAACCGGCGCTCTCGACCCCGCACAAGAGCCCGGCAGAAGAGGGCGTGATTACCGCCGAATTTGCGGTCGCCCTACCCGCCGTGACGGTGGTGCTCGCCCTCTGCCTGGGCGCCGCCTCCACGGGCGTTGCACAGCTGAAGGTGGAGGAGTCCGCGCGAACGGCTGCACGAGCCGCCGCCCGCGGAGATTCCGAGGCACAGATTCGCTCCGCCGTCAGCCGCATCGACCCGGCGCAGAGCGTGCAGATTTCCGTTTCTCCTAATGACGCAGCCGTGACAGAAGCGGGGGAGGGGCGTGCCCGGCAGGTGCACGTGCGGGTGAGTCGCCCCGCCCCCGGCGTAATCGGCTCGGCAACCGGCTGGGTGCTGCGGGCAGATGCTCACGCCCGGGTTGAAGGCGGCGGTGAAAACGATACTGAAAACGGTGCGGGTCATGAGGGCGAGTAGAGTCGCTATGCGTCCCGCCCCGAAAACAGCCTCCGGGAATCAACGCTCCGAAGAGGGCAGTGGCACCGTTCTCGCCCTCACCATCATTGCCGTGCTACTGGTGGTGACCGTGGTGATTGCCGGGCTTATTGGGGTAGTGTCCGCGAACCGCAGGGCTTCCGCGGCCGCCGATTTGAGTGCGCTCGCGGCGGCGGACGCCTACCGCGGGCTCACTGAGGGGGACCCGTGCGCGGTCGCAGCGGATCTTGCCGAACGCCACGGCGCGCACCTGGAATCCTGCACGTTTCCGGATCGCCCCGAAACGGTGGAAGTGACGGTCGCAGTCCCCGTCGCAGGGCCCATGGGGATGTTGGGCCCGGCGAGGGTGCGTGCCCGCGCCGGGGCTGAGCACCCTGAAGAAGAGTATGCCGAAGAAGAGCATGCCGCGGCGGGCAACGCGGAGGAGTTGAGCCCCGATGAGGTCGCCGAGCTGGAGGAGGAGCTGGAAGCTGGGCAGGACTCGGTGCCCGAACCTGAAAACCCAGCAGAACCTGAAAGTCCGCCCGAGCCAGAAAACCCTGCCGACTAGGCTATCTGTGCTCGCCGGGAGTTGTCATCCCAGCGCGTTCTACGCCTCAGCCATGCTCCGCAACATTGCCTGCAGTAGCGCCCGTGCGCCGTGCTTGCTGAGCGGCTCGTTGCGGTTGCCGCACTTGGGCGAGTGTACGCAGGAGGGGCAGCCGTTGTCGCATCCGCAGCTTTCAATCGCTTCGAGGGTGGCGCCCAGCCACTGCGCAACCGCATTGAAACCGCGCTCGCTAATGCCCGCGCCGCCGGGTGCGGCGTCGTAGACGAAAATGGTGGGCCTGCCGGTGTCCACGTGAAGTAGCGTGGAGAGCCCGCCCAAGTCCCAGCGGTCGCTGGTGGCGATGAGTGGCAGCAGCCCGATGGCGGCGTGTTCGGCGGCGTGCAGGGTGCCGGGGCCGTCCTCTTCGGTCACGCCCGCGCTGAACAGGTAGCTGGGCTCGAAGGTGAACCAGACCGCCTCGGTCATGAGCACTTCCGGCGGCATGGGTTGTGCCTCTTCGCCCAGGTATTCGCCGCCGTAGACGGAGAACCGCCGGTAGCCGGTGACTTGGTCGGTGACCTGAACCTGCCCGCGGTGCATGGTGAGCGGGGCGAGCTGCTGCACGTCGGTTTCGGGGGCGGAGATTTGGGGAACAGGCTCACCGGGAACCGCCTCCCCAACGACGTTTTGCGCACCGTAACTAACCCGCGCACGCTCCGCCAGAATACGCACCTCGGTGCTCTCAATGGCGCGCGTGTAGTAGTCCGGGTAGACGCGGCTGAGCAGAATCACGCGCTCGCCCTCGCTGATGGATTCGACCACGTACTGCGCGTTCTGGTGAATGTAGATTGCGCCCGGGTGCCCCTGGCTCATGGCGTGCGCGGCGTCCATGGTGCCGACGAGGGTGCCGTCTTCGGCGTCGATGAGCTGATAGGGTCCGCCGCCGGTGCCGCGGATATCGACCAGCTCGGCGGCTGATTCGGCGTGCGTCCAATACCAGCCGTCCGGGCGGCGACGCAGATACCCCTGCTGCACCAGCCGATCCAGCAGGGTGGCGGTGTGCGGCCCGAACAGGCTCAGCTCTTCGGCGCGGATGGGTGCCTCCTGCGCGGCGGCGCACAGCTGCGGTGAGAGCACGTACGGGTTCGTCGGGTCGAAAACGGTTGCCTCAACCTCCTGCCCGAAAATCGCCTCCGGGTGGTGCACCAGGTAGGTGTCGAGCGGGTTGTCGTCGGCAATGAGTACGGCGAGCGCGTCCTGACCGCTTCGACCCGCGCGGCCCACGCGCTGCATGAAGGAGGCGCGGGTACCCGGCCAGCCCGCCACGAGTACGGCGTCCAGTCCGGAAATGTCGATGCCCAGCTCCAGCGCGGAGGTACTCGCCAAGCCGAGCAGTTCGCCATTGCGGAGTTTGCGTTCGAGTTCGCGGCGCTCTTCGGGGGTGTACCCGGCGCGGTATGCGGCGACGCGGTGGGCGAGGCCCGCCTCCACCTCGTCGAGGTAGCGTTGGGTCTTCTGTGAGAGGATTTCTACGCTGCGGCGCGAACCAGCAAAAACCAGGGAGCGGGTGCGGGAAAGCACCAGGTCGGTGAGCATTTGCGCGCCCTGCTCCACGGGGGAGACGCGGCGCGGCGCCTCCTGCTCTGCCTTCGATTGGACCGCCTGCTGCTGGGTGCTGCGGGCACCCTTGGCGAGTTGATCGTGCGCCTTGGGCGGCATGAATTCTGGCTCCCAGAGCGCGACGGTGGTTTCACCGCGCGCGGAGGTGGACTCGGTAATGGCGGTAACCGCCTGCTGCGGCACGCCAATGAGCTTGGAGAAAGACTCGACCGGGTTGGAACTGGTCGCGGAGGCACCGTAGAACACGGGCACGGTGCGGTAGAGCGCACAGACACGGCGCAGGCGGCGTAGCAGGTTGGCGATGTGCGCACCAAAAACGCCGCGGTAGCTGTGTGCTTCGTCGAGCACCACGTAGCGCAGCCCGCGCAGGAAGGACGCCCACTGCCGGTGGTTGCTCAGAATTGAGTAGTTGAGCATGTCCGGGGTGGTGAGGATGAAGTTGGCGTGTTCGCGGATCCAGCGGCGTTCGCCGGTGGGGGTGTCGCCGTCGTAGCTTGCCGCGTGGAGTCCGGGTAGGTTGTAGGAGGTGAGGGCGGTGAGTTGGTCGGCGGAGAGCGCCTTCGCCGGCGAAATGTAGAGAACGTTCGCTCTATTATTGAGGTTTTCCGCCCCAGAATACGTGGAAGTTGAGCTCACCGGCTTCCCGCACGATGCGCGATAAATAGCGTCCAGAGTGGGCATCAGGTAGCTCAGGGTCTTGCCCGAGGCGGTACCCGTCGCCACAATCACGTGCCCGCCGCTGCCTGCACTCTTCGCGTCTTCGGCGCGCGTTGCTGCCGATGCTTCGATACGCTCAGCTTCGATGCGCCCCGCCTGCCAGCCGTAGCGCGCCGCACTCGCCGCCAGCGCCGCATCAAGACCGGCATGGGCGGCGTTCGCCGCCTGCACCTGATGGGCGTAGGGCTCGGCAATACCGAGCGATTCAAAAGCCTCCACCACACGCGGATGCAACCACTGCGGCCACGGCGCGTAGCTCGCCTCCCTGGCGGCAATAGTGTGAATATGGGTCACCTGTTCGGGCAGGGTTCCGGTACGTTCCGCCTCCGGCAGAAGGGATGCCAACACCTGCTGTGCGCTCGCGGGCAGCTCGCGGTAACGGAGCGTTTTTGGGTGCGCCGCAGGCTGCCCCTGCTTGGGCTGGTGTGTGGGCTGCTGCTCGGAGTGCTGTTCAGGGTGCTGGTTGGTGTTCTGCGAAGGGGTGCTGTGCGGCATGGGTTCCATTGTAGAGCGGCGGGCTACACCCCGACCTGTCGCCGGTCACTTGCTGTCCTGAACGCCGGCTCCGAGCCCGCTCGAATCCTGCCCCGGCTCCGAGTTTAACCCCGAATCTAACCCCGCCCCGGCACCGCCGACCCCGTAGTCAGCGCGCACATATCAAAAAATCTGCATGCTTTAGGCGTATATGACGATAAAATAGTTTCGTGGCTCAAAATAAGATTATTCTGTATTACCAGTTCGCCCCCATCGCCGACCCGCAGGCGGTCATGCTCTGGCAGCGTGCCCTCTGCGAGAAGCTCGGCCTGCGCGGGCGCATCCTCATTTCCAAGCACGGCATTAACGGCACCCTCGGCGGCGAAATCAACGCGGTCAAGGCGTACACCAAGGAAACCCGCAAGTACCCCGGCTTCAAGAACATGGAGTTCAAGTGGTCCGAGGGTGGCGCGGAGGACTTCCCCCGCCTGTCCGTGAAGGCACGCGACGAGATTGTGGCTTTCGGTGCTCCCGACGAGCTGCAGGTGGATGAGAACGGCGTCGTTGGCGGCGGCGTGCACCTGAAGCCTGAAGAGGTCAACAAGCTTGTTGAAGAGCGCGGCGACGAAGTGGTCTTCTTCGACGGCCGTAATGCGTTCGAGGCGAAGATCGGCAAGTTCAAGAACGCTATCGTTCCCGACGTGCGCACTACCCACGACTTCATCCGCGAGATTGAGTCCGGCAAGTACGATCACATTAAGGACAAGCCGGTCGTCACCTACTGCACCGGCGGTATTCGCTGCGAGATTCTCTCTGCGCTCATGAAGAACCGCGGTTTCAAGGAGATCTACCAGATCGACGGCGGCATCGTGCGTTACGGCGAGAAGTACGGCGATAAGGAACTCTGGGAAGGCTCGCTCTACGTCTTCGACAAGCGCATGCACATGGAGTTCACCCCGGACACCGTCACCATCGGCAAGTGCGAACAGTGCGGCGCCCCCTCGAACAAGTTCGAGAACTGCTCTAACGACTCCTGCCGCGAGCTGGTTCTGCTCTGCCCCGAGTGCGCAGCTGATGACGCGAAGCGCCACTGCGTGCCCGAGTGCTCGGTGGACCGCGAAGCAGCTGAGGCGAACGCCTAATGGCAGCCGCTAAGGGCGGCGCGGTTCAGATTTCTGAACCTCGCATTGAGGAGCACCCGGGGCTGGTCGTTGCCGGCGTTTCGCAGGTGTTCCCCCTGGACGGCGACTTCTCCTCGCTGTGGGATGAGCTGAATCAGAAGGCGTCCCCGGCGATGCTGGATGTTCTGAACGTGACCCAGTACCTGGGCGTGTGCACTCAGCCGAACCCGAAGGGGCAGGTTCGCTACACGGCGGGCTTCCTGGTGTCGGAACCGGCGAGCGCGGCGAAGCTCGGTCTGGGCGTGCTGGAGTTGCCTGCGAGCACCTACGCGGTGGTTGAGGTGACCGGCCCGATTTCGGAGTCCATTCCGGCTGGCTTTGCGAGCTTTGAGGAGGCGTTCTTCGCGAAGAATCCGCAGTACCGCCCGGTGGGTGGCCTTGAGGTGTACGGTCGCGGCGATATGCAGGCGGCTGATTACCGTATGGAGCTGTGGGTTCCGCTGGTGAAGCGTTCCTAAGGTAGTTTGTTTCTGCTGTTATGGCTGCAGTTTTAGCTGTTGAATAGAAGAGCCCGGTGGCGCGATGTGTTCGTGCTGCCGGGCTTTTCTGTGCCCTTTTGCACCTATACTTTGCACCTATATTTTCGCCAGTATTTTGCGTCAGTATTTGTGTTCCGGGCGGGTGGGCGCGCCGTGAGGTCGGGGGAGTGGGGGCTCTCGCGTAACATTCCGAAATAAAATACTTGACACGTAAAGTATTTGGGTTTAGACTTAAATCATCAGCCCGGTAGTAGAAGAGATCGGGCGCAACCCGCAAAGGAAAAAACCATGAACACCCCTAATAACCCTGGCACCCCGCAGATCGACGAATCCATCCGCATCAGCCACCTCGAGCCCATGCGCGGCGACGAGAAGAAGCTCGGCTTCCTCTCCTTTGGCCACTGGGCTGAGGTCCCCGGCTCGCGCGTACCCTCCGCCGCGGAATCCCTGCACCAGGCAATCGACCTTGCTGTAGGCGCCGAAGACATCGGATTGGATGGCGCGTTCTTCCGCGTGCACCACTTCGACCAGCAGCAGGCGACCCCCTACCCCCTACCCGCTGCTCTCTGCAATCGCCGCTAAGACCGAACGCATCGAGCTCGGCACCGGCGTGATTGACATGCGCTACGAAAACCCGCTCTACATGGCAGAACTTGCCGCCATGGCAGACCTCATCGCTGTGGGCCGACTGCAGCTGGGTGTCTCCCGCGGCTCGCCCGAGTCCGTTATCCGCGGCTTTGAGAGCTTCGGCTACTACCCGGCAGAAGGCGAAGACGAGGGCGATATGGCGCGCCGCCACCTCGATATTTTCCTCAAGGCAATTGAGGGTGAGGGCATGGCGCCCAGCGCTCGCATGGCGGGCAAGTATGCCCCCATTCAGCCGCAGTCGCCGGGTCTGCGCGACCGCATCTGGTGGGGTGCAGGCAGCGATAGCACCGCCGTGTGGACCGCGCAGAAGGGCCTGAACCTGATGTCGTCAACCCTGATGCTGGAAGATAAGGGCATTCCCTTCGATCAGCAGCAGGCGCAGCAGATTCGCCTCTTCCGCTCCGAGTGGGTGAAGGCGGGTAATTCGGGTGTTCCGCGTGTTTCGGTGTCCCGTTCGGTGCTGCCTGTTATCGATGAAACCTCGGCACGCTACTTCGGTCGCCGTGCCGCGGAGGACTCGCAGGATTACACCGGCATTATCGACAACACCTTCTCCCGCTTTGGTCGTAGCTACATTGGTGATCCGGCGGATATTGCTGAAGAGCTCGCCCGTGATGAGGCGGTTCAGGCGGCGGACACCGTGCTGCTGACTATCCCGAACCAGCTGGGCGTGGACTTCAACTTGAAGATGCTTGACGCCATCGTCAAGGAGATCAAGCCCGCGCTGACCACTAAGTAAAGCCCCTGAGGTGAGGACTCCGCAGAACCTTCTGCGCTAGCAGGGTTTCGCGCCAGCGTGCCGCCGTCGCTTCCGTGATGGGCGGTGGTCGCTGATGAGCGCGAACTCTGCCGCCTCCCGAGGGCAAGGGCGCGGAGTACGTGCGGCAGCCCGCACAAGTGGACAATTGGTCAGTTATCACTGTATAGTCATCGTATGCTGACTATTGCTTCACACCTCGACGTCATGAACCGGCTCGGCCGCGCCATGGCCGACCCGACACGTTCCCGGATTCTGATGACCCTCCTCGGCGGCCCGAGCTATCCAGCCGTGCTCTCGCGCGAGCTGGAGCTGACCCGCTCGAACGTGTCCAACCACCTGACCTGCCTGCGCGATTGCGGAATCGTCGTCGCCGAGCCCGAGGGCCGCCAGACGCGCTACGAGATCGCCGACCCGCACCTCGCCGCGGCACTGACGTCCCTGATCGACGTCACGCTCGCGGTGGACGAGGCCGCGCCGTGCATCGACCCGGCATGCTCGGTGTCGGGCTGCTGTGGAACGGCGGCGGGAGCATGAGCGAGACCCTGACCACCGCGCGCCGCGCGATGCTGCACCGGCGCGTCCGCTTCATCGTTGGCTTCACGATCACGTACAACGTAATCGAGGCAATCGTCGCAGTCTGGGCAGGCGTCCTCGCCTCGTCCGCGGCGCTCATCGGCTTCGGGCTCGACTCGGTTGTCGAGGTACTCTCGGCCGCGGCCGTCACCTGGCAGTTCACCCGCAAGGACCCTGAGCGGTGGGAAACGGTCACTGTCAAGGCCATCGGCATCGCGTTCTTCGCGCTGGCGGCCTACGTCTCGATCGACGCGGTGCTGGCCCTGGTCGGTCAGGAGGGCCCTGACCGTAGCCCGCTGGGTCTCGGCATCACCGCGCTGAGCCTGGTTGTCATGCCTCTGCTGGCGTGGATTGAGGTCCGCACCGGGCGGGAGCTGGGCTCCAAGAGCGTGATGGCCGACGCCAAGCAGCTCATCCTGTGCATCTATCTCTCCGGTGCGGTGTTCATCGGCCTCGTCCTCGACAGCCTGTTCGGCTGGTGGTGGGCTGACTCGGTCGCGGCGCTGGTTGTGGCGGTGCTCGCGGTGCGCGAAGGCCTGGAGGCCTGGCGCGGCGACGTCGAGTCGCCGTTCGAAGTGCTAGAGGACCTCGAAGACGAGGACGACTGACCCGTCACCCGGCGATGAAGAGCCAGTGGTGCAACCCAGACATGTGCTACGAAAACCCGCTCTACATGGCTGAACTTGCCGCCATGGCCGATCTCATTGCGGCGGGTCGACTGCAGCTGGGTATGGACTTCAACTTGAAGATGCTTGAGGCAATCGTGAAGGAGATTAAGCCCGCGCTGACCACCAAGTATTATTCTGCGCCAAGCTGTTTTTAGCGCTCTATGACGCGCTGAGATGCTTGTTCCCATACAGCTTGAGCCGTACATGCAGTAATGCCCCGGCAGGCACCCGCAAGGGTTCCGCCGGGGCATTACTATGCTCACGTTCTTAGAACTCTTTCGTCTTTTCCCAGGGCTCAATAGCGCCCGGCACCACCTCAAAAAGCGGATGCGCACACGCCGCTAACTCGCCGCGCGCCGCCAAACGCTCGCTCAACCGGTGCTCCCACTCGGGGTCGCGCCCCGCCACCTTGTGCTGCAGAAAAGCAAGCTCGTACTCCAGCTGACCCAGAGGAACGGGAATCGGCGTGACCGAAGCGTACGGGCTTTCTGCCTTGTCGGCGCAGTTTTTGCCAGCGCTATTTTCGCCCGCACCATTTTCGCCCGCACCAATCAGCGCACGGTTGAAAGAGTAGCCTCGGGCATCCGCCTCATCCGCCAGCCCGGATAGGTAGGCGGCAACCGCCTCCAACGGCTGCGGATGCGCACGAAAACGAATCAGCTGCGGATGATTCGTATACCCGCGCGTCAGACCCCGCAGAACCTTCTGCGCCAGCAGGGTTTCACGCCAGCAGGCGACCAGGGCGCGGCGATCGAGCAGGGAGGGGTGCAGGGACCAAATGCGCACGCTTAGCCCTGCTCTTCTGCAGTGTTTGCGGCAGCCGATTCTGCGCTCGCGTGCTCGTCGCTAAAGTGCAGGAAGCTCTTGAGCACCAGCTCACGCACCGCGTGCAGCAGGGTATCGCGCGGATGCTGCTCCTGCGTACCGCGTGCCGCGGCGGCCGCCTCGTCGTATTCGGGCCAGGACAGCAGCATGGCAAGGGCCGCCACAATCTGACCGACGGCAAGCTCACCATCGCTTGCCGACGCAAAGCCCGCCGTCTCGGTGGAGAGCAGCTGGGTGCGGCACAGACCTGAACCGGCACGCAGCAAAATGACGCTGGGGTGCTCGGCGCCGGGGCGGCCGTGGCGTTCCTCGGTGACGTCCTCGGCGACCTCCAGGTGCGTGGCGAGGAGCGCCTCATCGTCCATGGCGGCGAGGCGGTCGTAGCGGCGTACGGACTCGGTGAGGGCGCGGGCAATGGGCTGCTGAATCGGGTAGGTAATCTCCTCGAATCGCTGCAGGGGCTCGGTTACGCCTGCCGCGGTAGATTCGTTCGGGCGGCGCAGCCAAATCATGCCGAAACCAATAGAATGAACGTTCCGGGAAGCGAAGTCGTTCAGGTACGCCACGTAGGTCTGCTCGTAGTGGCTGCGGTCGCGGTTCTCGCTCGCATCCTTCAGCCAGGTTTCCGCGTAGGAGGCGGGGGTCAGCGCCTCACGCTGAATGAACCACGCCTCCGCACCGCCGTCGGCAACCCAGGCACGCGGACGCTCATCCCACGGGCGGGGTGCTTCCGGGTCCGCCGAGTCGCGAATAATCTCCCAGTTGCCCAGCATCTGCGCGCGGCCACCGGGCACCAGCACCGACGGCAGCTGGCGCACCATCGTGCTCACAATTTCGTCACCGGGCAGGCCGCCGTCACGGTAGGTGAACTGCTCCTCGGCGCTCTCACCGGCAACGCGCGGGGTAATCACGAACGGCGGGTTCGACACCACCAGGTCAAAAAGCTCACCGGCGACCGGCTCCAGCAGGGAACCCATGCGCAGGCTCACGCGCGCCTGCGGGTTCTGCGAATCAATATTGAGCGCCTGCGCGTTCAGCAGCAGGTTAAAACGGGTGAACGCCAGGGCACGTTCCGAAATATCGGTGGCGGTCACGTGCTCAGCGTGGGCGAGCAGGTGGAAAGTCTGAATACCGCAGCCGGTGCCCACATCCAGGGCACGCTTGACGGGGGTGCGCTCGGTAATCTGCGCCAGCGTCAGGGAGGCGTGACCGATGCCGAGCACGTGATCCTTGCGGAGCACGCCGGGACGCTGATGCGCACCCAGGTCGGCGGCAACAAAGATTTCGGTGCCGTCATCGGCGGCGTGCGGGCGCAGGTCAACGCTCGCAGTCCAGCGGGAGGAATCCTCAGCGTCGCGCTCAATCAGCGCGGCGTCCGCGAAGTCCTGCAGGGTCTCGCCGAAGACCTCTGCGGCCTCCGCCTCGGTGAGCGGGCGAGCCAGCAGGAAAAACGCCAGCAGACGCGCCAGGTTCTTCTCACCCACACTGTAATCGTCGCGCAGAATGTGCTCCACACGCCACAGACCCGGAACCACCTGGTCACGAGCCATCGCCTCAGCCGCCTCAACACCCAACAGCTCCTGCACAGCGTCATAGCTGTAATTCAACGCCAGCAGGCGTTCACGGATGCGGGTCAGGCGGGCGTAATCATCGCTGCGGGGAGCATCCGCAACGGCGGCATACTCGGGAGCAAAAGAGGCGGCAGAAATAGTCATGCACACCATTCTACGCACCCGCCGCACCCGACCGCCCTGCCCAGCTGCCTTACCTAACCGCCCGAGCGCGCCGCACCGCTGCATGTGTTTTCCAGCTCCGACCCACCCACTGACCAAAACCGTCATCTGCGCAAGAGTACCCAGCCCATCGCATACACTGAAACCATGAGTAACCTGTACCCCGATGAAAGTATCAGCGTCGACAAGTGCTGGGAGCGTCTGCACGCAAACACTCTCGGCCGCCTCATCCTCACTGACGGACAGCACGTTGATGTGCTGCCCGTGCTCTACGCCGTCGCCAGCCAAGACGACAAGCAGGAAATCTACATCCGCACCACCCGCGGCAACAAGTTCTCCTCCGTGGTGGTCAGCCGCCGCGTCGCCTTCGAAATCGATGAAACCCTCGAAGACGGCATCCGCTCCGTCATCGTGGTCGGTATCGCCCACTGGCTGCCGCCGGAAATGACCCCGCAGATCGTGCGCACCTTCGACCTGCCCGATTCCGAAACCCACGAAATGCAGTGGGTGCGCATTGCGCCGCAGACTGTGTACGGTCGCGAATACCCGCTGCTGCCCGCATACCTGGACGGCACCCACCCCGACTCTGACACCCTCACCAGCTAGAAACGCAGGTGAGCGGGTGCGGTGCGCCCCAGCACCCGCCTCCATGTACCCCGTGCACACACCACCGCTTCGGTACCGTATGATGTACCGAGTACCCTGCGCACTCATGCAAGCTCAACACGCCCGGTCCTCATCAACTAGAACCGTGCCAGCTCGCCCAGTGCCGGGCCACCGCGCGCTCGCCGCATGAAACGCACCGAACGCACCACATCAACTCAACATAAACTACACCCCCACCGATCACCTCACCCACGTACAACCACAACCGACCGGCGCCCACAAGCGCCAGCGTAGGTTATGGTTGAATACGTAGCTTTTCAACACACAGATAGAGGAGTGCCGTGCCCGCTCAGGCAAAGACCGGAAAAGCCCTGCTGATTGTGGAGTCTCCCTCCAAGGTCAAAACCATTAGCAGCTACCTCGGCGAGGACTACCTTGTCGACTCGTCCATGGGCCATATCCGCGACCTTCCGCAGCCCTCCGAACTGCCCGAAAACCTCAAAAAGAGCCCCGTCGGCAAGTTCGCTGTCAACGTTGAAGAGAACTTCGAACCCTACTACGTGGTCAACCCCGACAAAAAGAAAAAGGTCGCCGAACTCAAGCGCAAGCTCAAAGAAGTAGACGCGCTCTACCTGGCAACCGATGGTGACCGCGAAGGTGAAGCCATTGCATGGCACCTGAAGGAAGTCCTCAAGCCCAAGGTACCCGTCTACCGCATGACCTTCCCCGAAATCACCCGGGAAGCCATTCAGCGCGCCTTCGGCGAACTGCGCGATATCGACCTGCACCTGGTCGACGCACAGGAAACCCGCCGCATCCTCGACCGCATCTACGGTTACGAAATTTCCCCCGTACTCTGGCGCAAGGTCGGCCGCGGCCTCTCCGCAGGCCGCGTGCAGTCCGTCGCAACCCGCCTCGTCGTCGAGCGCGAACGCGAACGCATGGCATTCGTCGCCGCCAACTACTGGGACCTAACCGGACGCTTCCTCACCGCAGCCTCCGAAGGCTTTGACGCCAAGCTGGTCGCCGTAGACGGCAACCGTGTCGCAACCGGCAAGGACTTCGCCGACGACGGCACCCTCAACACCTCCAAGGTCACCCACCTGAACGAGGAAGCCGCCCGCGCGCTCGCCGCAGCCCTGCAGTCCGCCGCGTTCTCGGTACGCTCCGTTGAGACCAAGCCGTACAAGCGCCGCCCCGCAGCGCCGTTCACCACCTCCACCCTGCAGCAGGAAGCCGCACGTAAGCTGCGTTTCTCCTCCCGCGTGACCATGCAGGTGGCGCAGCGCCTCTACGAAAACGGTTACATCACCTACATGCGTACCGACTCGGTGGCACTGAGCGAGCAGGCGATCTCCGCCGCACGCCGCCAGGCCTCCGAGCTGTACGGCGCAGAATTCGTGCCCTCCGCACCGCGCGTGTACACCTCCAAGAGCAAGAACGCACAGGAAGCCCACGAAGCAATCCGCCCCGCCGGTGACACTTTCCGCACCCCGGACGCCGTGCGCGGCTCCCTGTCCAACGACGAGTTCCGCCTCTACGAACTGATCTGGAAGCGTACCGTCGCCTCCCAGATGGCTGACGCGACCGGTTCCACCGCCTCCGTGCGCCTGGGCGCCGTGGCATCTAACGGCCAGGACGCCGAGTTCGCTGCATCCGGTACCGTCATCACCTTCCGCGGCTTCCTCGCCGCCTACGAGGAGGGCGTTGACGCATCCCGCGTGGCTGAGCGTGAGGCGAAGGACGCTGAGAAGCGCCTGCCGAACCTGACCACCGGCGAGGCACTGACCGCCGAGGCGATTGAACCCGCCGGCCACGAGACTCTGCCGCCCCCGCGCTACACCGAGGCGTCCCTCGTGAAGACCCTGGACGAGCTGGGCATTGGCCGCCCCTCCACCTACGCGGCGGTTATTTCGACCATCATGGACCGCGGATACGTGAACGTTCGTTCTGGTTCGCTGATTCCGTCCTGGATCGCGTTCTCCGTGGTGCGCCTGCTTGAATCCAGCTTTGGCCCCTACGTGAACTACGAGTTCACCGCGCAGATGGAAGAAGACCTCGACCGTATTGCACGCGGCGAAGAATCCCGCGTCGAATGGTTGGGAGAGTTCTACTTCGGCGGCGGCTCCAAGCGCGGCCTGAAGCCCATCGTCGACAACCTCGGCGAGATTGACGCCCGCAGCATCAACTCCATCCCGATTGCGGACGGCATTGTGCTGCGCGTGGGCAAGTTCGGCCCCTACCTGGAGGCTGAAGGCACCCTCGACACCGAGACCGGCGAGCTGACCGAGCCGGTTCGCGCGAACGTACCCGCCGACCTGGCACCGGACGAACTGACCGAAGCGAAGGCACGTGAACTGCTCGAACAGGGCAAGTCCGACGGCCGTGTGCTCGGCGTGGACCCCGCCACCGGCCGCCAGATTGTGGCTCGTGACGGCCGCTTCGGCCCCTACGTCACCGAGGTGATCGAGGAGATGACCGAGGAGCAGATTCAGGCGTACCTGGACGCTCAGCCGACCGAGTACTACAAGAACGGCAAGCCCAAGCCGAAGAAGAAGCCGAAGCCCGAGAAGCCGCGCACCGCGTCCCTGTTCAAGTCCATGGACCTGGCGACCGTGACCCTGGAGCAGGCTCTGCAGCTGATGAGCCTGCCGCGCGTGCTCGGTACCGACGCTGAGGGCGTGGAGATCACCGTGCAGAACGGCCGCTTTGGCCCGTACCTGAAGAAGGGCACGGACTCCCGCTCGATTGGCAGCGAGGACGAGATTTTCACGATTACGCTGGAGCAGGCACTGGAGATTTACTCCCAGCCGAAGCAGCGCGGTCGTGCGGCGGCTAAGCCTCCGCTGGCTGAGCTGGGCGTGGACCCGGTCAGCGAGAAGAAGATCGTGGTGAAGGACGGCCGCTTTGGCCCGTACATCACCGACGGTATTACGAACATTACGGTTCCGCGTGCGGAGTCGGTCGAGTCGCTGACCCACGAGCGTGCGGTGCAGCTGCTGGCTGACAAGCGCGCGAAGGGCCCGGTCAAGCGTAAGACCGCCGCGAAGAAGACCACCACGGCTAAGAAGACGACTGCTAAGAAGACGACTGCAAAGTCTACTACCGCGAAGAAGACGACCACTCGTAAGACCGCGGCAAAGAAGACCGCCGAGTAGCCGAGCGTAGTTCTTTCTGAACTGAAGGCGCAGGATGCGTCCCGAAACCCCCGCGTGGGGTGGGGCGTCTCCTGCGCCTTTTGCGTGCCCGGGAAAATGGATGCCCGGCGAACGTTTGTGCTCGGGGTGCTCGGAGGTGCGGCGCGTTTTGTTCCCGTGCTGTGTTTCTTAGGCTTGCGCTGCGTTTTTGTGCCCGCGCTGTGTTGATGCTGGGCATCCGCCCGGATTGTTTGCGGAGTGAGCCGCGCCTCTGACAGACTGGAAGAGGCGCCGCACCTGCGGTACCGCACACAGATAATATCCCGCCGCGCGGCGGGGGAGGGGAGCGCACCGTGCGCCTGGGAGTTCTGGATGTCGGGTCGAATACGGTCCACCTGCTACTGATTGACGGCAGCCCTGGAGCGCGCCCCGAACCGTACGCGTCGCACAAGATTCCGCTGCAGCTCGTGCAGTATCTCGACGCTGAGGGCAATATTTCGCAGGAGGGCGCGGACGCGCTGACCCGCTTTGTGGCCAGCGCCCGCGACTTCGCCATCGAGAATGAGGCGGAGGACCTGCTGGCGTTCTCCACGAGCGCTATCCGTGAGGCGGGTAATGGTGCGGCGGTGCTGCATCAGGTGCGTGAGCAGACCGGCGTGAGCCTGAACGGTATTTCGGGCGACCAGGAGGCGGCGATTACGTACTTTGCGGTGCGCCGCTGGCAGGGTTGGGGTGCGGGCCGCATCCTTGATTTTGATATTGGTGGCGGCTCGTTTGAGTTTTCGACGGGCACGAACGCGCTACCGGATGCGGCGATGAGTGTGCCGTTGGGTGCGGGCCGTTTGACGCGTGAGTTTTTTGATGAGCAGCCGCCGAAGCCGAAGCAGGTGAAGCGTCTGCGTAAGTATGTGCGTGAGCAGATTGTCCCGGTCGCGGAGAACCTGTTGCAGTATGGCACGCCGGATATGACGGTGGGTACGTCGAAGACGTTCCGTTCGTTGGCGCGTATTTGTGGTGCGGCGCCGTATTCGGCGGGCCCGCATGTGAAGCGTGAGATGCATCTGCAGGATTTGCGCCTGTGGACTCGCCGTATGGAGGCGATGACGGTGTCTGAGCGTGCTGACCTGCCGGGTGTTTCGAAGACGCGTGCGGAGCAGATGCTGGCGGGTGCTATCGCTGCGGAGGCGGCGATGGAGGCGTTTGGTATTGAGACGATGCGTGTGTGCCCGTGGGCGCTGCGTGAGGGCCTGATCCTGAAGCGTATTGAGCACCTGGCGGAGGGTACGGGTACTCCGGTCAACCCGAAGACCCTCCTGGGTGAGTAGCTGGTGCATAACGTGGCCGAATAGCCGCAGTGAACCCCGCAGGCTGGTGCGTAATGAGCGCCGGCCTGCGGGGTTCAAGTTGTACTTTATTGTTTCGTGATAATCTGTGAACGTTGACGGCTGTACAGCGATGTAAAATGCGGCTGTCTAGGAAGTTTATCCACCAACAAAGTTGTCGGAAAGGAAGTGCCTATGGTGACTAACAAGAAATCTGTGAAGATCCAAGACGTTATTGATGAAGTTAATAGCGTATGGGGTGAAGCGCACGAAGAAAAACGAAAAAGAATATTTCTTGACAATATATTAAAACTCCCCTTGTATGCATTTTTCATCTTTTCATTATTTTATTTTTCTGCTATTATAATCGCTTTTCCATTTTTAATTTCATTGTCTGGTGACGAGGATGGCTCTCATATTTGGCTAGTGTCTGAAATATTTAATATTCCATATTACTTATTTGATTTAAGAGTCGGAATTATTTCCTCCATTGCCAGTCTTCTTCTGAGTTTATTTGTAAGTGTTGGAAAATTTGCTGACGGGGAAAAAGGTCTTATTGGAGAAGCTCGACGAGCTGCATATCGAAAATTTGCAAGAATGGTCGGATATATTATTTTTGCTGCCTTTGTTCTTAGTTTTTGGTATGGTTTTCTGGCAGGGTATTTGAATGGCACCTCGTATGCGCCAGAATTTATCGGTACGGAGGGGAGAGGCCCTGGGTGGGGGACGCTACTTGTGCCGAGGGGAATGGACCTTAGTCGGTACGGGGATATCCCCTTGTGGGTCCTTGTATTCTTTGCATGGTTTACCCTATCATCTGCGCTAATGCTTACATATAATGAAAAAGACCTCTTGATCCAAAACGCATACATTGTGCAGAGAGTTAACCATATGAATATGTCTGCCGATTTTAGTGTTAGGGATGCATATAAATTGGCTCTGCAGGCGATTGAATCGGAGAGGGATATTCCCTCCCTATCGAGATTCTCTAATGGTAAAAGAAGAGAAAAATATAGTGATTTGTTTGTGGGGGATGGCGGATATTATGGATTTAAATTTGTTGAGATTACCATCTGGTCAAGGTTGTGGCGATGGCTTTTATTATTTTTGGGTCTATCATTGTATTCTTCTGTATTGATGCTCATGGCTCGAACGTTTGAAGGGTGGCCTCTGGTTTTGCTCACCCTGGTAATTCTATTTGTGTTTGAGATGTATATTTATGCAACTAATGATCCCATGTATAGGGAGATTTATAAAATAAATTTGGAGAATGTTCACGGAATGGATAGGGTTAAAGAGTTTTTTAAATCTAGTGTATTTGCTGCATTTGTTGAGGCGGCACGTCTGGTGGTACTGGCTGTTATTGTTTATGTTTCTTTCGTGGAATATCAGCCTTCGTTTATACCTATATTTATGATTATTATTATTTTTTATCTTGGGCGGATTGCTGTGAACTCTGATATTAAGATATTGTTTGAGTCTAGGCTCAAGGAATTTTCTGACGAGTTTCTTGCAGTGCATATTTCTCGCAATGAAAATGTAAATTATCTGATAGTTGCATATATCTACTGTATGATGCTTAAAGTAAATGAATTCTATCTGGAATATAAATCTGAAATTTTGGATTCAGAATCTAGTATCTCTATGTCGGTAAAATATAGAAAGTCTAGGGTTGCTATCCGTAGGACTCCGAAAAGTATTCTCATGCACAAAGACTCTCGTTCCCAGTAAAGGCAAACTTAGAGAATCTGCGTGTGGCTTCTCGCTATTGGGGGTGCCCATAACCCGTGCAGAATTTGTGCCGTGGTTTAGCGTCTTCGATCATGGTTTTTAACTACGACCAAAGACACTAACCTATGGCACAAATTTCGGCACTGTAAAATAAAAGCAGTCCCGAGTGCACACGCATCCGGGGCTACCCATTTCGCTTTTTGAAGGACTGTCTATTGTCATTTTGATATAATTACAGAGGATGTAATTAACAGGCAGAAGGGCTGGGTTATATTGATATATTACAGAATTTTTTATACTAAAATTTAGTGACGTAACAAGAGTAGTGACTTTACAGAGACTATTGACGAGAGGCTATTGGAGGTATCGATGAGTTTTCTAAACTATAACAAAGACGAAAAGTTAGAATTTAACTATAAGAGGGCATGCGGGTTGTGGCTAATTGTGGTGGCGGCAGTTATCGCAATAGCCACCATGACCGGAGGAAAGCAAATAATAAACATGCAAGTATTCAGCATTGGGTATGTCGTCAGCTTTTTCTCAATCAACATGAATAAAAAGGTGCTGAATAGCCTGTCTAATGGCCCTTCGAGCGAATTTCAGAAGAAAGTATCTTCACGTGCCGTTATTCTATTGTTTGTCTTAATGGTTTTGTTGGGTGGTCCATTCTTCGCAACTGAAAATTGGAGATTGATTTGGCTGGGAGCGTTGATGGCAACCGCACTGCATTTCTTCCCTTATTATTTTGTGCATGGAAAGTCAATGATATACCTGGGCCTTATCTGCGCCGTTAATATTTTCGTGGGTTATATTTATAGCGACATTCCATTAGAGGTAATTGCATATATTGATGCGGCAATTAAGCTCATGTTTGGAATTTACCTCCTATTTCTTTCAAAGCCCTCAAAGCAAGTATAAGACGCAGATTTTGATGCGCTAAAAAAGCGGCCCCGGACGCTTACATGTCCGGGGTCGCCTGCTAGGAAAGGAACAATCACCGATGACGAACCAACTACTGTTAGCACAGGTGCTAGCTGAGGGGACCGAATCTACGCAGAGTCTTACCGCTATACCCTGGACAACAATAGTATCTTCTGCAATTGGTCTTCTTGGCTCAATTCTTGTCGCGTGGTGGAGCGGTCGAAAGATTGACAAGCAAATGGAGCTGTCGAAACAGGCTACTCCACCGGAGCTAACTCGTTATAAGACATGGGTTGAAGTATCTGAAAAATATAAAGAGCTCATGGAATTTGAGAGAGCTAATAGTTTTGAAGACACTGAAAAGGAGTATCAAGAAATTAGAGCATCCCGAAAAGCTGCCCTTGATCGTGCTGTTTGGGAACGGAGGGTGCTTTCTTCGTGCTCGGATATAGTTGCTCAGAGGAGACTCTTGGAACTTCCGGAAGGGTATATTTTTACTGAAAACGTAAACTCTATCCAAGCAGTTCCCTCCTTTGAGTCTAAAATATCTATCATCTTCCATTTTATCTCGTATATTATTTCGATTATTTTTTCAGTCGTATTCATCATTTTCCTTGCGAAATATTTTGTAATATTTTCAGGGCATGCTTTAAATGCTGAAATAGATTATCTCCAGGCTTTTCTTTTTATTGTTTTTGGTTTTCTGCTCTTTTTTATGAGTATGATGGCTGTCCGTCTTTTATATATTGTATTGGATGGTTTTATCGATGCCCTGAGGGGTGTGAAAATCGCAGAACATGAGTATATTAAAATCGTTCAGATATATGCGAGGGAGGAAGTTTTTGCAGAGGTAATTAAAGTGGCATCAAAAACGTATAAAAACGCTTCAAGGGTAAGGTATTCATTCCTTGATGAAAAGTATTCGGATATGATTAATCTTCCTGCTGTGTGGCGCTCTGGCGTTTGGTATTCAGGTATCTCAAAGTTTTTAGGATTTATGGCACCTTATTTTGTTCTAGAAAAGTTTAATAAGAGTGAAAAGCCCTACGGTTCTTATTTAGAGGGGGCATTTGAAATTGATGCTAAGAACCCTGTAGATGAAGAATCGCTTGCTCAGGATAGAGCAGTTTCAGATAAGAAAGACAAGAACTGATTTGCTCTAGATAACCTCTGACTCCCCGAGGGCAAACATTGAGAAGCCACATGTGTTTCGAACAGCCACATCATAAGTGGCTTCTGGAAACACATGTGGCTTCTCGCTATGGGGCTGTAACCCGTGCAGAAATTGCGCCATGGTTTAGCGTCTTCTGCCATGGTTTTTAGCTACGACCAAAGACACTAACCTATGGCACAAATCCGGAACTCATGACCGAATCTCCGGCTGCGCCAGGTAGGTGAGAGCCGGTTATGGGTTATGACTTAGCCTTTTTGTCGATGGGTTAGTGTCTTCACTGCGGGTTAAAGACCCACGGTGAAGGCACTAACCTATCGAAAACCTTGGTCTAAAAAGCAGGAGGCCCCGGACGCACACGCATCCGGGGCCGCCCGCCACCTGTCAGAGCCTACTTCTTAGCGCCGAACGCCCGCGTCCACGCCCAGCGAGTCAGCACCGCCGTGCCCACCGCAACCGCCATCGGTAGCCACGCACTCGCACCCTGACCCGTAAAACCAATCAACAACGTCAACGCAGACAGCGGCGCATTCATCGACACACCCAAAAACGCTGCCGTACCCGTCAATGCCGCCGCATACAACACCATCGACGCGCCACCCGGCACCCCACTCAAGCCGGGGAACGCCCACAGCGCCAGCGCCGCCACACAAAACGCAGCCGCCGCACCCAACGCCAAACCCGGCGTCAACGTACCGCCATACGAGCCCGAACGCAGACTCAACAGCACCACGGCAGCCTTCGCCACGCACAACGCCAACACGTACCCTGCCGCTGCCGCAGACAAGCCGCCCGCCGCCGCATCCAGAGACACATTAAACGTGTGCTGAGTCAGTAGGCGACCATTACCCAGAATCTCCGGAAGCCACAGCGAAACTACCGCGACCAGCGCAAACGACACCGAAATACGCCACAAAAGAGAACGGTCCTTCGCCTTAATCTTCTCAGCGCGCTGCGACAACACCCTAAAACCCAACGCCAGGGGAGCCAACACCACACCCGTCAACGCCGCAACCGTCAGCGTCGTCGCATCCAACGGAAGCTGCGGCACCGGGTACGTCGGCGCACTCGAAATCACCAGATTCGCTGTGGCCGTCGCCGTCCACACCGTCACCGCACCCACATACAGCGACCACAGGCTCAGGCCCGCAGCCATCGCCTCCACAAGGTACACCAGGCCACCAATCGGCACCTGATACACCGCCGCCAAACCGGACGCCGCACCCGCCGCCACCAGCAGACGACGCTCACGATCACCCAGCAGCGGCGAACCATCCGCGCGAGTGCCACCCACACGCTCCAGAAAACGCGCGCACCGACCCGCAGCCAGCGCACCCAGCTCACGAGGCGCGACCTCCTTACCCACAGGGGAGCCCGCACCCACCGCAACAATCTGAATCACCGAATGCGAAATCTGCCGCCACAGCGACGGCGCACGATCCTCCTCGGTCGCACCGGCAATCTGCGACTTCACGCCGACCACACGCCGACCGCCGGACTGCAGGTAATACCAAACCAGCGCCACAAACGGACCCAACGCCGCCAAAACCAGGGCACGACGCGCCGGGTCAGCGCCGTCAGTGACCATCGGGTGGTGGCCCTCAGACTGACCGAAAGTTAGCTCCTGCATAAAATCCAGAACATAGTGCAGAACAATCGCGCCCAAGCCGCTGAACACGCCCGTGACCAGTGCGGCAAGGGTCAGCCCCAGCAGGAGGCGAAACAAAAAAGAGCGGGAACCAGCAGGATTCTGCGGGCTATTCGAGGAAGAACCAGAATGAGAAGACATAGAAAAAGGGGTGTGTTGCGTGCTGTGTTGTTGAAGGTTTCATATCCGGCACAAACTGCCGCGGTTGAAGTTGCTTTCATTCTACGCCTGCACTTTTGGCGGCTTATGGGCAGGCTACAAGGTGAGAAGCTGAGCCCGGCGCATGGGGGCGCGCTGAGTGAAGCCGCCACCCAGAAAGCCCGGAAGAAGCACGAGCCAGGTCACATGCCCGTAGCCGCACCCGCTATGCTGGAAGGGTACGCCTCCACACGCCCGCCGCGCACAGCACACCGCGCGCCCGCAGGGCGCAGGCACCCCATTAGGAAGGATCAACGATGACCGCAACTATTGCTTTTCTCGGCACCGGCTCCATGAACGGCTCAATCGCCGCAGGTCTGCTCGCCGCAGGCCACGACCCCGCCCACATCCGCGCCACCGTGCGTAGCGAAGAATCCCGCGCCGCTCTCGCCCAGCGCCTCGGCGACAAGGTCGAAATCATCACCACCGGCGGCGAAGCTGACGGCAACCACAAGGCAACCGCCCACGCAGACGTCGTGCTGCTCGGTGTGAAGCCCTACGGCATCGTCGAGCTCGCCCGCGATATTGCACCCGCCCTCGCCCCGAACGCCGTCGTGGTGTCCGTTGCTGCTGGCGTGACCCTCGAAACCCTCGCCGAGTGCCTTCCCGCAGGTCAGCCCATTGTTCGCTGCATGCCGAACACCCCCTCCTCCGTGGGCAAGGGCGTGCTCGCCATCTCCACCACCGACACCGTGAAGGACGAGCAGAAGAAGCTCGTCGAAGAGGTCCTGGGCACCGTCGGCACGGTCGTTGAGGTCCGCGAGGACCAGATGGATGCGGTCACCGCTGTCTCCGGTTCTGGCCCGGCATACGCGTTCCTGCTTGCGGAGGCGATGGCCGCCGCCGGCGAGAAGCTCGGCCTGGACGCAGACACTGCACTCAAGCTTGCCAGCGCAACCGTTGCCGGTGCGGGATACCTGCTCGACACCAACCCGGATGCGCCCGCCCTGCGCCGCGCCGTGACCAGCCCGAACGGCACCACTGAGCGTGCACTGAACACCTTCGTGGACGGTGGCCTCTTCCCGCTGACCGAGGATGCGATGCGCGCCTGCGCCGCCCGTTCGGCGGAAATGAGCCAGCTGTACACCGCTGACGAGGACTAGTCATTACGGACTAACCAGCGGGGACTAATACCGTCCGGTAGCATCCCTATGATTGGATAAAACCACAGAAAACAGCCTCCTCCCGACAGAACGGGAAGAGGCTGTTTTTCTATGTCTATTCGCAGGCTTCTCAAACACGGGCCCTCAAATACGCGCTCCTCAAAGCCGGCAAAGACAGGAAAAGTAACCGCCGCGGGGTATGGAAAAATGCGCTTAGGGGCGCGCCGCGAAACGCTCAATCAAATCCACCTGACCGGACACAATCAGAATGTCACGCGAGTGAATGCGGGTGGTCGCGTCCGCGTAGGTGAAGTCCTCACCGGGGGACTTAATACCGACCACAGACACGCCGTACTTGGAGCGGATATCCGACTCGGCGAGGGTGAAGCCGTGGGTCTCCTTCGGCGGGCGCATCTTCGCAATCGCGAAGTCGTCATCAAACTCAATGTAGTCCAGCAGTCGACCCGAGACGAGGTGCGCGGCGCGGCGGCCGGCGTCCGCCTCCGGGTAGACCACGTGGTGCGCGCCAATACGCTCCAGAATCTTGCCGTGCGCGGGGGTGATAGCCTTCGCCCAGATACGCTCCACGCCAATGTCTACGAGGTTCGCAGTAATCAGCACGGACGCCTCCACGGAGGTGCCCACACCCACCACGGCGGAACCGAACTCGTCCGCACCCAACTGGTGCAGGGTGTCGATATCGGTCGCATCGGCGGAGACCACGTGGGTCAGCACGCCGGACCATTTCTGCACCAGCTCGGGGTCCTTCTCGATAGCGAGAACCTCCTTATTCTGCAGGCGCAACTGGGCAGCCACAGCCGAACCGAAGCGTCCCAAACCAATCACGAGAACGGGGGCGTTATGTGCACTAGCCAATGGTGGGCCTTTCTTCGGGGAACTTGTAGAGGCGGCGGCGTGAACGCATCGCCAAGCCGGTTGCGGCGGTGGTTGTACCCACACGACCAATAAGCATCAGAACGCTGAGCACGTACACGCCCGCAGGTGGCAGGCTGGCGGAGAGGCCGTTCGAGAGGCCGCAGGTCGCGAAGGCGGAGATGACCTCGAAGATGACTTCTTTGAGATCTGCGCCGCTGATGATAAGAATCGATGCGGCGCCAACACCTACCACGGTAGCACCCATAACAATCACAGAGATGGCAATGCGCAGAGAGGATTCGGGGATGGTGCGATTGAACGCTACAACCTTCTGGTCACCTCGCGCCTCGGCAAGAATCGATAGGGCAATCACGGCGATGGTGGTGACCTTCACACCGCCTGCGGTTGAGCCGGAGCCGCCACCAATGAACATGAGCGTGTCCGTCAGCAAGGTGGAGACGGGCGTAATGCTACTCATATCGACCAGGTTGAACCCGCCTGAACGCATCATCACGGAGGCGAAGATGGCGTTGAGGATTTTATCGCCGGGAGAGTAGGAACCGATGGTTGCGGGGTTATTCCACTCGAAAAGACCCCAGAAGAAGGCACCAAAACCGAAGAAGAAGAGGGTCGTGACCATGGTCAGTTTTGCGGTGAGCTGCCAGTGCGATGGGCGGAAAGGGTTGCGCTGAATCGCAATGAACACGGGGAAGCCGAGCGAGCCGAGGAACACCGCGATGCAGATGGGCACGAGCAGGAAAAGATCGTGGCCGTAGGGTACGATGCCGTCCGAGTGCGGGGTAAATCCGGCGTTGTTGAATGCCGAAACCGAGTAGAAAATGCCGTGCCACAGGGCCTCGTGTGGTGCTTCACCGAGCGCGAGGAATCGTGGGGTGAGGAGCATTGCAATGAACGCTTCGATGGAGAAAGACGCGTACGCCACCGCTTTGACGATGCCGCCGACCTCGCCGAGTCGGCTAATATTCAGGTCTTCCTGCGCGATGAGTTTGGTGCGCAGACCCATTTTGCGGCCGATAGCCAGCGCCAGCAGGGAGGTGATGGTCAGCGTGCCCAGGCCACCCACCTGGCAGGCGAGAAGAATCATTGCCTGACCGAAGGTTGACCACTGATCTGCTGTGGAGACGGTGGTCAGACCGGTCACGGTGACCGCGCTGGTGGAGGTGAAGACCGCGTGGTGTAGCGCGACGCGCTGCCCGTCTGCCGAAGAAATCGGCAGGGACAGCATGACGGTGAAGAAGATGATGACTAGAAAGAAGGCACCGATTGCGGTGCGTGAGGGAGACGCCAGAACTGAGGAATCAATGAAGTCGCGGAAGCGTTCGAGAGTCTTCTGGTTGAACTCTAGTGGGGTTCGTTTGCGCTGAGTCTTGGGGTCTTCGTGGTCACGTAGGGTCGGCAGACGGTCAAGATCGATGCCGGGCACGCTGGTGAGGATGCTGAGGTTTTCAGCTTCGAGGCGATCGCGGCGGCGTCGGCGAACCTGCTGTTTTTGGGGTTCGGAGGTGGCACCGCTGAGGGTGTCCCAGCGGCGGTTGAGCTGGCCCTGGGGGTGGTGGTGTCGGCGCCGGGTGCGGCGGAGTATGCGTCCCATGCGCCTCCTTCAGTGGGTGTCTGGGTGTTCTTCAGCGGGTGTTTGGGTGTTGGTATGTTGGGTGGCGGTTTGAGCCTGCGTTTAACGCCTTCTAGTGTATCGCGCCGGGTGCCTGCTGAGGGGGTTGAGGCTCTGGTAGTTCGGGGGTAAATATGTGAGCTTGGAGAAGGCGTACGGCTGGTTTTGTGGGGTGGAGCCACGAAAACTATATATTCTGTATTGGTTATATATGTATTGAGGGGCTGGGCGGCTCGCATATGCCTAGGATGAGATACAGGAAATCACCACGAGATGTGATAGGCACTTCATGCTTTTCTCCCCTTCAGCGCTTCATATTGAGGTAGCATTCAGCGGTCTTTCAGAATTTTTAAAGGTAATTTCTGTATCACCCTCATTCTAAGCTTGAGGCGCCACTTTATATGTCATAATCGCTATATGCATTCTGATGTTTTTTCTGTCATCGCGGATCCGACTCGCCGCCGAATTGTGCGTATTCTCGCTGAGCAAACCCACACGGTGGGTGCAGTGGTTGAGAAGCTGGGCATGAGCCAGCCGACCATTTCGAAGCACCTGAAAGTCCTTCGCGATGCAGATGTGGTCTCCGTGACCGTGGAGGGGCAGCGTCGCCTCTACTCCCTGAACCCGGATGTATTCGCCACCGTGACCGAGTGGATTAACGAGACCGTTCAGATTGCACGCCAGTCCAATGAGGCGCACGCACCCGTGGCACTGCCCGGTGGCGTGACTGCATCTGCCTCCGATAAGGCGACGGTCGAGAAGATTACGGCTGAGAAGGTTGCAGAGAAGCCGGTCGAGAAGAACTCTGAGCAGAGCACCCAGAAGCCCGAAGCTGAAGAGCCCGCTCAGAAGCTTGTACCCGCTGCAACTGCACCGGCTGCATCCGAGAAGAGCACAACTGCGGAGAAGCTCGAGGCGACCGACCCCGAGACTCTCACCGTTGAAGCGCCCACCTCCGAGGAAATCGAGCAGGCTCGCATTCAGCGCGCCCGCGCACAGTACCTGACCCCCAGCGCGCGCATCTACTCGCGCCCTGCGGAGCATGCTGCTGATAGCACCGCTTCCGAAGCTGTCGCTGAGAAGGCGGGAGTTGCTGAGTCCACCTCGCAGGAAGAGGCTGTGGATAGCACCCCGATGCGCCCCTTCACTCCCGCATCCTACGGTTACGATGCTGGGGTGACCCCCGCGGCGTCGGCACCCCCCGCTCAGCCCGCTACCCCTGCGGCACCTGCTGAAGCTAAGCCTGTTGTAGCGCAGAAGCCGGTGGCATTCCCTCAGCCTGCGGCTGTGGTGCCTTATGGCATTGACCCCGCTGCGGTTGTGGGTGGCTCGATTCAGCCTATCGCTGTGATCCCCGAGGCTGTTGTGCTTGAAAAGATCGCCGAGGAAAAGGCTACCGACGAAAAGGTTGCAGCTGAGAAGCCTGTTGCACCCGCTGAATCCGCCAAGGAAGAAGCAACCCGCAAGGAATTTGCAGCTGAGGATTCTGCAGCTGAAAAGTCTGTGATTGAGAAGAACGTAGTAGATGAAGCCGCGGCAGAAGAGCCCGTGAAGACTGAATCTGCTGAGGAAGTAGCTTCGCCTGCAGAAGCTACTGAGAAGGCTGAACTCGGTAAGGTCGAGCCTGCCAATGATGAGCCTGTCGAGGGTGAGCCTGCTAAGGCTGAAACCTCCGCTGAGGAGCCCGAGTATCAGACCATGCCCGCTTACGATTCGGTGTACCGCCCCAGCACTGAGACGAACAGTGCTGAGACGAAGGACAACCACCGCGGTGGCCTCTTCGGCTTCCTGCGTGGCCGCCGCCGCTAAGACGGGCGGCTAGGGTCTGCCCTGCCGATCACTTCCGGCATTAACTCTCTGTAAAACACACACACTCTCACTCACTTTTTGACCGAAAGACGCATTCACGTGGCTATTCATCGTAAAATTCTGCGCTGGCTCGAGAACGAACTGTTCGAGGGCAACATTCAGCTGGGTCAAGATCTGCCCAGCGATAGCGAAATTGCGCGCGCTATTGGTGTGGGTCGTTCCCGTACCCGCGAGGCTCTACGCACCCTGGAAGATATGGATCTGGTGCAGCTGTACAACGGCCGCGGCAAGGAAATGCTGGTGCACCTGAGCGATGAGCCGGCTTCCGCGGCGAGTGCCGCTCTGCGCCTGCACATGTCTAGCTCGCGTTACCCGACTCGTGACCTGGTTCAGACCCGTATTCTGCTGGAAAGCTGGGCGATTGCGCGTATTGACCCGAAGACCGCCTCCTTCGCGGAGATGGACGAGGTCCTGGCGCAGATGGAAGATTTCGACCTGTCGATTCGTGATTTCCTGGAGCTTCTGCTGACTTTCCACCACCAGGTGATGCGCTGTGCGGGTAATGAGCTGCTGGTGGGTCTGCTCGCGTCGGTGCGTCAGCCGAGCTTTGAGTCGATGCTGTCGCTGGTGGGCCGTATGCCGCTGTGGAGTAGCGCTGTGGAGCGTCTGCGTGCTGAGAGCCGTGCTATTGCGGAGGCTTTGAAGGCGGGCGATTCGGCGACGGCTCGTGCCATGGTGATTGGTCAGCTGCGCGGCATGTATGCCGATGCCGGTATTGACCTGGAGCAGGAGGCGACCTCTGCGAACGGTCTGCCGGGTGAGCCGATTGCTTCTGAGTTTGCGCCGGTTGATGTGGATGAGTTTGCCGCCGATGACTTTGATGATTTGATGCAGGATGATGCGTCCTTCGCTGATGTGGGGGCGTTGCCCGCCGCGGATGCGCCTGAGCCTGTGGTGGAGCCTGCTGTTGAGGTCCCGGCTGAGTCTGCGCAGTCTTCTGCCGTGGAATACAAGGTGCCTGAAGGCGATATCGTCTACATTGAGGAGACGGCTTCTGAGAGCCCTGCCGAGCGTGTTGATACCTCTGCTGAGACTACTTTTGGTGCGGATGCTTCTGCATCTGACAAGGTGGAACGTGTCATTCCCGCTGCATCCCAGCCCGCACCTGCTGTAGCTTCCGCAGCTCCCGCACAGCCTGCCGCGCATTCGGTGAGCCCGGATGTGCCGCTGAGCTTCGGTACCCCGCGCCGCAGCACCCCGGTTGCGCAGGCTGCACCCGCCTCCCAGGCTCCTGCCGCGCAGAATTTTAGCTCGCAGACTCTCGGCTCACAGCCTCTTAGCTCGCAGATTCCCAGCGGTCAGTTGCCGAGCGTGCCTGCCGCCCAGGCGCAGGAAGAGGCTGAGGGCCCCGCGAAGGTTCTGCGTGCTTCTGCGGCGGCTCCGCGTCGTCGTAGCGGTCAGATTATTTCTCCGGTACGTGCGACCATCATTAAGCCGGTGGACCGTAGCAGGGTTCTGACTGCGCCTGCCCGTACCGCGCGTTCTGCGGCTGTCGTGACTGCTGCGGCGCCCGCGGAGGCTGAGTCTTCTGAGAAGGTTCTGCGTGCTCCGGCGCGCCAGGAGGCGCCCGCCGTTCAGCCTGCTGAGCCTACTCGTCTTGAGGCGGCTGCGACCATCCACGACACCTATGAGAAGCTTCCGCATGAGGAGCCGGTGCAGGAGCGCCGCGGCATCTTCTCGAAGATGAAGCGTTTCTTTGGCGTGGATGTGTACGAGCCTGAGGAAGCTCAGGAGAGTGCCGAGAAGGATCAGGCAGTGAAGGAGCAGACTGCGAAGGCTCAGCCCGAGGTTAGTGCCGATGTGAAGCCGGAGAAGCCCGTTGTGGATGCAGAGGCGCTGGCTCGTGCCGAGGCTGAGCGTGCTGAGCGTCTGAAGGCCTTGCACGCGGCGGTGGAAGAGACCGCTGTGGAAAGCTCTGCTTCGGAAATTCCTGCTGAGGAGGTTTCTGTAGAAGAGCCGGTTGAAGAACCCGCTGAGGAATCGGCTGAGGCCGCCTCCCAGGCTGAGGAGAGCTCTTCTGAGGGCGCTGTAGCATCTTCTGGTTCGGCTCTGTCTAAGGGACGGTCTAAGGGCTCGAAGAAGTCGAAGAAGAAGCGCCGTTAGGGCTGCCGAATCCCCGGTTTCACCCGGAAATACCCTCGATAAGCCTGCGGGAGAAGCGGAAATTCAGGGAAAAACTCCTGAAAAGCCGCTCTCGAATGGTGAAAATGGGGGTAAACCTAGTACTCTAGGTAGGTAGCGCTCTAAAACGCAAGGGTATTTCTGTGCCTAAAATGCGTTTTGGATCGGTTATACCGGTATAAATATCCCCGGGTAGCTACCGAGTCGAATGGCTCGGCCGGGTACGAGTAAAGTGAGGAAATCCTATGGGTTCCGTTATCAAGAAGCGCCGCAAGCGTATGTCCAAGAAGAAGCACCGCAAGCTGCTTCGTAAGACCCGCCACCAGCGCCGCAACAAGAAGTAAATAGACTTCTTTCGCCCCGCCCTCCGCATGGAGAGGCGGGGTTTTTGCGTTTCTGCAGTTTCGCGGGCTGGGTTTTGTACGCCGGGTTTTGTATTTGTAGAGGGTATGTGCGGGTCACCTGTTTGGGGTGCGGCGCGCTATCTGAGAGACTGGGATTATGACTGAAACTTCCACCATTAAAGTTCACCTCATGCGTCACGGCGAGGTGCACAACCCCGAGCGTATCGTGTACGGCCGTCTGCCCGGCTACCGTCTGTCCGATAAGGGCCAGCAGATGGTGCGTCTGAGCGCTGAGGAGTTCGCGGCTCGTGCTGAGCGCGGCGCCCGTTTTGTGCATCTGGTCTGCTCGCCGTTGCAGCGTACCCGTGAGTCTGCCGCCCCGGTTGAGGAGCTGCTGGGTCTGACCGCGCAGCCGGATGAGCGCGTCATTGAGGCGGATAACTACTTTGAGGGTCTGCACGTGAACGCGCAGGAGCTGCTGAAGAACCCGCGTCACTGGACGAAGCTGTACAACCCGGCGCGCCCCTCCTGGGGTGAGTCGTACCTGGACCAGATTCGCCGTATGGCTGCGGCTGTCCAGGACGCGGCGCGTACCGCCTACGAGTTGGGCGGCGAGGGTGCGGAGGCGATTATTGTGTCGCATCAGCTGCCGATTTGGATTACTCGCCTGGGTGTTGAGGGCCGCATGCTGCAGCATGACCCGCGTGCCCGCGAGTGCAACCTGGCGTCGATTACGACTCTGGCGTTTAGCACCACTGATTTTGAGCATGAGATGCCGCATTTTGTGGGATATGCGGAGCCTGCTGCGCCGCTGTACGGTGGCGTGATTCAGCTGCCCGGTAGCTAACAAACCCGGTAGCTAGTTCCCGCTAGTTCCCAAAGCTGTTTTGAGCATAGTAAGAGGCTGTGAGCCCATCCGTGACGGATGCGCTCACAGCCTCTTTCTATAAACCTTGAGGGGCGCACGGGCTGCAAACCTAGCTGTCCCGGCTAGTTCTGCCCGTGACCCTGATTCGGTGTGCCGTCCTCGGGGTCCTTATGCTCTGAATCTTTACGCTCGGAATCCTGCTTGTTGTTCGATTCTGCTTCGCGGCTGCGGCGTTCGCGTTCTGCTTTTGCTTTGAGCCAGCGCAGGTACTCTTCATCGTCGTCGGGGGAAGACACCGAGGGCGCCAGGGTGTTGCGTCGCTGGCCGAAACCGGGGCGAGGAGCGCCTGCTGCGGGCTGCGCCTTGGGGCGGCCCAGGATGAGCCACATGAGCGGACCCACCACGGGGAAGAGCAGGGTGACGAGAACCCACAGCCACTTGGGCAGGGTTCGCGCCTCGTGTGCGGGGGTGCGGACGGCGTCCAAGAGGGTGTAGAGGGTCAGCCCCACGATGAGGGCGGCACCGCCAATAATCAGCATGGCTCGAATCATAAGCACTACTATGACATACCGCCGCGTTATCGCAGAACTATGAACAGGGTGCCCGCTAGCGGCTTAACGGTGCGGCAAACCGGGGCAGATTCGTGCGTCGGCTTAGTAGCCGGTCTTAGTAACCGGTGAACACCTGAACCTCGTGGCTAATAATATTCAGCGAACCCAGCCACACGGCGAGAGCAAGAATCACGGAGTACACGAGCGCCACAATACCCGCCTGCTTGAGCACGGGGATCAGCTCGCGGCCGCCGCGCGTCCACACGGTCACGCAGGAGTGGATGGTCGGGCCGACCAGCAGGAAAATCAGCAGGAACCAAGGGTTCTCATCGAGCAGGAGCACGCCCAGACCCAGCGCCAGCGCCATCTCCACGATGTAGGTGATGCGCGACCAGCGTTCGCCCAGGCGGACCGCCATGGTCAGCTTGCCCGCCTCAATGTCGGTGGGAATGTCACGCACGTTATTCGCCATGAGCAGCGCACAGGAAATCAGACCAATGCCGATAGCACCAACCCAGCCGAGCAGGGTCAGGGTGTGCGCCTGCGTGTAGAGGGTGCCCAGGGTCGCGACCAGACCAAAGTAGACGAAGACGAACACGTCACCTAAGCCCATGTAGCCGTAGGGGTGCTTGCCGCCGGTGTAGCCCCACGCCGCGAAGACGCTGGAGGCGCCAATCGCTAGAAACCACCACTGGTTCGCCAGGGCCACCAGGGCAAGACCGGCAAGCATCGCCAGACCGAAGCAGGCAAAGGCGGCGTACTTGACGGAGCGGGGGCTTGCCACACCGGAACCGACGAGGCGCAGCGGACCCACGCGGTCTTCGTCGGTGCCCTTGATGCCGTCGGAGTAGTCGTTGGCGTAGTTCACGCCGACCTGCAGAAAGAACGCGACGAGGAACGCCAAGAACGCGTAGAGCGGCTTGAATTCGTTGACCTCGTAGGCGGCAGCTGAGCCGGCAATAATGGGGGCGACGGCGAGCGGCAGGGTGCGCAGGCGAGCGCCTTCAATCCATTGGGCGGCAGTTGCCACGGGGGTTCCTTCCGGGTCTAAGTGCGTATGATGCGTGGGTGTTGTGCATGTTGGTCAGGGCGTGCGGGCGGCTGCGTGTACGGGGTGAAAACCCGCGGATGAGCCTGCTTTAGCCCTGACGATAGTCTCTGTCCAGGATACTGTATATTTCTGCGCGGTCCGGCTTGCCGGTGCTGGTGAGCGGGAAATCTGGCAGGATGCTCAGCTGCTTGGGGGCGGCGGGGGCACCGAGCTTTTCGGCGCAGCGGGCACGCAGCAGGGCACAGAGTTCTTCATTCAGGGCGGGGCGATTCTCAGTAGGCGTAGCCGCGGCAGCCGCGGCACCAGCAGAGGGCACGAGCGTGACCGCGGCGGCAATGGCGGTGCCCCAGCGGGCATCGGGTAGGCCGATGACGCAGGCTTCGCGTACGGCGGGGTGCTCTTCGAGGACGGTTGCCACGGCGCGGGCGGAGATTTTTACGCCTCCGCTGATGAGCACGTCGTCGCTACGGCCGAGCACCTGCAGGCGCGGCTCGTTGCCGTGCCCAGCGCCGCCAGGGTCATGCGCGGGGCTGTCGGGGTCATGCGCGGGGCTGAGCAGACCGTAGTCGTCGGTGCGGTACCAGCGGGTGCCGTCCGCGGCGGTGAAGAAGTGCTCGGCGGTGCGGGCGGCATCGCCAATGTAGCCGCTGGCGAGGTGCGCGCCGCTGATCCAAATACGGCCCACCTGCGCGGGCTTTCCCTCAATATCCGGCGCTGTGGGCATATTTTCTTCGGGCATGCCTTCTTCGGGCACGAGCTCCACCCGCACGCCGGGCAGAACCGAGCCGGAGTAGACGCATCCTCCGGCGGTTTCGGCGCTACCGTAGGTGGTCACCGTGTTCAGCCCCAGCGCGGTGGAGGCGGTGAGCAGGTCGGCGCTGGCGGGGGCGCCTCCGAGCAGGATTCCGGTGAAGGAGCCGAGCGCCTCGTGAATCTCAGCACCCAGGGTCGGGTTGGCGTCCGCGCTTTCAAGGAGCTTATGTAGCTGAGTGGGCACCAGGGAGATAAACCTGCGTGCCGAGCTCATGCGCTCTACCGCCTGCAAAAAGACTTCAGGAGTAAAGTGCACCGGTTCGGTCACGGAGCGGGCAATGACCGGGGCGGTACCGGCGAGCACAGAGCGGGCGAGCACCTGCGCACCGGCAATATAGTGCGCGGGAAGCGCCAGGAGCCACTGCGAGGCGGCATCGGAGTTTGAGCCGAAGAAGTTCTCGGTGGCTGCCGCGCTGGCGACAAGAGCTCGCGCGGTCAGCGCGGTGCGTTTGGGAGTTCCGGTGGATCCGGAGGTTCCCACCACCAGGGCAATAGGCTCGGCAACCTCTGCACTCTCCACACCAGCACCCGCCGCGTACCCATTCAGCGCAAACTCACCCAGCAGCTGCTCAAAGGCACCCAGCATGGCGTGAGGGTCGGCGGGCTGGTCGGCGCGCACCTGTACCGCCTGCGGGTGCAGGGCAGCCTCCTGCGGGGCGGGGGAGGGCACGAGTCCGGGTGCGGGGGTGTTCATCATGGCTAAATCCTTAGCGGCTGTTGGTAGCGGCTGCGTGCTTATGAGCCGGGGCATGTCATATGCCTGGGAGAAAAGAGGGGCGGCATCAAATGCGCCGGAGCCGGATTCTTAGCTGAGGGTATCAGGGTTGAATCCGGCTCCGAGCCTATGCATCTGAAACTACTTCTGCGGAAGGTACTCCTCCTAGAAGCACTGCTTAGAAGTAGTAGGGGTAGTTGGACCAGTCCGGGTCACGCTTCTGCAAGAACGCGTCGCGGCCCTCCACAGCCTCGTCGGTCATGTATGCCATGCGGGTTGCCTCACCAGCGAAGACCTGCTGGCCGAGCATGCCGTCGTCGGGCAGGTTGAAGGCGTACTTGAGCATGCGGATTGCCTGCGGGGACTGGCGGGCAATGTGCGCCGCGTATTCCAGGCCCTTGTTCTCGAGCTCTGCGTGGGGGACTACGTCGTTGACTGCGCCCATTTCGTACATGCGCTGTGCGTCGTATTCCTTGGCGAGGAAGAAGATTTCGCGGGCGAACTTCTGACCCACCTGGCGTGCGAGCAGTGCCGAACCGTAGCCTGCGTCGAAGGAGCCGACGGTTGCGTCGGTCTGCTTGAACTTGCCGTACTCTTCGGAGGCGATGGTCAGGTCAGCAACTACGTGCAGGGAGTGGCCGCCGCCTGCAGCCCAGCCGGAGACGAGGGCGATAACGACCTTGGGCATGGTGCGGATGAGGCGCTGCACTTCCAGGATGTGCAGTCGGCCTGCGCGTGCCGGGTCGATGCTTTCTGCGGTGTCGCCGCTGGCGTAGTGGTAGCCGTCGCGGCCGCGGATGCGCTGGTCGCCGCCGGAGCAGAATG
The DNA here is from genome assembly GCF_001548235.1 of Rothia mucilaginosa. NCBI lineage: Bacteria > Bacillati > Actinomycetota > Actinomycetes > Micrococcales > Micrococcaceae > Rothia > Rothia mucilaginosa. Next base: position 1,408,028 of record NZ_AP014938.1, read on the forward strand.
CCCAGCCGCCGTCCTTGGCGGAGGGGCCGTTGCCGGTGAGCAGCACTGTGCCTACGTTGGAGGTCATGCGGGCGTGGTCGAGGGCGCGGTAGAGTTCGTCCACGGTGTGCGGGCGGAATGCGTTGCGGACCTCGGGGCGGTCGAATGCGATGCGCACGGTGGGCAGATCGCGTAGGATTTCGCCGTTTTCGTCGCGCTCAACCTGGCGGTGGTAGGTGATGTCGGTGAAGTCTTCGAAGCCTTCGACGACGCGCCAGTCGGCGGGGTTGAAGATGTCCGAGACCTTTTCGGGAAGTTGTGCAGTCATAGACCCTATTCTACGTTGCCCGGGCGCTGCGTGAGGCTGTGGCATGGGTTGCCCAAGCATATAAGAAGGCCCGGACCGCGTGTGTGCGGCCCGGGCTTCTCAATATGAAATGGATGTTATTTATCCATTGATAATTTTATTGATTAGAAGCGGCATAGCGCTAGAAGGGTTCGGTCCTATTCGGTTGAATTCCATATTCGGGTCGTTTCGTTGGGCTTTTTTGATAGCGGTATCATATTTTTCAATGGGGAAATCAGTATGAAGCTCTTTATTGTTTTTTCCTGTCATGAATGGGCGGGAAGCAGAGATTGCCTTAACTCGATTATTTATATCTGAATTTGACATATATCCATTAGGGGAATCTTCCATGTGCCAAAGTAGCCATACTTCAAATTTAATATTTGTAACGACCATTAATATATTCTTTTCTTTTGCTTCTTTTAGTGCCTGTTCTAAATTAGTATGCTGATCGACATCAACTACACAGAAAAAACTTTCATATTTATCTGAATCTTTATTTTTATAGTTTAAGCAACCCTTAAGGATACTGCCGGGGTCGGTCCCCTTAGGGGGAATTATATTAAAGTGGACCGAAGTTTTTTCAGGCCTGAGGTGTTCCTTTAATCGTTTAAAGTACTGAACTTCTGTTTTCTCGCCTTCGACGCATATGAGTATGTTTTTTTTGGGGGTGCGGATGGGTCGTTTATTTCGGGCGAATCGACTATTATTCCCCATTTTTTTCTTTCTGTGAATTTAGTTTCGATGAAGGATAATTGACTAGAGCCTTGAAAATACTGTCTGCAATAAACGGAACAGCACCGTAAGTTCCCATAAGGTAAAGTTTTTCAGTGTCGCTATTTAAATCTGTCTGAAAATCATCTAATGAAAACAGCTCTGTGACACCTTGGCGAGTTTTTTCGGTGAACCATATATTTTTACTGCTTAAGCCGAGATCCTCTTGGGCAGCGAGAAGTGTTGCGTCATGAGTGGTGAAAATTATTTGAGCGCCATGTATGTTTATGGAAGTATCCGTAAATAGCCTAACAAGAAGATGCACTAGGTACGGGTGCAGACTGGAATCTAACTCATCCCCGCATACAACCCCACCTTTACGGATGGCTTTCAATGCGGCAAAAGATACGGCGAGCCACGCTAAGGTTCCATCGCTTTCTTCTTCTATATAGAGCGGCGGTGTGTTTTCATCATAGGAATAATGGAAAAACTCTAGGCGTCGTTGGATTATTCGGGCAATTTTGGGTTTAAGGGAATCTGATGAATCATCGCCATCAGTAGAGTCTAAGTTTGATAGTAATTCCTTAATTTTTGCCTGTACTATAATGGGAATATCAGGCGGAAAATTTTGCCCATCAAATTCATTTTCTTTTTGCAAAAGGCCAACACTTTGAATACCGATATCAGCAATCTGCAATAGCAACTCAAGTTCTTCAAAAGAGATTGCATTTTTTGCGAGACCTTCTATTATGGAGTCAATACGAGATTTCTGGTCCCTGTTGAGTAGTATGAAATCAATTCCATGTATGATGCTTTCTGATACTTCCCATAAGATATCTTTCCTCTTAAGAACGAGTGCGCGTGAAAGTATAAGTTCCCGATCATTTACTTCAAGCTTTTGAATTCCTTTTGAAAATATTGTGCTATATTTACCTTCTCCTAGTTTTTCCCGACTAAAGATTCTTTTCCATCGTTTGGTTGGAATATATTCGAGATACTCAAAAGTAATTCCTTGAGGGGAAGCTCCAAAGCTATATCGATACCTTTTGTCGTTAAGCAAAAAATCCAGCTCATAGGCGCTCTCTGAATCTTGATAATGCTTATCCAGTTTAAAGGGAGCACAGGGGAAATCAGGGTGGCTCTGCCAGGTAGTAGATGAATTTCGGATAGCAGTTATAAAATACAGGAGCGCATCAAGAAAGTTAGATTTTCCTGATGCATTTGCACCAAATATGCTTGCAACATTATTTACATATTGGTTCCAAGTTTTTCCTTCGGCTGGGGTTAGCCTGTTAATGGAGGGGTCTAGGAGCTCCAATGCTGCCTCATCCCTCACGCTCTTATGGTTTTTAATCCTAAAGTTGAGAATCTTCATATTTTGACGATATCATACCCCTCTCGCAGTCCGGAACTACGAATCCATGTAAAGACGAAGCAGCCCGGCACTACAAGCTGTAGTACCGGGCTGCCGGGGAAGGCTGCGAACCTACGTCCTCACTTCCGATAAAGGTTCTGAAGGTTCGCTGAGCTGTCCTCGATGTATCCGCTGAATGCGGAGGTTTATTAAGTCAAACCTTTACTTGACCTTTGCGAGCTCAACCGCGCGGTCGAACTCTTCGTCAATGGCGTCGTTCTTCTTGTAGGTCATGAGCGAAACCACGATGGCGACAAGCAGCGCCGAAGCGAAGCCGGGAACCATTTCGTAGAGCACGGACTTCATGGGGCTCTGGCCCCATGCGAATGCCACAACGGCACCGGTAATCATGGAGGCGAGTGCACCCTGGGTGGTCAGCTTACGCCAGTAGAGGGAGAGCAGAACGGTCGGGCCGAATGCCGAACCGAAGCCAGCCCAAGCGAATGCGACCAGCTGCAGAATGGAGCTGTTGGGGTTCCATGCCAGGGCACCGGCGACCAGCGCCACGATTGCCACACCTGCACGGCCGAGCCACAGGGACTTGGACGCGCTGAGCTTCTTCGAGGAGAAGATGCCGTAGAGGTCCTCCACCAGAGCGGAGGAGCACACGATCAGCTGCGAGGAGAGGGTGGACATAATTGCCGCCAGAACCGCAGCCAAGATGAGACCTGCAATAAAGGGGTGGAAGAGAATCTGCGAGAGGTCCAGGAATACGGACTCTGCGGTTTCGGGGTTGGTGAGGGAGGCTTCGGGGTGGCGTGCAAAGTACGCGATGCCCATGAATGCGCCGCTGAGTGCACCGAACACGGTCAGAACCATCCAGCTGATGCCGATGCGGCGGCCGGACTTTGCGTCGGCGGGGGTGCGCATTGCCATGAAGCGCACGATGATGTGCGGCTGGCCGAAGTATCCCAGACCCCAGGCGAGGGATGAAATAATACCGGCGAAGGTGGTGCCTGCGAAGATGCTCAGGGCCTCGGGGCGTACCTGGCTGATGGACTCAACCACGGGGCCCACGCCGCCGAGGTCAATGATGGTGATGACCGGAACGGCGATCAGCGCTGCGAGCATGAGCAGACCCTGAACCATGTCAGTGTAGGATGCGCCCATGAAGCCGCCGAAGAGCGTGTAGAACACGGTGATGCCTGCCAGCAGGAGCATACCGGTGTGGTATTCCTGACCGAAGGAGGACTTGAAGAACAGACCGCCGGACACCATACCGGAGGAGACGTAGAAGGTGAAGAACACCAGAATCACGACACCGGAGACGATACGCAGCACGCGCTTGGTGTCCTTGAGGCGGTTGCTCAGGAAGACGGGGACGGTCACGGCGTCGCCTGCTACTTCGGTGTAGCTACGCAGTCGCGGTGCCACGAACTTCCAGTTGCACCATGCGCCGATGGTCAGACCGACGGCGAGCCATGCCTGGGAGAGGCCGCTGAGGTAGACGGCGCCGGGCAGACCCATGAGGAGCCAACCGGACATGTCGGAGGCGCCCGCTGAGAGAGCGGCGACGGTGGGGGAGAGCTGTCGCCCGCCCAGCACATAGTCGTCAAGACTGTTGTTTTTGCTATTTGCCCATAGGCCGATTGCGATCATGGCAACAAAATAAATCGCCAGCGCGATGACCTGGTATGTACTCGCGGCCATAATGTTCCTTCTCTCCTGGTGATAGTGTGCGCCTGTGTGTATTTATGCGCTACCCCATAACTTTATGAGTGGCATAGGATACAGTCTAGGCTTTGAGGGCTTGAAAATAAAGTCTATTTGACGCTTAGGAATGAGAAGCTGTGGAATAAATATGTATTTGCTGTGTAAATTTTGTGGTCGTACAGGTGGGGCAATGTGGGAGCGTGTGCGAAAAAGTGCCCGAAAAATCCCTGGATTTCAGGGTTTCGGGCACTTGAGTGAAAGATATGTAGTTGAAAAGCAACGCAAACGCTCAATGGCATATGCATCTAAAACGAATTAAACGAAAAATTTAAAAGCCGTTCGGAGTGTTGAACTGTTACAAGACACTGTCACAGAGCCTTAGAGATCCCTCACGACCCACGGCTTAGCAGCCATACGAGCCGGGTCAAAACGCTCCAAAATCGCTGCCGCATTAGGCACCGGGACATCCGCGGAATGGGCGGAGCCATCAGCGTTATACACCGGAATAGATGCGGCAATCCACCCCAAAATCGTCGGGATTTCAACGCCGGCCTCACGCAGCTGCGGCAGGGTTACCGCCCCGTCACGCTTCGCCAGGCGCTTACCCTCCTCGTTGAGTGCCAGCGGCACGTGAGCGTAACGCGGCTGCGTCAAACCCAAAAGCTGCGCCAAATACGACTGACGAGGCGCCGAGGGGAGCAGGTCGTCACCGCGCACAATCTGCTCAACCCCCACAAAAGCATCGTCCACCACGGAGGTTAGGTTATAGGCGTAGGTGCCGTCATTGCGTACCAGCACAAAATCATCCACCAGGCCGGTGTAGGTGCCGTAAAAATCATCCTGCACCGTGTAGCTTGTGCACTCGGCACGCAGACGCAGAGCCGGCGGACGCTGAGCACGGCGCTCCTCCCGCTGCGCCTTGCTCAGCTCACGGCAGGTACCGGGGTAGGCGCCCGGCGCACCGTGTGGGGCACTCGAAGCCTCCTGAATTTCGCGGCGGGTACAGAAGCACTCATAGACGAGGTTTGCCTCGCGCAGCTGCGCAACCGCCTTCTCATAGGCGGCAAGGCGCGTGCTCTGATACAGTACGCCCGCTTCCTGACCGTTGACAGTCTCTGAGGAAGCGCCGGGGCTTGCATCCCAATCCAGGCCCAGTGCCGCCAAATCAGCAATCTGACGCTCCGCGGCGCCCGGGCGCACGCGATCCAGATCCTCCACGCGCAGATAGAAGGGCTTGTCACCGCGGCGAGCCATTGCCCACGCCAAAATAGCGGTACGCAAATTGCCCAGATGCAAGTCCCCCGAGGGGGAGGGGGCGTAGCGTCCGGTACCGCTGGGGAACGGCTGAGCTGAGGGGTTAGAAGACGGGGTAGGCGAAGAAGTCATACTCCTATCCTATAGGGCGTGATTTTCTCGTCCTTACTCGGTCTTGACCTGGGTGCCGTTCCGAAGTTGGCGGGCTGACCTGGGCGGCGGCTAAAGAATCAATCTACAGAGGTTGTCAAGCATCACGTGTCAGCTGTCCGTAGAGGCGAAATTGTGCAGAATGATGTACTTTTATCCCCTTAGTGGCGTGCAATAGTGCAAAAATATGTTCTTCAGAAGGCCGAATAGTCCCGCAAGCGCCAAAAATTCCAGTAGGGTTGTATCTATGGCTCGTACTATTGAACTCGCAGACGGCGTGTACCGTATTGCGACCGACAACTACCGACTGAACACCGGACTGGTCCTCGGACTGGAACGGGCACTTGTCGTGGATACCGGCGCAGGTCCCCGTCAGGCAACCGAAATCTATGATGAGGTTCGCCGTCTCACGCGCCTTCCTATCACCGTCGTGAACACTCACGGTCACTATGAGCGTTTCTTCGGTAATGATGTTTTCGCGGCAATGGGTGCCGAAGAATTCTGGGCGCATCCTCGCGCCGCGCGTGCAATTCGTAAATACGGTGAGGCGCAGCGTCCCTATGTCGAGACGCTTGAACCGGAAATGGCACACCACCAGGGTGCAGCCACCGACATTATTGTTCCCAACCGCCTGGTCGCCAATAGCGGTGACGGCATTACCTTTACCCCCATTGACCTGGGTGAGCGTAGCGCAACCCTGATGTATATGGGGCCCGGTCACACCGACGGTGATATCCTGGTCGGCATTGAAGACGTGCTCTTCATGGGCGGTCTGATTGAAGAGGGCACCGACCCCTACTTTGAGGATTCTTTCCCCGATCGTTGGATCGATACTCTCGGTGCCGTGCTCGAATTTGATCGCTACCGCGTGTTTGTGCCCGGTAACGGTGAGCCGGTGGACCGCACCTTCGTGGAGCGTGAGCGTAACACCATGGTGACTGCGATTGAGTTGATTCGTTCCTCCACTCTTGATCGTGATGACGAGGCGACGACCGCGGCAATGTATAAGCTGCCGTACGCGCCGGGTGCTACGCGTTTTCTACTGGATCGTTTGGCTCAGCTTGAGAATGCACCCGTGGGGGCGTACCTGGATGCGGAACACCCGGATACCAGTGGTTTTACGGGTCCGATTACTCTGGGTCAGGCTTCGTATTAAACCCTATATGCAACATGCCTCATGGGGCATAAATACAGGTGAGGGCTGGTTTCTGTGATAGAAACCAGCCCTCACCTTTCTATGCCCTCAGCTGTTATACATCTTCAGCGAGGGTTACGTTTTAGCGCTGAACGTACTGGGCGCGCATTGCCTCGCAATCAGCCGTCAAAGAAGCCGGGACATCGCCCATCGCCTCACACAGCTGAACAAAACGGTGACGCCAATCCAGGTGCTGCAGTGCCTGACGAATCTGCTGTTCACCCTGCGCGGGGGTCCAGCGCGAGACCGCATTGGCAACCTGCGCGAGGCCCGCGCGTGCATCCGCGTGATCAATGTCGATGGTCGCGCCATCCCACAGAATTTCACGTACGGTGGTGGTGTTCGGAACCTTGCCGACCACAGTCACGCCCGAAGCCAGGGCATCGGTCCAACGGCCGGTAATGTACTCCTTGGTCGGGTGAGTGTACGGTGCCGGGCTGACCGAAGTGGAGAACGCCAGCAGGAACTTCGCGCGGTTCAGCGAATCCTGCAGATGCTGAGCCGACTCGCGGTCATTTGCGCCGAAGGGCGGGCGGCCCTCAAAGCTCAGACCCAGCTCGGCGGCGAGGGCGGCGGTCGCCTCGTCATCTTCGTAGGCGGCGGGCTGACGACCCACGCGCAGCAGGTCGGTGCTCTTCGACTCCAGCGCAGCCAGACGGTCAGAGAACGCACTCCACACATCCGCACCCCAGGGCAGAACGCCGGGAGTCTTCACGCCCGCAACGGTCCAGGGCTGAACGTCATCAACGTCCGCAACGAAAATACGGTCGTAGGTGGAGGACTTAGCCACCGCGGGAATACGGTCATCCCAGAAGCTATCAATGACCCAGCCGTAGATCGCGCCGTAGCGGCGGAACGCGAAGGAACGCTGCGAAATGGCGTACAGCTGACCGGGATCAGAAGCAATCACCAGGCAGCGCTTGGAACCGCCCTTGAGGCGGGGCAGACGCGCCAGAAGCTTCGTTTCCTTGCTGAGGGATGCGCCCACATCCACGGTGTGTACGGTACCGCCGGTGTAGCGGCCGAGAAGCTCCGCCATGGCGTGTACGGGAACCCAACCGGCTCCGGAGGGGACGGCAACAATAATATCGAGTGAGCTCATGAGAATCCTTGGGAGCGACGTCCGCCGCATGCACCCGGCTCACCGGGGTAAAACCTCGGGTCGCGTGCGGTGTTCATCAGCGGCAAGAGCGTGAATGTCAATCAATGATAGATAGGGTGCCTTACGTCAGCAGGCGCGCAGGAAAACGCGAATGTAGCGGCGAGTGAAACCGCTACAACCGGCTAGCTTTCAGCCACGGAAGGCTACGGCACAGGTAGTTTTCAGTATATCGGTCAACCCTGCGCACGGGGCTTAGCCTGCAACCTTGAGAAACGGCTTTAAGGTGTGTGAATGCGCACCTCAACGCCCGATTCGGTCCCAAAACCGGCAGCCATGCGCGCCAAATCAGTATTCGGGGCGGCAGCCACCGTGAAGAAACGATCCACAGCGGCGGTGAACTGTTCCTGACGAGCCATATCGCCGTGTTCAAGGGTCGTGAAAATACCGCCGCCGGCATCGTCAAAGACCTCAACGCGTAGTTCGGGCAGAAGCTCAGTATTCGGCAGGTTCAGCGAGGACACATCGTGCTGGAAGGTCAGGTCACCGCACAGCAGGGTCACCGGCAGGGCGGCACCACCAATGACCGGGCGGGAGTTCTCATCCACGCCCGCAGGGTAGTAGCCCGACAGAGACACACCAATAGCGGTCGCGATGGTGCCGTCAATACCGGCAAGACCGCGGTTCGCAAACACGCGCGCGGGGGCGGGATCGCCCAGGGCGGGGGCTGCCGCATCCAAATCACGCACCAGGTTTGAGGAGCCCAGCACCATGAGGCGGCGCTGAGCCACCGCATCCTGCCAGACGCGGCGGGCGTAGGAGCGGCCAGCGGTGCGGTTGCGGTAATCGGTGTAATCTACGGAGCCTGCAGAATCAGAGTGCTCGTAGGCGGCAATGGCGTGCAGGCACTCATCCTGTAGCTCGCGGGCGGGCTCAACCCACTGATCCAGCCAGCTCAGCTCGTCCACCAGCTCATCAGCGGCAGCAGAGGATGCGCACGCAAACTCGGCAAGCTCGTGCGGGGACGACAGCTCCACGAAAGAGCGAGCGCCCGGCTCGTACCAGCTGGCGCGGCGCGGGGCGTAGAACGCGCACTGAATATCTTCGCGTTCCAGCAGTGCCGTAATCGGGCGCGAAAGTGTCGGGTGACCGAAGAGCACCACACGCTCAATCTGCGCGGCGGGCACGAAAGACTCATCGCCGAGCAGCTGTGGGTAGTGAGGAATCGAGGTGGCGCCGTGGCGCGCCTCAGAGGAAGGCTCCGCAAACAGTGGCAGGTTCAGCACGCGCGCGAACTCCGCCGCAAACTCACCGGCACCGTCAGCGGCAACCACCACGGTGCGGTGCGCCGGGGTGAACTCCGCCAGGTCCGCCTGCGCCTCCAAAGAATCCAGAAGCCAACGCTGCTCGGCACTGGAGAGCCCGGAACCCTCAGCACGGGCGGCGCGGGCGCGACCCTCAGCCTGCGGGTCGTAATCCTCCAGCAGGCTCTGCGCCCACTGCGGCAGCATCTGCGCAAAACGACCCGAGGGGGTCAGTGGCGTATCGAAACAAATGTTCAGGTGCACCGGGCCAATAGGCTCAGCCGACCGCTTGCGCCAGTGCTCGGCGCTACGACCGGTCAGCGCATTCAGGCAGGCGGCAAAAGCCTGAGTCTGTTCGCCCTCCACCTGCTCGGGGTAGGAGGTCAGATCGGCTTCAGCACGCACAAAAGGATGGAAGAAACTCGCCTGACGGGTTGTCTGATTCACGCCGCTACCGCGCAGACGCTCCGGGCGGTCCGCGCTCAGCACCGCCAGGGGCACACCGGCGTGGTACGCCTCCATGACGGCGGGCATGTACTCGCCCAGAGCCGTACCGGAGGTGCACACCAGACCCACCGGCTGGCCGGACGCCTTGGCGATACCCAGGGCGGTAAAGGCTGCACTTCGCTCGTCCACGCGCACGTGCGCAATGAGCGCGCCGGCTTCAGCGGCGGTGGCAATAGCGTACGCAAGAGGTGCACTGCGCGATCCCGGAGACACGACAACATGCCGCATACCGGCACGAATCAGCGAATCGAGCACGGATATTGCGGTGAGCATGGCGGGGGTTGAGCGGTTTTCAGTCACCGTATCATTCTAATGCCGTAAGGTTTTTCATTCAGTTATGGTTACCCTTCACAGGTGCGACCTTGACAACTACAGTCTTTACAGCCCGCAGGCGCGTTCCAGTACCCGGTAGCAGGCAGTGATGCGCTCCACCCACCACTGGCGGGTCTGCTCATCGGTGGCAAGACGCTCCAGGTGCTGCGGGCTGGGGGTGATGACATGCAGGTCCATGAACCCGTCGCGGGCGATGAGCGGCTCATCGGTGACGTCCTCAGCCATGAGGGAGACCGTACCCAGACCGCACCCGTACCTCAACGTCGGTAGGGAAGCCGCCAGAGAGGCACCGGTGGCAATACCCACCGAAGACTCCAGCGCAGAAGAAACCACCGCCGGAAGCTGCGCCTGCTCCACCAGCGCGAGCGCACGACGTACACCGCCCAGCGGCGCTGCCTTAATAACCATGAGGTCCGCGGCGTTTGCGCGGGCCACCTTCAGCGGGTCTTCCGCCTTACGAATCGACTCGTCCGCGGCAATGCGGACGGGTAGCCCCTCCTTAGCGATGGCGAAGCGGAGTGCCGCCATGTCCTCAATGGATGCCACCGGCTGCTCGGCGTAAATAATGCCATACTCGCAGAGCTTGCGCAGCGCCTCAAGGGCGCCGCCGAGGGTGTAGCCCATGTTCGCGTCCACCTTCAGGCGGGCATTCGGGAGTGCATCTCGCGCCGCCGCCACACGCGCAATATCGTCAGCGAGGCTCTGCCCCTTCTCAGCCACCTTGATTTTGAGCTCCTGAATCTCACCCTCGTACTTGGCGAGCACCTGCGGAACACGCTCCGCCGGTACCGCCGGCAGGGTTGCGTTCAGCGGGATGCGCGTACGCACCGGCTCCGGGGCGGGCAACCACGCCGCCTCCAACGCGCAGGCAAGCCACGCGGCAGACTCCTGCGCGCCGTACTCGAGGAAGGGCGCGAACTCGCCCCAGCCATGCGGGCCGTGAATCAGCGCGCTCTGGCGGCTATTGACCCCGCGGAAAGTGACCGTCATCGGAATTTCGACCGTGAACAGGTTCTCCAGAACCTCCTGCAGCGGCGACAGGGGAGTGTTCGTGAGGTGAAAACCGTAGCCGAGAGGCGGCACGCTCATACTGGTGTTCAAGGTATCTGCCCTTCTTCGATGCGCTATGAGCTCACCATAGCATTCTGGTGCCGGGTGGGCGCGCTCGCACCCTGTTATGCATTCTCTGGAAACTCTCAGGTTATGGTCGAAAAAACTTTAGTTTTTCATAGCTTAACCTGGAATAGTAGGTAGTTATTCGCCCCAGAGAACCGGCGCTGTGGTATGAGAAAACGGTAGCTTGGGGGCTACCGCCCAAACAGTGGGTACCGGCAGGGCGAATACCGCTAACAGACATGAGGGTCAGAAGGTACGGAAGAGGTTATGAAGAAGACATCAAAGGCGCAAACAACAGGTGCGGGGAACCCCGGTTGGGGCGATTCGGAGAACCTGGACGCTACTCGCGCTCTTCACTCTTCTGATGACGCGCCCACTACAGTGTTTTCCTCTGATGAGACTGCGGTGCTCTCTGACTATCAGGACCCGACTGCGGTGCTCTCTGACTATCAGGACCCGACTGCGGTGCTCTCTGACTATCAGGATCCTACTGAGGTGCTTAACGCTCACGAAACGGCTACCCCCGCTGCGGGGCACAGCGATGACCGTACGAAAGTTCTGACCGATTACGGTTCATCGCCGGCTAACGAAGCTGCGCCGGCAGGTTCCGCGAACGCTGAATCCGCGAATACCGAAGTTATTTCTTCGCACCCCGAACATACAGAGGTTATTGGTGCGACCCGTCCTCTGCCGCGCGCCTACCGCGCCCCGATTAAGATTCCTGAGACGATTCCCTCGCCGCAGGAACGTGCTTCCCAGGGGCACTACGGTGCGGATGAGCCGATGCAGGCTACTCGCCGTCTCGATCCGCCGAAGCCTCCGGTGAGCAGTTTTCCGCTGAACAATCAGATGGGTGCCCCCCAAATGGGTACGCCTCAGATGGGTGCGCAGCAGCCGCTTCCTCCGCAGATGCCCCCGCAGGCGCCTCCGCAACCGGTGGCTTATCCTCCCGAGGCGTATCCTGCCGCCGCCTACCCGAACGGTGCGTATGTTCAGACCGGTCAGGTTCCCGTGGATGCTTCGGGCCGCCCGGTGGATCGTCCCGGCGAAGAGCAGGGGCACCACCTTCCGAGTACCGGCGTTTTGATGCGTCACGTGATGGCGTTGCTGTTCTTGGGTCTGACGCTCTACGGTGCGTTCGTGTTCTTCATTTACACGGCGACCGGCCAGCAGGTTGATGAGCAGGCGTACACCGAGTACGCACACCAGTTCAAGAGCTACCGCGGTCCGACCCTGACCGCGTTGGATTCTCTTCCTGTGGTTGTCGGCGTGATTGCCGTTTTGGGTCTGGTTGCGGTGCTGATTTGGAAACACCGGTTCCTGCCCTCGCTGATTGGTGTGCTGGTCGCGGCTGCGGCGGTGACGAGTACGTATCTGCTCAAGCACTATCTGATTGTGAAGCCCGACCTGGGTGTTCAGGAGGCGCTGAGCAACTCGGCACCCAGCGGCCACACGACCTTCGCCGCGGCGGCTGGCGCGGCGCTCTTCCTTGCGGCGCCTCGTTTCTTGCGGCCCACGGTGGCTCTCTGCGCGGCGTTTGCTACCTGCCTGACGGGTGCCTCCACGATTATTAATGGTTGGCACCGCCCAGCGGATGTGGTGACCGCTATCCTGGTCACCGCCATCTGGACGGTTGTGGGTATGGGCGTGCTGCGTTATGTACGTCCGGCAGATTTTGCGGTGGCGGCGCGTGGCGGTTTGGTGCTGGTGCCGTTGATGACGATTGCGACGCTGTTCCTGTCGTTCTGCGCGGTCATCCTGTATCTGATCGCGATTTTTGCGCCGATTCCCGGTGGTGCGTTTACCGCGGCGACCTGCATGATTATTGCGGTGAGCTTTGGTACGACGGCGTTGATGGTGAACCTGTTGCGCCCGCGTAATAGTAATCGCTCCGCCTATTCGAAGGTGTGGAGTTATCAGTAAATAATGTTGTTCCCCTCCCTGCGCGGGGTGTTTTAGCCCGGGGTGTTTTGGCTCGGTGTGAGCTGAGGTATTGTCCTGTTGCGGGGAGGGGAATACAATATAACTAATTTAGTATTTTATATACCAAATATAGGGAGGGGGTGCGCGCCCCCTTTCACTCATCCCTGAAAAGAAAGGTTCGTACCATGGCAGGTACCCATGAAGGCCGCGTCCTCGTATTCCCTCAGCTCACCGAAGCGCTGACCCCCTTTGAAGATAAGCCCCAGGCTCGCAAGATTGTTGATGCCGACGGCGGCAACCTGACCCTCATGGAACTGGCTGCAGGCCAGTCCTGGCACGAGCACCACAGCGTGCACCCCATCTTCGTGCAGGTGCTCAAGGGCGAGGTTATCTTCCACGTGAAGGACCGCGATATTACCCTGGTGCCCGGCAAGCCGATTCACGTGACCGCTAAGCTGCTGCACTCCCTGCGCGCCGTGAAGGACTCCACCCTGCTGGTGACCATGCTGACCGGCGAATCGCACCCCGAACCCAAGGTCAATATTGACGTCGAAGAGGTCTAGAACCCAAGTAGCCGCGACATAGAGCATTAAAAAGCGGGCGGTGCTGCGCGAAACAGAATGTTTCGTACAGCACCGCCCGCTACGTTTTTCAAGAGCTAGTACTAGTCTACTACGGCGTGGGTCGGATCGAGCACGCGCGCCAAGAAAGCCTGAGTACGTTCGTGCTGGGGGTTGCCAATCACCTGATCGGCGGGGCCCTCCTCCACGACCACACCATCGGCCATGAAGACGACCTTATCGGCGACCTCGCGGGCGAACGCCATCTCGTGAGTCACCACGATCATGGTCATGCCCTCGTCAGCAAGGTTGCGCATAATGCTCAGAACCTCGCCGACCATCTCCGGGTCGAGCGCACTGGTCGGCTCGTCGAAAAGCATCAGATCCGGGTGCATGGACAGTGCACGCGCAATAGCCACACGCTGCTGCTGACCACCGGACAGCTGAGCCGGGAAGCGGTCTTCCTTACCTTCCAGGCCAACCTTGGCGAGCTGCTCGCGGGCAACCGCCTCCGCCTCCGCCTTGGAACGGCCCAGAACCTTAATCTGAGCAATCGTGCAGTTATCCAGAATGTTCAGGTGACCGAACAGGTTGAACTGCTGGAACACCATACCCATGTGGGTACGCACGCGGTTAATGTCTACGTCCGGGTCGGTGACCTCGGTATCGCCCACCATGATGGTGCCGTCATTCGGCTCCTCCAGCAGGTTCACGCAACGCAGCAGGGTGGACTTACCGGAACCCGAAGGGCCAATAAGGCACACGACCTCGCCCGGCTCGACCTGCATGTCAATGCCCTTGAGAACCTGAACCTTGCCGTAGGACTTGTGCAGGTTAGAAATGCGCACCGAGGAGGCGGCCATGGATGAAGTTGAAGCAGTCATAGTATCTTCCGTAATCCGTATCTGTCGTTGCGCTTACTTGCGGCCCGCAAGCTGGGTGCGGCGCTCAAAATATGCGGAGAGCTGGCCCAGCGGAACAGTGATAATCAGGTAGCACAGACCCGCAACCACCAGGGGAGTCAGACCCGCGTTAGCGGCGGTCAGACCCTCACGACCGAACTTCGCCAGCTCGTACTGAGAAACCGTCACGCCCAGCAGGTACACGAGGGAGGAGTCCTTGGTCAGCAGGATAACCTCGTTGGTCAGCGGCGGCAGAACCACGCGGAACGCCTGCGGAATAATGATCGAAATCATCGCACGAGTGTGGGACATGCCCAGGGAACGTGCCGCCTCCATCTGGCCCTTCGGGATCGCCTGCAGGCCCGCACGCAGAACCTCACTAATGTAGGCTGCCGAAACCATACCCAGGGACAGGGTCACCGGAATCAGGTTATCCACGAAGCGGATCTTGAACGCCAGGGGAATACCGTAACCGAACGCGAAGAAGACCAGCAGCGCCGGGATGCCGCGGAAAAGCTCCACGTACAGGGTCGCAATCCAACGGTAGGGAGCGATAGAGGAAATACGCATGAGCGCCAGCAGCAGACCGCCGGAGAGGCCCACAATGAAGCCCAAGGTGGTGTACAGCAGGGTGTTCTTTAACGCCACGGTGATGACGTCGGGGAACTGCTGAGCCGCAACGTCCAGGTTGAATACCTGCTGGCTGAGGGTCTTCCAGTCAGCCAAAAGAATGGCTGCCAGAGCGATAACTGCCAGAAGGGCGTACTGTGCGTAGCGGAAGAGCTTCTGCTTCTGACGGGGTGAGAGTTTAGAGGACATGCGCTTTCTTATCCGTGTGCTGTTCGGTCAAGAGCGTTTTATACGCTCACAAGGGTAGAGGCCGGAGAATCCCCCAACCCAAAAGTAATAAGGGTACTCCTGAATTGGGGGAGAGACTAACCGGCTAGATGCTTAGGAAGCGGAGGAAGAGGCGCTCGCGGAGGTGGAGGAAGTGGCACCAACCCACTTGGCCTTCATCTTGTCGAGTTCGCCGTTTTCCTTGAGCTTGGCGATGGTAGCGTTTGCCTTGGTCAGCAGTGCCTTGTTGTTGGAGGAAACTGCTGCGGCAATCTGCTCGGTGTTCTCGGAATCCTGGTAGGCGATCTTGAAGGAGTCCGGGTCGTTGGTCAGTGCCTCGGATACCACGGAGAGGTTCGCTGCGACTGCCTTGACCTGACCGGTCTTCAGGGCGGAGAACATGAGGGAGGTGTCTTCGTACTGGATGACCTCTGCACCGTTTTCCTTGGCGTAGGTTTCACCGCTGGTTGCCTGCTGCGCACCAACGCTGACACCCTTCAGGTCTGCGGCGGAGGTGATGGAGGAACCCTTGGGGACCAGGATTGCCAGGTTGTCGTCGAAGTAGACGGTGGTGAATTCCATCTTGCTCTTACGTTCGTCGGTCACGCCGATACCCGCAAGGGCGATATCGCACTGACCGGTGGCCAGGCCGGTTCCGGAGTCCAGGCCCTCGAAGCTGATGGAGGTCAGCTGAGCCTTCACGCCCAGATCAGAGGCGATAGCGTTGGCGATGTCTGCATCCAGGCCGACGATGGTGCCGTTTTCTTCGTATTCGAAGGGCTTGTAGGGGGTGTTGGTGCAGACGCTGAGGGTGCCGGACTTGACGAGGCTGACCTCGCCGTTGGCGTCGGAGTTCTCGTTGGCGGTGGAGACGCAGCCGGTCAGCGCTAGGGGCAGTACTGCCAGTAGTGCGAGGGGCTTAAGGGATGCCTTCTTGAGGATTGCGGTGTTCATTGGGATGCTCCTGTGTGGGGTGTGCTCTATGAAATCTATGGTCTATTGTGCGCGCCTATGTTAAAAAATGCAAGTATATACATAAATATTCATAAATTTTTGCTGAATATGAATAATTTACACCCCCAAAAACTGAATAAAACCCCGAATTAGCGACTCAAAAACCATTCCGGCACATCCCTTAGCGCGCCACATGACGCAACTACGGTTCACCCAACTATCGAATCCCCTAACCTCCATGCCACAATTGAGAGCGTGAACGCAGAGAAGAACACCCGCGCCAACCGCGCAACCCTAGACAAGAAAACCAGCGATATCGCCGCCATGTTCGATACCGTCGCTGAACGCTACGACCTCATGAACGGCATCCTCTCCCTCGGCCAGCACATCTACTGGCGCAAGCAGGCAGTCGCAGCCGTCGACGCACACCCCGGCCAGAAAGTGCTGGACGTAGCCGCAGGTACCGGCGTCTCCTCCGAACCCTTCGCCGACGCCGGCGTGGATGTCATCGCAGCAGACCTCTCCGAAGGCATGCTCGACGTGGGCCGCCGCCGTCGCCCCGACATGACCTTCGTGCAGGCAGACGTCACCGCCCTACCCTTCGACGACGAAACCTTCGACGCAGTGACCATGTCCTACGGCCTGCGCAACGTCGCCAACTACCCCAAGGCACTGAGCGAAATCTACCGCGTACTCAAGCCCGGTGGACGCATCGTCATCCTCGAATTCTCCACCCCGACCTTCGCCCCCTTCGGCGCGGTCTACAAGAACTACATCATGAAGGCGATCCCGCCGATCGCCCGCGCAATCTCCTCCAACCCCGAATCCTACGAATACCTTGCCGAGTCCATCATCGCCTGGCCCAACCAGCAGGAACTGGCGCAGAAGTTCAAGGAGGCGGGCTTCACCTCCGTACAGTACCGCAACCTTACCGGCGGTATTGTCGCAATTCACCGCGCCTTCAAGCCCGAAGCACATAGCGCCTAAACACCGCGTTCACACACCACCGAAGACACTAATACCACTGAAGACACCAACACCAAGAAGATAGAAGACACCGTGAGCAACGCAGAGCAGCCCATCGCCGCAACCGACCTGCTGGGAGACCTCGACCTGAAGCTTCCCGCAGGCTTCGAACTCATCGCCGCAGACCCCAAGCTGGGTCCGCAGATTCTCTCCTCTCTCGCGCGTATTGAGGAACGCCTGGCAGAGGCAATCGCACAGACCGACCACCTGGCGGACGTCGCGTCCCGCCACCTGCTCTCCGCGGGCGGCAAGCGCGTGCGCCCCCTGCTGGCTCTGCTCTGCGCAGCCGTAGACGGCGAAATCAACGACGAGGTCATTGAAGCCGCCGTGGTCGTTGAGCTGACCCACCTGGCAACCCTCTACCACGACGACGTCATGGACGATGCCCCCAAGCGCCGCGGCGTGGACAGCGCCCAGATGATTTGGGGCAACTCCGTCGCGATTCTCACCGGCGACCTGATCTTTTCCCGCGCATCCCTGCTGGTGTCCGAGCTGGGCACCCGCCCCATGAAGATTCAGTCCCAGACCTTCGAACGTCTGGTGCTCGGCCAGCTCTTCGAAACCACCGGCCCCCGCGAGGGCCAGGACCTGCTCGACCACTACATTGCCGTCATTGAGGGTAAGACCGGCTCCCTGATTGCCGCAGCCGGCGAGTACGGCTCCCTGCTTTCGGGCGCTTCCGAAGAGGTTATCTCCATGGTCAAGGCGTACGGCGAGCTGGTCGGCGTGGCATTCCAGCTGGCAGACGATGTCATCGATATTGTGAGCGACGGCAAGACCAGCGGTAAGACCCGCGGCACCGACCTGCGCGAGGGTGTGCCGACCCTGCCGACCATCCTGCTGGACCGTGCGGTAGCCGCCGGCGACGAATCCGCTATTGCTGTTCGCGCCCTGCTGGATGCCGACCTGAGCTCCGACGAGGCACTGGAAGCAGCCGTGGAGGCGCTCGCCGCCCACCCGGTCACCCAGGAAGCATGGCAGATTGCCTACGACTGGGCGGATCGCGCAATCGCTGCGATTGCTCCGCTGCCCGAGTCCACCGCGAAGGCTGCGCTGGAGTCCTTCGCGCACGCTGTGGTTCACCGCGAAGGCTAAAATCCGCCCTGTAGCGTGTACCCGAATCTAACGATTTTCGGGTGTCTCATACTTCAAAACCCCCGCTGAATCTGCCCGGATTCGGCGGGGATTTTCTGTGTTACGACTAGTCAGTGCCGGTTTTTGGGGTGGTTTGGGGCTGCTCTCACCCTCCGAAAGCTTCCGCATGCTGGGGTCTTCTTGACCACCATATGCCTTTAAGGTAATCCTTATAGGCATGCCTGAGGTACACATCCACCCCTCAGACCTCTAACGGCTCCCACTCCCAACCCGTGTTGGAGAGCCGTTTACTATTTCTGGACGCGAGCAGAGCCCCACCACCCCGACGGGTTATTCTCGCACCAACCATCCGCGTCCCCACACATTCGAGGTTTACAACTATGGGAGCATCTACCCCTAAGGCGCCCACGAAGCGCGAAGGCTTCTCTAGCCGTCGCGTCTTTATCTTTGCCGCCATCGGTTCTGCTGTTGGTCTGGGCAATATTTGGCGTTTCCCCTACATCGCATTTGATAACGGCGGCGGCGCCTTCATGATTCCCTACATTGTCGCCCTGCTGACCGCCGGTCTGACCTTCCTTTTCTTTGACTACGCGATCGGTCACCGTGCGCGTGCGTCGTCCCCGCTGGCATTCCGCCGTCTGAACCGTAAGACCGAGTTCATCGGCTGGTGGCACATGGGTATTAACTTCGTGATTGCTATCTACTACGCCGCTATTGTGGCGTGGGCTCTGCGTTACATGGTTTTCTCCTTCACCAATGAGTGGGGCGATAACCCGAAGGCGTTCTTCCAGGGTGAGTTCCTGAAGGTTGCAAAGGATCCCGGCGTCTCCCTGGACTTCAACATGAACGTCCTGATTCCTATGGTGCTGGTGTGGGGCGTTCTGCTTGCTGTGATGGCTCTGGGCGTTCAGAAGGGTGTGGGCGCAGCCAACATTATCTTTATCCCGCTGCTGCTGGTCATGTTCGTTGGTTTGGTGATTTACTCGCTGACCCTGCCCGGTGCTGTGGACGGTCTGAATGCTCTGTTCACCCCCAGCTGGGACTCCCTGGCTAACCCGGAGGTGTGGGTTGCTGCGTACGGCCAGATTTTCTTCTCGCTGTCCATTGGCTTCGGCATTATGGTCACCTACTCTTCCTACCTGAAGCCTAAGACTGACCTGACCGGTTCCGGTGCTGTGGTTGGTTTCGCGAACTCCGGTTTTGAGCTTCTTGCCGGTATCGGTGTGTTCGCTGCTTTGGGCTTCATGGCTCAGGCTGCTGGCACCCAGGTGAGCGAGGTTGCGACCAGCGGTATTGGTCTGGCGTTCATTGCGTTCCCGACCATTATTTCTCAGGCGCCCGGTGGCGTGCTGATTGGTATCCTCTTCTTCGGCTCCCTGCTCTTTGCTGGTTTCACCTCCCTTATTTCGATTCTTGAGGTGATTATTGCGGGTATTCAGGATAAGTTCGCGACCTCCCGTCTGGCATCTACCACTCTGGTGATTGTTCCGATGGCTCTGATTTCGCTGCTGCTGATGCCGACCACCACCGGTCTGTACGTACTGGATATTCTCGATAACTTCGTGAACCTCTTCGGTATTCTGGCTGCTGGTCTGTGCGCCATTATCGTTGTGGCGTATGTGGTGCGCGCGCTGCCCGCTCTGGCTGAGCACCTGAACCGTTACTCCTCCATCAAGGTCGGCAAGATTTGGATGATTCTGCTGGCTGTCGTGACCCCGCTGGTTCTGGGCTACTCCCTGATTCAGAGCGTCATTAAGCTTGTGGCAACCCCCTATGAGGGTTACCCCACGGATCTGCTGGCAATCTTTGGTTGGGGCATGAGCGCGCTGATTCTGGTGGGCGCGATTGTTGTTTCTCTTCTGCCCTGGTCGAAGAAGTCTCGTGCGGCTGAAGAGCCTCCGGCACCTCCGGTGATTGCCGGTCAGGTTGAGCACGGCCACGTTGATTCGACCGTTACCCGTTAGGAGCCCTCATGTCTATCTCTGCAATTGTGATGCTCGTTGTGGCAATCCTGATCATTTGGGGTGGTCTGGGTTTGGCTCTGCTGAACCTGCACCGTCATCCGGATCTGGATGCTCTCGATGATGCTGCTGAGGCTCAGGGTTCTGAGCTTTAGCGTGTGAGCGTGATATAAAGTGATGCCCCGCTGGCGTTAGCTGGCGGGGCATCACTGTGTTTTATACGGGTGGGAGAGGGGGCGCTACTTGCTCTGTACGTCTTCAGCCTGCACGAGCGGGATCATGCCGGTTTCCGGGTCGGACAGCGCGGAGGCGCGGTAGGAGCGGGAGGCGCGCACCGCATCCACGGTGAAGATGATGAGCGCAATCCAGATGAGGCCCAGACCCAGCACCTTATCGGCGCTCATCTGCTCGTGCAGAACGGTCAGCGCCAGAACAAACTGGATGGTCGGGCCCAGGTACTGCACCATGCCAATAATCGACAGCGGAAGAGCCTTGGTTGCCGCCGCAAAGAGCATGAGCGGCACAACGGTGACCACACCGGTGGAGGCGAGAAGCCAGAAGTGTCCGGGACCTTCACTGAAGAGAGTCATCTGCCCCTGTGCGTTGAGAATAAACAATGCTGCGATGCCGAAGGGCGCCAAGATAAAGGTCTCTAGGGATAGCGAAACGATAGGGCTCACGTCGTGGGCGACGCGCGCCTTCAGCAGACCGTAGATGCCGAAGGAGAACGCCACGCCCAGGCCCGTCCAGGGTACCTGGCCGTAGATGAGGCTCATCATCAGCACCGCAATACAGGAAATTGCGACGGACACCCACTGTGCCGGGCGCAGGCGCTCCTGCAGGAAAATCACGCCCAGCACCACGGAGACCAGCGGGTTAATGAAATAGCCCAGGGACACGTCAATTGTGTGGCCGCTGGTCGTTGCCATCACGTATATAAGCCAGTTCGCGCCGATGAGGAACGATGCCGCCGTCAGCACCAGCATGATGCGGCGGTCCCGTAGCGCGCGGCGGAAGTCAGCGGTTGCCCGCAAAATCGGTAGCAGCAGGGCGCAGAAAAGGAGGGAGAAGACCACGCGCGCCACGACAATCTCAATCGGTCCCGCCGGAGCCATCATCACAAAATACAGGGGGAGCATGCCCCAAATAAGGTAGGTGCCGATGATGGTGATAAACCCGTTGCGGGTAGTGTGCTTCTGTGTTTCTGACATGGTTTCTTCTTCTGACCTGATTCTTTAGTGACGTTCTTCTAATGCTAGTCGTCGGGATGCGCCAGCGGGGGCATTGATGCGCACTGAGGCTACTCTACCCGCCGGGCACGCCACAGGCGCGGCACCACGAGGATACCGCGCCTGAGGAATGTTGCGTATTCGGTTTAGAGGCCGAAGAAGCGGGAGAAGAAGCCCTTCTTCTTGGGCTGCTCTGCCTCGCGGCGTGCAGCTTCTGCCTGCTCGCGGCGGGCTGCCTCTTCGTGCTCTGCCTGCAGGTCGGGAGCTGCACCAGCGTTGCGGATGGGTTCCACGTGCTGCTCCTCGTACTCTGCTGCCTCCTGCTCAACCTCGACGGGCTGCTCAGGCTCAGCAGCGACCGGCTCCTCAGCGTATTCGACGGAAGCCTCAACGGTCTCGTACTCGTCAGCATGCTGCTCGGTGCCAATGGACTCGTCGGTGTAGACGCGGGCCTGCTCGGTCTCTTCTGCCTCGTACTCGCCGGGCAGGGTCTCCACGGTGACCAGGCCGGGCTCTGCGTGCTCTGCCGGATCCTGATCGAAGGGAGCCTCGTCGGCGGGGTAGAGGTTCTCGGTGCTCTCAACGCCGGCAACCTCGGTTTCTGCGACCGGTGCGTGCTCGGCAATTTCGACGGCGCGCTCAGCCTCAGCTTCGGCACGTGCGGCGGCGCGTTCTGCCGCCTCCTGCTCGCGCTGTGCGTTCTGTGCGGCTGCCTCAGCGGCTGCCACGCGCTCAATCTCGGCGCGCAGTGCCGCGAGGGATTCGCGACGCTGTGCGGCAGCGGCTGCGCACTGCTCCAGGACCTCGGGGCCAACCTGAGGTTCGGCCTGCTCGATGCCGCTGATGCGGCCCTCGTCGAACCACAGGCGCAGGGCACCGTCGGTTGCGGTCAGCACGGCGGTTGCCTCGGTATCCCAGGCAATGTGGAAGCCACGCTGCTGAGCGTAGGAGTCCACCGCCAGAACCTGGTTGTGGATCTCTTCGCTCTGCAGGGTCTTAGCAATGACGCGGCCGATACCCTTGTAGGTCGGTGCTTCAAGGGTCAGCTCAGCGCCCTCCAGTAGGGTCCATGCGCGCACGCCAGCGCCCGCCGGCAGCGGGTAGTGTGCGTACAGGCCGCTGACGGTCTTGGTCGCCAGGGTCAGGCGGCGTGCCAGGGACTCGGAGAGAGGCAGTTCGTCGGTGGTCAGCTCGGTCAGGCCGTCACGCTCACCGGTCTCGCGCGCCTGAATAGCGGCAGAAACAACGGAGTCGGGGAAGTAGCCCAGCTGCTGCCAAGACCAAATCCAAGTACCGCGGTTCTCGGATTCGGTGCCCAGCAGGTGCGGCTTGAGCGAGAGCGGGGGAGTGGTCTCAAAATCCAGAGACTGGGAGGTGAAATCCACGTTCCACTCGGAGGTACCCACGAGCTCAGCGAGTCGAGCCTGGTACTCGGTGGAGATAAAGATCGATGCGTCGATAAGGTCCTGCAGAGAATTCGTCATGATTCAAGATTATCAACCTTTTAGCGTTCACTATGCCGTGTATCCCCGGTTTTAGTGTGCGCTTTAGGCGTATTGGGCTTTAAGGTGCCTGATTGAGCCGTGTCCAAGAGCTCTGAGGGAGAGATAGAGCATATATCTTTCGGCGTAAACTATCTGCTTTGAGTGCCTGTGTTCGTTAGAATCGAAGGGACGGCTTCTTCCGGCACCCTGTAAGCCGACACTACGACCGAACACGGATGCCTCCAGCCGCGCCGTATTCACACTCAAGGATGTATGAACTATGACTGAACCCCGCCTTGCCGAGACGAGTAGCCGCGCCGCGCGCATCCAGGATGCGCTGAATAACATTGGAAGCTGGCTGCTGGATGTCGTTAGTGTTGACCCGGGCTGGAGTGAAATGGTGCTGGACGTCAAACCTCTGGCAGGTCAGATTTTCGTGCGCGTGCGTGAATTCCGCGACGGTGAAGAGTTCATTGGCACCATCGGCCCGCTCAAGGACGGCTCGCCCATTATTGCTGAGGTTCGCAAGCTGCAGCGCGCCGCCTACGACGGTAACCGCGGCACCTGGTTTACCGCCTCCATCGTGGTGGCGGCAACCGGCTGGCCCAACCCGCAGTTCAGCGTGGGTGCCTCCTATAACCGTGACGATGAGCCGGCTAGCTGGAAGAATGAAGGCACCCTGACCGCAACCGACGTGCGTGAGCACCTGGCTGAGTTCCCTCGCGATGCTTCGCGTATCCCGCAGTGGGCTCGTGAGCGTATGGAGGGGCGCGCCCGCCACTCTGCCGCCGCGACGCTGTTTTCGAGCGAGCATGAGATTCCGAACCCGTACCTGGTCGCCGCCCTGGAAACCTTCCGTAACGATGTGCAGGAGCGAACCCTCATTAACGTGGTTCGTACGATGCTCGGTGGTGACGTTCTGCTCGACGCTACCGGCTCCCTGCTCATTCCCTCCGAGACCGACCCGATGGGCCCCGACTCGGTGCTGACCCACCAGGTCATTCGCATGCCCGAGACCGGCATGCAGGCGCTGTGCGTGTTCTCTTCCTCCGAGCATATCGGTAAGAGCTACGTACGTCAGGAATCCGAGGGTGACGAGCTGATTCTGCGCGAACCGGCGATGAAGGTCTTCATTGACTTCCTCAGCAATGAGGCACTGGACCTGATTGTGGTTGACCCGGGCACCGATCACGAGTGCTACATTGAGCGCGCTCAGGTGCACTGGATTGTCACCTCTCCCCGCAATGACGGCGCGAAGATGGCGCTGGTGCAGGACAACATGCAGATGCTGCTCGGCTCGCTGGTGTCCCCGGCGTCCGTACTGCTGGTGGGCGTTGACCCGGCCGACCCGTCCGGCACCTCCTTCGTGTTTGACCCGGATGAGAACGGCAACCCGCAGAGCCTGCTGGTGTTCACCTCGCCCATTGAGATTGCGGCACTGGACCCCCATATTGAGGTGCGTTCGGCGAACGCCCTGGATATTCTGCGTTACGCCCTGGAGATTGGCGCACCGAGCGTGAAGGTGAACGCGATTAACCCGTCCACCGTGCTGACCGCGGCGCAGATTCGCGAGCTGCTGGAGATTGTGGGTTCGCAGCCCCGCATGGGTGCCTAAGTTCCTGCTTCATATACCTTAAACCCTTAAACCGTTGAGGCGGCGACACGAGTTGTGTCGCCGCCTCAACGGTTTTAAACGCTCATGACCGAGCCTGCCCGAATCCCCGGGCTATAGGGTTATGCCGCTAGGATGCGCGCTGCCGCTTCCTGCTGAGCGCGGGCGAGCGCCGCCTCCTGCTCGGTCTGGCAGTCTACGCACACGCCCTGATAGAGCACGTCTGCGCTGAAGAGCGCCATGCCGTGAAAATCGCTGGGGGTCAGGCAGGGCGCGGAGCCGACCGCGCAGTCCACGTCTTCGACCTTGCCGCAGCGTACGCAGAAGGCGTGGTGGTGGTTGTCACCCGTGCGGGTTTCGTAGAGGGCGGGGGTTCCCGGCGGCTCAAACTTGCGCAGCAGGTCGATATCGGTCAGGTCGGCAAGAATCACGTAGACCGACTGAACAGTGATGGCGGGGATGCGCTCGCGGACTGCCTGCACGATGGTGTCGGCGGTGGAGTGCGGGTGTTCCTGCACTGCGTGCAGTACGGCGAGGCGCTGCTTGGTGACGCGGCGGCCCTTGGCGCGCAGACCGGTGGTCCATGCTTCTTCGAGCTGTTCGGGGCTCATTGCGGAGAGCAGGGGCAGGCTGGTGGTGTGGGCGCAGCCGGTATTGTGATGGTCTGGGTGCTGGGTCTTCTTCGTTTCGGAGGTTGTCTTTGCGTCGGTCATAGGTTTAAGTCTACACATTATTATGAGAAATTCATCATTATCTTATGAAAAACTCATAATAAGCCGGTGGGGCGTCCCTTTCATCCACTCAGTGGCACCCCTTCTCGCTCTGGCCTCGGGCGTGAAGAGATGCCGTACAATCAAAGAACCTAGAGTAACCCGCACCGGCGATCACCATCAAGGAGGATAGGGTCATGGTGTATGACTTCACAAACCCCATCTATATTCTGCTGATGATTCTGCTCTTTGGTGTGCCCATCGTGACCCCGGTGATTTACGGTCAGTACCGCAGTACTACCACCGGTTTTGATTTGGAGGGGCAGCTGATGCTCGGCCTGCTCTTCACCCTATTCCTGGGTGCTTACGGCACGATTCTGCTACTGGGTATTTTTCCGACTGCTACGGCGCAGGTGCTGGAACAGGTGCCCCTGGTGAATATTCCGGGCGCCATTCCCTGATCCTTCGTGCGCTTTTGGCATATGGGTGACGCTCTGGGTGAATCCGCGCGCCATAAGGTGCGCCGGCGGGTGCTTGCACGTATTCTATAGAGTCAAGTACACGCTGTACGCGCTGACCTATTTGCTCAGGAGGATACCCATGCACAGTCATAACAACGGACTGAAAACTGCCCTGTTGATGGGCTCCATGGTGGGCATGATGCTGCTCATCGGTGGTCTGCTTTCGGCGACCTTCCGCACCTCTTTTTTCATCTGGATTATGGGTCTGGTGAGCTTGGCTTCGGTCGCGTACACCTACTGGAACTCCGATAAGCTCGCCCTGCGCTCCATGAATGCGTACCCTGTCAGCCGTGAAGAGGTTCCGGTGCTTTACGACATTGTGGAGGAGCTGTCCTCCCGCGCGGGTCAGCCCATGCCCGCCCTCTACGTGGCACCGACCATGACCCCGAATGCGTTCGCAACCGGTCGTAACCCGCAGAATGCCGCGGTGTGCTGCACCGAGGGTATTCTGCAGCTGCTGGATGAGCGCGAGATGCGCGGCGTGCTCGGCCACGAGCTGATGCACGTATACAACCGCGATATTCTGACCTCTTCGGTGGCGGCGGGTATCGCCTCCATTATCGGTACTGTTGCCCAGTTCCTTTCGTTTGGCGCGATGTTCGGTGGATCCAACCGCGATGGTGAACGTTCGAACCCTCTCGCCATGTTCGTGGTTGCCATGCTGGCTCCCATTGCTACGCAGGTTATTCAGATGGCTATTAGCCGCACCCGCGAATTTGATGCTGACGAGGATGGCGCACGCCTGACCGGCGACCCGCTGGCTCTGGCTTCGGCACTGCACAAGCTGGAGAGTGGCGTGTCCATGTACCCGATGGACCCGAACAACCGCAACGCTGAGGCGGCGAGCGCCATGATGATTGCGAATCCCTTCGGTTCGCTGAAGGATATGCTCTCTACTCACCCGCCGATGGATCAGCGTATTGCGCGTCTGCAGCAGCAGGCTCGTGAGATGGGTCAGTACTAGGCCTTTTCTCACCCTCATCTCCGGGCGCGAATGTGGTGCTGCATGAAGATGGCGTTGCATGAATATGACCCGGGGTGACGATTGTGACTCGCGATGACGGGTCAGCAGACAAAAAGTCTTCGGGGTGGCTACTGTGGAAGTAGCCACCCCGAGGACTTTTGCGTTTCGGCTTCTAGTTGCCTCCCCTCACCCAGCGCTGGGCGGGGAGAGGGGTGAGAGCCTCGCCGGAGCTTAGCGGTAGTTGACGAACTGCAGGTCAACCTCAAGGTCGGCGGACTTGAGCATTGCAATGACTTCCTGCAGGTCATCGCGGGACTTGGAGGAGACGCGCAGCTCATCGCCCTGGATGTTCGCCTTCACGCCCTTGGGGCCCTCTTCGCGGATCATCTTGGAGATCTTCTTTGCCTGATCCTGCGCGATGCCTTCCTTGATGGAGCACTCGATGCGGGTTTCCTTACCGGATGCGTAGGGCTTGCCGGAGTCCAAGGACTTCAGGGAGATGCCGCGCTTGACCAGCTTGGACTGGAAAACGTCCAGCACTGCCAGGGCGCGCTCTTCGGCGTTTGCCTTGATGAGGATCTTGTCGCCGGAGTAGTCGATTTCTGCACCAACGCCGCGGAAGTCGTAACGCTGGGAGATTTCCTTCTGCGCCTGGTGCAGCGCGTTGGAAACTTCCTGCTTGTCCACCTTGGACACAATGTCGAATGAGGATTCGCTAGCCATGGGCTTTCCTTTCGTGAATGAGGTGCTACTGGCACCGGTTAGTACTAGCCTACCGGGTCGGGGCTCTTGTTCACAGCTAACTACCAGAATAACGGGCCTGTTTTACAGGCGTTACTAACCTAAAAAGAGGACAATAGAAATATGACCACTCCTAACCTGTCCGCAACGGACCTGCGCACGAGCGAGGAAGCTCGCGACCTGCAAACCCTCCTTTTCATCGACCTGCATACCTCTTTGGGTGCTGAGCCCGAGGGTATTCCTGAGGCGGAGCGTCTCAACGAATCTGATTGTCACGATATTCACCTTGACCTGCATGAGGAAGATGCTGAGCCTTCTCCCTTTGACGGTATCGGTATCACTCTGACGGAGCCTTCGCTGGTGGCGCGTTTCCGCGGTGTTCGCCGTGACCTGGAGCGTGAGATTGCCGGTGACATGTGCACTGTGGAGCAGGCGCGCCGCTACCTGGAGCACCTGGAGATTGTGCTTCTGCTTGAGCAAGATGGCGATACGCCTTCCCGCTCCTTCTAAAACTGCTGTAGGCGGTGGCTTTATTTACAGGCTTTATGCAAGGGCTTTATTCACGGCTTTACTTATTAGGGTGAGAGCGCGGGCTACGATAAATACAATCAGATATATAACCTTCGTCACAAAACCCTATGTGAAGTGTACAAGTCCCTAAAACTGCTGTAGAGTAGTCTCTGTTCGCTTGAGCGAGCAACTAGCACCTAGCTAGGCGGCAGGTTACCCGAGCGGCCAAAGGGGGCTGACTGTAAATCAGCTGGCACTGCCTACGGGGGTTCGAATCCCTCACCTGCCACAAATAGCCCGGTTACGAAAGTAACCGGGCTTTTGTGTATCTAAAACCAGTTTTATAGCGGATTCCGCAGCCGCTTTCCAGCCCAGCGGCTTTCCACCGCGGTAATCTTCCACCACAGTGGTCTTCCACAGCAACGGTCTTTCATGGTTGCGCCCGTATTTTCTGGGTGCCCGCATTGGGTGCTTTCCTCAGGATGCTGTAGGGGACGACCATGGGGCTTCGCCCGCCGGGTCGGGCGCCTCCATCATTCGGCTACAGGAACATTCCTCAGAGTATTTGCGACACGCCCGTAAACCGGCTGAAACAGCCGCGAAAAGTATTTACTATGACCGCAATTCGTCATATCTTTCACAATGTTTGAATCTCAGGGCGAACAATTCGCGATTAGGGTCTTGAGGGTGTAGCTTTATCTCATGGCTACTATTGAAATTACTCAGCAGAACCTGACTGCTACCGTCGAGAGCAACGACATCGTCTTCCTGGACTTCTGGGCAGATTGGTGCGGTCCCTGTAAGCAGTTCTCCCCCGTCTACGAGGCTGCTTCGGAGAAGCACAGCGACATTGTTTTCGGCAAGGTCGACACCGAGGACCAGGGCCAGCTCGCTCAGGCAGCAGGCATCACCTCCATCCCCACCATCATGGGCTTCCGTGGCGGTATCCTGGTGTACCAGCAGGCTGGCGCACTGCGCGAAGACCAGCTGGAGACCGTAATCGGTTCGATTCGCGAGCTCGACATGGACAAGGTCCGTGCAGAGATCGCAGCAGCAGAGGGCTCTGCAGAGAAGAAGTAAGCTCACCACCACAAAAGAGTTTGAACGGGGCGCACCCGCCGGCACAACCGGCAGGGGCGCCCCGTACCCTTTTAACCTCGGTAGGGTGCAGGGGCGTTAGCGGCCGCGGTGATCCTCAATGCTCATGCGCGCCCCGTAGCGTTGCTTTGAGAAGCCCGAAGCGTGCATGAGCCGCACCAGTCGTTGCCGATGCGGGCTGTAGGGTGCCAGTAGGGCGAGCATTCCCGCGTCATCGGTGCGCTGACCTGTGAATAGCTCACCAATCGCGTGCGCCAGATGGTAGTCGCCCACGCTGATGGCGTCCGGGTGCCCGCACACGCGTTGCAGAGCCTCGGAAATGCTCCACGGGCCCACGCCGCGCACAGCGTGCAGGCTCCGCGCCAGTAGCGCGATGTCGCCTGTAGCCGCAATGTTTTTTAGAGACTCGGCGGAACGAGCGTAAGCGTACACGGCATCGTAGCGGCTTTTATCAACGCCCGCCCGATGCCAATCCCAGGTCGGAATCGTCGCCAGGGTCCGGGCGCTCGGGTAGACGCGCATGCCCTCCGGCTGATGCCCCAACCCGGTCGAAGGGGCGGGGGAGCCGTACTTTCGCAGAACCCAGCCCAGGGTTCTGAACGCTTCGGTCTGGGTGATGCGCTGCTCCACAATGGCGTTGAGCATCTGCCGGTCCAGCTGCCCCGAGGCGCTGAGGCGGAGCCCCGGATTCTGCCGCCACGCCTGCTGAATACGCGGCGGAAGAGACTCAAAAGAAGATAGAGCGCCAAACTGCTCGGCGGGGTCGTGCAACCCCAGCCAGTACGTCATTTCCTGCGCTAGCGCCTGAAGGTCGGCTCGCGCCCGCATCTGCTGATCAGCGGCACTATAAGAAACCCAGATGCGAATACGCACCGGGCGCATCAGCAGACGATGCAGTGCGGGGAGAGTCGTCGGAAGATCGGCTGGCTGCGCCAATCGTTCGGCGTACAGCACCGCCGGGAACTCGTGAAACGGCGTGCGAGCCGTCAACCAGATTCTCTCGGCATCATCCGCGCGGCTCAGCGCGCGATACGAAAGATCCTGAGCGCCGCGGCGTAGCGACCCCAGCGTCTGCGCCAACTGCACCGGAACATGCGGCTCAATTACAATCTCGCACACCTCCGGGCTCAGAGTGCCCGGAAGGAAGGAAACAGCGGGGGAGAGAGTACGAATCTGAACGCGCGGTTCGCGAGGAACATCCGCAAGCGCCTGCGCATAGGGCACACCAGCTGCCGCCAAAGGATGCCGGATGCGCCGCGCACCCGCTGCCGGGCGGCTACCGGGGGTCGTGCCGTCAGGGGTGACACCGTCGGGGGTTGAGGAAGGAAACGTACTCACCACACCAGTCTATGCGCCCAAACCGGGCGGCAACATCCGGGGTAGATATTTGAGGAACAAGATACAAAAAGTGCAGGAAGGGCAGGTACGCCACTAATGCGATACTCTAAAAGGTAGAGCGAGAACGAACGCCAATACCGGCACGACATAGGCGGTGCGTTCCACTCGTTCCGTGGGCGCCTGTAGCCCGGACACACACCCCGAGAGAAGGACGCCTATGGCAGCGGAAGCACACGAAGCATCCTCGAATACTGACGCACCTGAACAGAAGAACAGCACCGCCGCCAGCGGTGCGGGCCGTACTCAGCGCTTCAGGAAACAGCCGCGTCAGTCCCTCACCGAGCGCGTCAAGAGCATCCGCCCCCTCGAACTGCTACCCGGTCTGCTGCTTGCCGCCGCCGTCATGGCGCTGTACACCTACTACTCGCTTCAACAGATGAAGCACTGGGTGACCCCCTCCTGGGACCTGGCGATTTTCACCCAGATGGCGCAGGCGTACTCGCACTTCTCCGTGCCCATCGTGCCCATTAAGGGGCCCGACTTTAACCTCTGGGGTGACCACTTCCACCCGATTCTGGTGCTCCTGGGGCCCGTCTACGCGCTGTTCCCCTCGCCGACCACCCTGCTGGTCGTGCAGAACGCCCTGGTTGCCTTCGCAAGCTTCGCCATTGTGCGCTTCACTCAGCGTGCCTTCGCGCTCGCCCAGAAAACTGAGGGCGCTGATACTGCGGAAAACCTCAAGTCCGCAAAACTTCAGGGCGTTATCCCGACCATCACCGGTCTGCTCCTCGGCGCCGGATTCGCCCTCAGCTTCGGCGTTCAGCAAGCTATCGCCGCCCAATTCCATGAAGTAGCCTTCGCCGTGCCGCTGCTCGCCATGAGCCTCGGCTACCTGGTGCTCGCCTCACGAGTGAGCGGCACCGAACGCGCACGCTACCTCGCCTACGCCTGCTGGTGGGCTCTACCCATTGCCTTCGTCAAAGAAGATATGGGCGTTACTGCCGCAGCCATCGGCCTGATTATCTTTATCCGCACCGGCTGGCTGAGCACCGCCGTAGACATTCTGATGCCGCGCCTCTCCGCCGGTACCCCCGCCCCCATGCGCACCCGCATGCAGCAGCTCTACTCCTCCTGG
The DNA here is from genome assembly GCF_001548235.1 of Rothia mucilaginosa. Lineage (NCBI taxonomy): Bacteria > Bacillati > Actinomycetota > Actinomycetes > Micrococcales > Micrococcaceae > Rothia > Rothia mucilaginosa. The sequence continues at coordinate 1,439,692 of NZ_AP014938.1, forward strand.
GCGCGCACCCCCGCCGTCGCCGAATCCACCATGGTCATGGTGTGGGGCGTCTTCTGGTCCGTCGTCGCGATCTACGTGATCCTGCCCTACTTCAACAGCGGCGGAAACTTCGACTACGCCGACAAGGTGAACTTCTCCGCAGCCCTGGGCGACCCCTTCGGCTCAGCACTGCAGATGCTCAGCAATAACACCAAGCTGGCAACCCTCGGCCTGCTGCTCATTACCGGAGCGGTCCTCTGGGTGATTTCTCCTCTTGCAGCAATTGCTCTGCCGACCCTTGCATGGCGTCTGCTCTCCACCATGGAATCCTACTGGGCGAGCACCTGGCACTACTCGCTTGTGCTCATGCCCGTCGTTTTCCTCGCACTGCTCGACGCTGTCATGCGGATACGCTACGGCGTGGTTCCCGCCGCGATTCCGGTGCGTTCAGGTGCGCGAGTAGCCGATAGCGCCTCCGACGAGGAGCCTCAGACCAACACCGAGCCCGGCCGCCTGACCGCACTGGCACGTCGCATGCCTGTATGGGCTCTACCCGCTGTGGCGCTCTTCCTTGCCGCATCCCCGATTTTCGTACCCGGTTCCCAGCAGCCCCTCGCATCCCTGGGTAATGCGCAGTTCACCGCCTCCGCGCTGACTACGACTGACCAGATGAAGCAGGAGGCCGTCCAGAAGGTACCCGAAGGGGTGACGGTCGCATCTGACCTGTCGATTCTGACCCAGCTGATTCCCGGTCGTACCGTCTACTGGATTGGCCACACCGGTGAACCCGCACCCGACTACGTGGTCATTGACCGTAAGAGTAACTCCTGGGGCGGCAACCCGCCGACCAACGCCGCACAGTACGCGGCTGACCGCTACGGCCACTCCTACGCGAAGTACGCGACCGTCGGCACGATTGATATTGTGCGACGGGTCGACTAGCCCCTCGGCTCAGCATCTTATTGAGCGCCCACTCCGCAATCGCTGGGGTGGGCGCTCGCCGTTAAGAGATGAGGTTTTAAGCACCTTTTGGGGTTAAATAGGCGACGCTAAGGTAGACTAGGTAGAACACGGGAACCCCCGATGAAGGTCTTGTGCGCACCCAGCACCCAAGGTGGTGCTGGAATTGTAGGTGCGCCGTACTCACCATCACCGATTGATACGCCCCACAAAATTGCGGTTCATACCGTACACGAGGGCCACTCTTAACGATCTCTGGTCCAGCGTCTTTGCTACGTCTGCTGTAACAGACACACCACCGCCGTAGAGCGGGAAGGCGAACCACCAGGAATGCGTGATATTGCATGTGAGCATTACCCGCCCTGTACACCCCTGTAACACAGGGACTACTGTGCGCCGAGCGTAGAGTATGAGCAGATGTGCGGATAATGTGCCGAGAAATTCAAGACCACCCCCAGCAAAAGCCGCTACCCGTAGCATCCGTAGAATACCTCTGCAGAATGTGTCGGTAACGGAGGACCCCTGGACGCTCTACTCCCCAGGGGATGATGTGTGGCTGGGCCGTGAAGGGGACACCCGGTAAGCGCCGAAAAGCGTGCGCTATCCACCCCTACCGTATAGAGGAAAAATTGACTGAGAATACTGCTACCCCGGCCGAACTGAACGCCGAGGCAGAGACCGTTGTGACCGCTGAGAACATTACCGAGAACACCGCAGAGAATATCGTTGAGAACCCTGCTGTAGAAGCAGAAGAAACCGCTACAGAAGCGCCTGCCGCAGAAGAAACCGCCGAAAAGGCTGAAGAAGAAGGCGTACGCTTCACCGACCTGGGCCTGGACGCCCGCGTCCTGGCGGCTCTGGAAGAGGTAGGCTACGAGAAGCCGTCCCCCATTCAGGAACAGACCATCCCCCTGCTGCTTGAGGGCCACGACGTGGTTGGTCTGGCACAGACCGGTACCGGTAAGACCGCAGCATTCGCGCTGCCGGCACTGTCCCGCATGGCTGAACTCGCCGACATCAACGGCGTCTCCCGCGACACCCAGGTTCTGGTCCTGGCACCCACCCGCGAGCTGGCTCTGCAGGTTGCAGAAGCCTTCTCCTCCTACGCAACCCACATGGAGGACTTCACCGTCCTGCCCATCTACGGTGGCTCCCCCTACGGCCCGCAGCTGGCCGGTCTGCGCCGCGGTGCGCAGGTCGTCGTCGGTACCCCCGGCCGCGTGATTGACCACCTGGAAAAGGGCTCTCTGGACCTGTCCAACCTGCAGTATCTGGTACTCGATGAGGCAGACGAAATGCTGCGCATGGGCTTTGCCGAAGACGTGGAAAAGATCCTCGAAGGTACCCCCGACAACAAGCAGGTTGCGCTCTTCTCCGCAACCATGCCCAACTCGATCCGCAAGATCGCTCAGCAGTACCTGAACGACCCCGTTGAGGTCCGTGTCAAGGCTAAGACCACCACCAGCGCAAACATCAGCCAGCGCTACATGCAGGTCATGCACTCCCACAAGCTGGACGCAATGACCCGCGTGCTCGAGGTTGAAAACTACGACGGCATCATCGTCTTCGTGCGCACCAAGAAGGAAACCGAGGAAGTTGCCGACAAGCTGAAGGCACGCGGTTTCGCGGCAGCAGCGATTAACGGTGACATCCCCCAGCAGCTGCGTGAGCGCACCGTTGACGCCCTGCGTGACGGCCGCATCGACATCCTCGTGGCAACCGACGTGGCGGCACGCGGCCTGGACGTTGAGCGCATCTCCCTGGTCGTCAACTACGACATCCCCCACGACACCGAGTCCTACGTGCACCGCATCGGTCGTACCGGCCGTGCAGGTCGCGAAGGTGCCGCAATCCTCTTCGTCACCCCGCGTGAGAAGTACATGCTGCGTCAGATTGAGAAGGCAACCCGCCAGAAGGTCGAGCCGATGCACATGCCCACCGCAGAGGCAGTGAACGAGACCCGTAAGCAGCGCTTCGCACAGCAGATTACCGAGACTATCGAGTCTGAGGACCTGAGCTTCTTCCGCCAGATTATCGAGGACTACGAGAACGAGCACGACACCACCGCTGAGGATATTGCAGCTGCACTGGCTGTTATTGCTCAGCAGGGTCGCCCCTTCTTCCTCGATGAGAGCGAAGATATCGCCAACAAGTCCCGCCCCTTCTCTGACGATGATTCGGATCGCGGCGGCCGCAAGGCAAAGCGCGCGCACAACGACGAGGGTATGGTCAACTACAAGTTGAACGTTGGCCGTTCCTCCCGCGTGACCGCAGGCGCTATTGTGGGTGCACTGGCTAACGAGGGTGGCATTAAGGGCTCCCAGATTGGCTCCATCGACATTCGCCAGCACTTCACCATTGTTGGCCTGCCCGAGGACCTGCCCCGCGACTTCTTCGATCGCCTGCGCGACACCAAGATTGCTGGCGAGTTCATCAACATCCGCAAGGACAATGGTCCCAAGGGTGGCGGCGGTGGCCGCAGCTTCGGCGGTGGCCGTCGTGAGGGCGGTTTCCGCGACTTCGATCGCCGTGAGGGTGGTCGTCGTGAGGGTGGCTACCGCGGTAACCGTGACGGTGGCCGTGACTTCGGCGGTGACCGCGACTTCAAGCGTCGTGACTTCGGTGGCAAGCGCAATGACCGTGACTTTGGCGGCCGCGACTTCGGCGGCCGTGATAACCGCCGCGAGGGTGGCTACCGTGGCAACCGTGACGGTGGCCGTAACTTTGGCGGTCGCGACTTCGGCGGCCGTGATAACCGTCGTGAGGGCGGCTACCGCGGTAACCGTGATGGTGGTCGTGACTTCGGCGGCCGCGGCAAGCGCTACTAAGATTTCGGCTAAGCCCGGATCTGCGGTGCGAGGGGCTTGCTGAGGCTATCGGCTAGCAGCCTTGTCATCCGCAGATGATTCAAAGACCGGCAGGGGAGTGATGAGCTCTCCTGCCGGTCTTTGTGTATCTGTGTGTTGATGTGTTTGCATCAGCTATTGCCGTGGCTCCTGATCAACGCTGGGCTCTCGGGCGGCAGCGTGGAGAACAACCAAGCATAAATGTGGCATATGCCATAGCTTCTCCGCTTGCGAGCATTCGTGAAGACCTGTATAGTTTTACCTGTTGCCCCGATAGCTCAGTGGTAGAGCGCCATCTTGGTAAGATGGAGGTCCCGGGATCGATTCCCGGTCGGGGCTCTCTCATTAATTCATGCGAGAGCACGTATTAATGATGTGGCGGTGTAGCTCAGCTGGTTAGAGCGCACGACTCATAATCGTGAGGTCGACGGATCGAGCCCGTCCACCGCTACGCCCCGATAGCTCAGTGGTAGAGCGCCATCTTGGTAAGATGGAGGTCCCGGGATCGATTCCCGGTCGGGGCTCAGATAAGCCTGTCTCTTCGGAGGCAGGCTTTTTTGTTTGCCTATTGTGTGTGCCTCAAGTCCGGTCTGCAGGTGCCCGGCGCGCGGCTCGACGCCGGGTAGAGCGAAGCCCCCGAGAAAAACTCGGGGGCTTCGTCTTTAGGCTCTAATCAAAGCGTTAGGAGGCGCGGCGCACCACCGGCAGCTGGGACAGCAGCTCGTAGGAGCGCAGGCGGTCCTCGTGCTCCCACGCCTCGGTCATGACGATGAGCTCGTCAGCGCCCGTGCGCGCCACCAGGTCCTCAATACGAGCCTGCGCGGTGGCGGGGGAACCTACGATTGCCTCGGCGGTCATGCGGTCAATGTGCATCTTCTCCGCGTCGGTCCAGACGGCGTCCATATCTTCCACGGGAGGTGCGAACGACAGATTGCCGCGCACCACGCCCAGGAAATGCTGCTGCTGGGTCGTGTACAGGTAACGTGCTCGCTCGTCGGTATCGGCGAGCATTGCGGTCGCACCCACCATGACGTAGGGCTGCTCCAGATGCTCCGAGGGCTTGAAGTTCGCGCGGTAGGTGTCCACCGCCTCCTGCAGCATTGCGGGTGCAAAATGCGAAGCGAACGCGTAGGGAAGACCCAGCTGTGCGGCAAGCTGCGCACCGAACAGGGAAGAACCCAGAATGTACATAGGCACCTTCGAACCCTGACCGGGAGTGGCGTGCACGCGGTGCATGGGGGAGGGATCACCCAGGAAGCGCTGCAGCTGCTGCACCTCGGCGGGGAAGCTCATGGCGGCAGAATCGTCGCGGCGTAGAGCGGCGGCGGTCATCGGGTCAGTGCCGGGCGCACGGCCCACACCCAGGTCAATACGACCGGGATGGAACGCGTTGAGGGTACCGAACTGCTCCGCTACCACGTAAGGTGCGTGGTTGGGGAGCATAATGCCTCCCGAACCCACGCGAATACGCTCGGTTGCGGCGGCAATCTCCGCCATGACCACGACGGTCGCCGAGGACAGCAGGGAACCGGCATTGTGGTGCTCAGCGACCCAGAAACGCTCGTAGCCGTAGGACTCAGCCGCGCGGGCGGCATCGATGGTGTTGAGCATGGTCTGGTGCTGACGCTGATCGGGGCGGTGCGGCATCAGGTCAAGCACCGAAATTTTTACGTTGGAAGACACAACTTTTCCTTCTTGATTGATTGCGGGTACCCATTCAGTCTACGCCTGCTCAGGCTGTAGGGGTAGGGGCGCGCCGGGCGCCTTCGCTAGAAGGTAAACAATGCTAAGAAATACTGCGTGCATCCATGCTGGCTGTTTGCTGATGCGTCCACTCTGCGCGTTCGAGCTGAACACTGTGCATAAGAACGGTAGACTGAAACCATGAGCATTAACCCTGAGATTGTGGGCAGGGTCTACCCGTCCGAGAACACCTACGTTGTCGGCCGTGAAAAGATCCGCGAATTTGCCCGAGCAGTTCACGCAGAAAACCCCCTCCACCACGACGTTGAGGCAGCCCGCGCGGCAGGGTACGCAGATGTGATTGCCCCGCCGACCTTCGCCATTATCCTGGCGCAGGCAGCTGACGCGGCACTCATCAACGACGATTCCGCCGGTATTGATTTCTCCCGCGTGGTGCACGCCGACCAGCGCTTCACCCACCACCGCCCCATCGTTGCCGGTGATGAGCTGCGTACCGAAGTTCACGTGGACTCCGTGCGCGTGATGGGCGCCGGCGCAATGCTGACCACCCGCGAAGAAATCGTTGACGCGCAGGGCGAGCCGGTCACCACCTGCATCTCTTCCCTGCTGGTTCGTGCTGAGGAGGAGAACTAATGGTGCGTTTCGAAGATCTTGAAAAGGGCCGGGACATCGGTTCGCGTACCGTGGAGCTCTCCCGCGCTTCGCTGGTGCGTTACGCTGGCGCATCCGGTGACTTCAACCCGATTCACTGGAACGAGCGTTTCGCTCAGTCTGTGGGTCTGTCCGGCGTGATCGCTCACGGCATGCTGACCATGGGCACCGCCGTGCAGCTCGTGAGCGACTGGGCGGGTGACCCCGGCGCAATCGTGGACTACCAGACTCGATTCACCAAGCCCGTTCCCGTGGCGGATGCGCCCGGCGGCGAAAACCCCGACACCCCCACGAACGCCCTGACCATCAGCGGTAAGGTGGGTGCCCTGAATGAGGAAGAGCGCACCGCCCGCATTGACCTGACCGTCACCGCTCGTGATGAGGAGGGCAAGGAGCAGAAGGTTCTGATGAAGAGCCAGGCTGTGGTTCGTTTCTCGGCATAGATTTTCTGTGTGTAGATAATGTGTGAAAGCCCTGGCGCTACCCGATGCGGTGGTGCCGGGGCTTTTGTGCGCTCGGCTGCATGTGTGGTAGTGGGGCGGTGGCGCTTTTTCTTTGTGGGAGGCGCACCGGAAAATGAAGGCAAAATCACCATAAGGTTTTCGTGACTTTAACGTGTGGTGGGTATTGACCCCGCACAACGACCGGTATTCTTAACCTATGACTGAAAAGCTGTTGAGCGAACTGACCACCGCCCAGGTAGGCGGCCCCGCTAAGACCTACGTCCGCGCCACCTCCGAAGCAGAAATTATCGAAGCAGTCTCCGCTGCAGACGCCGCAGGCGAACCCGTCCTCATCGTGGGCGGCGGCTCCAACCTGCTGGTTTCCGACGAAGGCTTCAACGGAACCGTCGTGCACATCGCCTCCGAAGGCGTAGAGGTTCTGCCCATCCCCGCATGCGGCGGCGCGAACGTGCGCGTGCATGCAGGCACCATCTGGGACGACTTTGTGAAGCTCAGCATCGAGAATGAATGGGTCGGCCCCGCGGCTCTCTCCGGCATTCCCGGCACCGTGGGTGCAACCCCCGTGCAGAACGTCGGCGCATACGGCGTTGAGGTGGGCGAGTTCATCGCCTCCGTACGCACCTGGGACCGCGAAAAGAACACTCAGAAGACCTTCGCGAGCGCAGACCTGCGCTTCGGCTACCGCGACTCGGTACTCAAGCGCGCAACCGTCAACGGCTCGCCCCGCTACGTGGTGCTGACCGTTGATTTCCAGTTCACCCTCGGTAGCCTGTCCTCCCCGATTCGTTACGCTGAGCTGGCGAGGAGCCTGGGTGTTGAGCCCGGTCAGCGCGCCGAATCCGCCCTGGTGCGCCAGAAGGTGCTGGAGCTGCGCGGCTCCAAGGGCATGGTGCTCAACCCCGAGGACCGTGACACTTTCTCTACCGGTTCCTTCTTCACCAACCCGATTGTTCCGCGTTCTACCCTGGAGTCTCTGCCCGAGGGCGCCCCGAACTTCCCGGTGGTCGTGAAGACTTCCCCGTTCACCGCGGGTGTCGAGGACCCCGATCACGTGAAGCTCTCGGCTGCTTGGCTGATTCAGCATGCAGGTTTCGATAAGGGCTTCGGTCTGGAGGGTGAGTCCCGCGAGATCGCTCAGGGTCGTGCGAGCCTGTCGACCAAACACACCCTGGCGATTACGAACCGCGGTGGCGCATCCGCTGAGGATATCTTCGCTATTGCCCGCGCTGTGCGCGACGGCGTGCGTGAACGTTTTGGCGTGACCCTGGTTCCTGAGCCTGTCGTGGTCAACGGCGAAATCTAAGCACCCTCCCAACTGCGAGGGCAGATACAACAAACGCTTCGGGCGGTCTCTTCATCGGGAGACCGCCCGAAGCGTTGTGTTGACCGTTGTATTGACCCGCTGAGCTAGTGGCGAGGCGAGGAGAGGCGCGCCTGCCCCGGCAGGTACGGCCTGCGCTTGGGCGCTGTGCGCGTTGCTGCCAGGGGAGCGGCGGGTAGGTGCTCCATCAACACCTGAACCGCTAGGGGAAGCTTCTGCGGCGGGCTGGGGGCGTGGAAAATCGGCTTATGGCGCGTGGGCCGGTACGGGTAGTATTCCGCGTCCTCGCTGTGGGACCAGACAAGGTTGCCGAACTCGCCGGGAACGGGGGAGAGCACGTTGGCGTAGTAGGCGCGTGCCTGCAGGTCGGTGCGCTCGGAGGCGCCGGTAGATACGCTGCCGGGCACGCGGTCCTGCTCGATGATGAGGGCGCGGACCATGCCGCCTACGGTGCTGACCGCGTTCACATGTAGGGCGAGTAGGTCCCCGTCCTTGTGGTCTACCTGTACCTGCCCGTCCGCGAGGATTCGGGCGCCCATCGTGATACTGCTGGCGATTCCTTCGCAGAGGGCGTGGATAAGCGCCATGCGTGCCGGGTAGAGGTCTGCGATGTCCCAGCCGATGAGGGCGGGCGCGGCGGAATTGCCTGCGTATTCCTCGCAGGATTCGTAGGAGGCGACATCCACGTAGCCGCGGGCGATGGGCTCGCGGTCGTAGGGGCGGCCGTCGCGCTGCTCCCAGAAGCTGAGGGCGGTTGCGGTAAAGACAGCCTGGCCGTCGCGTACGGCGACGCTGAGCGTAAAGTCCTGCGGGTAGCCGTTTTTGGTGCGCGGGCGCAGGGTAATCGCGCGGGTGTATTCGTTGAATTCCTCGGGCCAGTCCAGGTAGTAGCTCATTTTTGCCCCGTCGCCACGGTGCACGGTGAGTTCGCCCGGCAGCAGCATGGCTTCGGGCACGCCGCCGGCGCGTTCGGCAGCGTAGTGTTCGCTCACGGGCCAGGGGCTGAACTCTGTGCGGTAGAGGTTGGAGAGGAAGGAATCGAGCATAGAACGTATCCTCTCATAGTTTGAGGTTGTGGTGCATGGTTAGAGGGCTTAAATGACAAATGAGCTGTCCCTCCTGGTTGCTCAGAAAGAGTGTTCAGAAGGGACAGCTCATTGTGTAGGGTGGGCGGCTCGTTAGAGGGATTCGCCGCGGCGTTCAGGCAACAGGAACACGGTGGTTGCCGCTACCAGGAACGCGGTGGAGAAGAGCGTAAAGAGCAACGGGGTTCCACCGAATGCGACCAGCGGCGGCACAATGAGCGGTGCCGCGATGGAGGCGATACGACCGATACCGGCGGCGGCACCGGTGCCGGTTCCGCGCAGGTGGGTCGGGAAGATCTCCGGGCTCAGGGCGTAGAGAGCACCCCACGCGCCGAGGTTGAAGAAGGAGAGCATGCAGCCAGCGAGGATGATGAACACCTCGGCGTGCGCCATACCGTAGCCGGCAGCCGCCAGTGCAGAGCCGAGCAGGAAGGTCGCCAGAGTTGCGCGTCGACCCCACTTTTCGATGAGGTAGGCGGCGACCGCGTAGCCGGGCAGCTGGGCGAGGGTCATGATGAGCGTGAACGCGAAGGACTTCACGAGGCTGAAGCCCTGGGCGTTCAGCAGCGCCGGAATCCAGATGAACGCGCCGTAGTAGGAGAGGTTAATGCAGAACCAGATGACGCACAGGGCGATGGTCTTGCGGCGCTGACCGGCAGCCCAGATCGAGTGGATCTTCGCGGATTCTGCGTTGTCGGTGCTTTCTGCCGCGCCGTGTGCGGAAGCGTCTTCGGTCTGCTTCTTGTTGGTTCGGGAGAAGAGCGCGGGGGATGCCTCGAAACGTTCAACAATCTGGCGAGCCTGATCGTGCTTGCCGACCGACTCCAGGAAGCGCACCGACTCCGGGGTTCCCATACGGATCACGAGCGAGTAGATGGCGGGAATCAGACCGATGGCAAGCGCCCAGCGCCAGCCGTTCGCCTGCGGAACGATGAAGGTACCGATGAGAGCGGCGAGAATCCAGCCCAGAGCCCAGAAAGCCTCCAGGGCGACCACGACGCGGCCGCGAATAGCGCGCGGTGAGAACTCAGAAATCAGGGTGGATGCCACGGGAAGTTCCGCGCCCAGGCCCAGACCGACCAGGAAACGGAAGACGAGCAGCACTCCCAGGGAGGTTGCCAGGGCGGAGGCGCCGGTCGCCAGACCGTACACCAGCAGGGTGAGGGCGAAGATGTAGCGGCGGCCGAGCTTATCGGCGAGTAGACCGCCGAAGGTTGCGCCGAGCGCCATGCCTACGAATCCGATGGATCCGAGCCAGGAGGCTTCGGTGGGGCTGAGCTGCCATTCCTTGATGAGCGCCGCCATGACGAAGGAGATGAGGCCGACGTCCATGGCGTCCAGCGCCCAGCCGAGACCCGAGATGCCCAGGAGCTTGCCGTGGGCGCGGGTGAAGGGCAGGTTTTCGAGGCGTTCGTTGAGAGTCGATGCGGCGTTGCGTTCAGTAGCGGGCGCAGAGGCGCCAGCGGGTGCAGCAGCGTTGGTGCGGGGTGAGCCCGTTGATACGGGACGTGAGGAGGACACGGTGGTGGGTCGCTTCCTTAGTGTTTAGGCATGATGCCGGGCGAATTGTTCCCTTACAGTGTATAAAGGTACTTTCGACTTGAACACTATTGAAACGAAAAAATTTTGAAGATGACGGAAAAATCTCAACATGAAGAAATCTTTCACAGCCGCCATTCAGCAGTGAATGCTATTCTCTAACCACCGCCGCCCGGTGAAACTCACCTACGGCACGTTTGGAAGGACCACCCCTGAAAACCATTGAAGATGAAGTCAAAGAAAGCGAGACCAGCCGCTTTCACCGCTGGCTCGAAGCCCGCAAGGAGCGCATGCACGCGCATCCGGTCATGCGTCATCTCTACAAGCCCCTCGTCATCGGCGTGGGCGCCTTCTGCTTTATCGCCGGGCTGATTATGCTCGTCACCCCCGGCCCCGGCTGGCTGTTCATCTTTATCGGCCTGGGCATTTGGGGTACCGAATTCACCTGGGCACGCCGCGCCAATATTTTCATGAAGCACGTGGTGCTCACCGCCTGGTACCGCTACCGCGCCTGGCGACAGCAGCGTAAGCAACGCAAAGCCGCGCGCAAGGCAGAACGTAAGGCTGCCGCCGCAAACCAGCGCTAACCCGGATTTCACCAACCTAGCTTGCGCTAACCCTGTCCGCGCAAGCTATGCGCAGACACAAAAAGCCCTCGCTCCCATCCGATAAGAATGGTAGCGAGGGCTTTTGTTATAGCTTGTCAGTGAGCTTTAGAGCTTGCCAATAGCAATCTGCAGCATGCGGCGAATCGGCTCAGCAGCACCCCAGAGCAGCTGGTCACCCACGGTGAACGCGCTAATGTACTCGGGGCCCATCGCGAGCTTACGCACGCGACCAACCGGAATCTCCAGAGAGCCGGAAGCAGCCACGGGGGTCAGCTGCTCCATGGAAGCCTCACGCTCGTTCGGCACGAAGCGAACCCAGGGGTTGTCCTCGGCGATGATGCGCTCAATCTCCTCGAGCGGCAGGTCCTTCTTGAGCTTGATGGTCAGCGCCTGAGAGTGCGAGCGCATCGCAGCGATACGGACGCACAGACCGTCCATGGTGATCTTCTCGTCCTCGGAGCGGCCCAGGATCTTGTTGGTCTCGACCTCAGCCTTCCACTCCTCGCGGGACTGGCCGTTACCCAGGTCAGAGTCAATCCAGGGAATCAGGGAGCCGGAGAGCGGCACACCGAACTGGGTGGAATCCAGCTCACCGGAACGCTGCTTCGCGAGAACCTTGCGGTCGATGTCCAGAATTGCGGATGCGGGGTCGTTCAGCTCCTCGGAGACCTCGTTGCCCAGGTCGCGGAACTGCGCGAGCACCTCGCGCATATGGCGGGCACCGCCGCCGGACGCTGCCTGGTAAGTCATGGAGGTTGCCCACTCGACCAGGTCGTTCTTGAAGAGACCGCCCAGACCCATCAGCAGGCAGGAGACGGTGCAGTTACCGCCGACGAAGTCCTTCACACCGGATGCCAGGCCGCGGTCGATGACGTCGCGGTTGATGGGGTCCAGCACGATGATGGAGTCATCGTTCATGCGCAGGGTGGAAGCTGCGTCAATCCACAGGCCGTCCCAGCCAGCCGCACGCAGCTTCGGGTGCACAGCCTCGGTGTAGCCACCGCCCTGAGCGGTCACAATAATCGAGTGCTTACGCAGCTCGTCAATGTCGTATGCGTCCTTCAGCTCGGACGGCTCAATCACGCCGTCGAAGGTGGGCGCTGCGCCACCAACATTAGAGGTAGTGAAGAAGACGGGGGTAATGCCCTCGAAGTCGCCTTCCTCAACCATGCGCTTCATGAGGACGGAGCCCACCATGCCGCGCCAGCCAACAAAACCTACAGAGTCACCGGGATTAAAGTTCATGGTTCCCAGTGTACTCTCAGGTTGGCGGGTGCGGACTAACACCGTACAAAAAATTTGATATTCGGAACGGCCCGGTACCGGCACGTGTGTGAGAGCTACAGACGCTCGAGCCGCTGGAACGAGAAGTACATGGGGTTCTTCGTGCCTGACTCATCGAGCAGGTAGCCCTTCTCGCTCTTCTCCCAGGCACTCTCGGAGGTGACCCGCCAGTACCCGTTCGGGGAGCTGCCCTCGCAGTTACCCGCAGAATCTGCAAGCTGCAGTTCGGGCGCTCGCGTATCGCCGGTGATTTCGTTGCCTTCCTGGCAGTAGAAGAGGGTACGCTCCACCGTCTCTACCCGACCAAAGGAGGGCAGGTCGGTGCGGGAGAGCGCCTCCGCATACACGGAGCCGCCGCCAATAATCCAAGCATCAACTGCGGCGGTATCTGCGGGGATATCTTCGACCGCTGCACCCGCGGCGTCACGCGCCGCGTACAGCGCCGCATCCAGCGAGGGAACCCACAGCGCGCCATCGTGTTCTTGCGCCTCGGTGACCGAACGGCTAATCACAATATTCGTACGGCCCGGTAGCGGGCGAAAACGCGGCGGGAACGACTCCCAGGTGCGGCGACCCATAATCACCGGAGCACCCAGCGTCGCCTTCTTGAAGTGCGCCAAATCCTCCGGAGCGTACCAGGGCATATCCCCGTTACGACCGATGATGCCGGCATCAGTTTGAGCCCAAATAGCGCCCAGACGATACATTATGCCTCCTTACAACCTGCAGCTAGACCGCAATCGGCGCGGCAATACCGGGGTGGTGTTTATAATCCACCAGCTCAAAGTCTTCATACTCGTAATCGAAAATAGAAGGCTTCTTGGTCTTAATAACCAGCTTCGGGTAGGGGTACGGTTCGCGCGGCGGGTAGGGGTTACCCTCCGGGTCGGTGCCGTAGCCCAGCTGCTTTTTCACCTGCTCCAGGTGGTTCGAGTAGATGTGGCAGTCGCCGCCGGTCCACACGAACTCGCCCGGCTCCATGCCCACCTCCTGCGCAATCAGGTAGGTCAGCAGAGCGTACGAAGCGATGTTGAAGGGCACGCCCAGGAACATGTCCGCGCTACGCTGGTACAGCTGGCAGGACAGCTCCTTCACACCGTCCTGGCGCTCATGTACATAGAACTGGAAGAGCGCGTGGCAGGGCGGAAGCGCCATGTTATCCACCTCGGCCGGGTTCCACGCCGAAACAATGTGGCGGCGCGAGCTCGGGTTGTTCTTCAACGAATCGATAACCTTCGCAATCTGGTCAATCGTGCCACCGTCGGGGGTCGGCCACGAACGCCACTGCACGCCGTACACCGGGCCCAAATCGCCGTTCTCATCAGCCCACTCATCCCAAATGGTCACGCCGCGCTCCTGCAACCAGCGCACATTCGAAGAACCGCGCAAGAACCACAGCAACTCAATGGCAACGGACTTAAAATGCACGCGCTTGGTAGTAATCAGCGGGAACGACTCACGCAGGTCAAAACGCATCTGACGACCAAACACACCGAAGGTGCCGGTGCCGGTACGGTCGGAACGCTGCGCATCCGCCGCGATGGCGTCCTTGTTCTCCTCGAGGATTTCGCGCAGAAGATCTTCGTAAGGGGTGGGGATTGCGTGAGTCATAAGAAAAACCTTGAATCCTGTCAGTAGACGTGAGAGACGGCAAAGAATCAACCGCCCCTCTATTGTAAAACCCTCGAACGGGCGCAGGTAGAGCAAACGCGCTGAGCATAAAGCCCAGCGCGCTCGCCGTTAGAAGATCAAAGTATATGGGTGCTAGTCCAGAGCCGCGCGTACTCGCTCCACCGAGACAATACGCGGGTTATCGCCCTCAGTCACCTGCAGAACCAGGGCATCGCCAGGCTCCAGGTACGGGTCCTCGGTCGGAAGAACCTCCGCGGAATCCTCAAACAGGTACTCACGCAGAACATCCATCACCCGGGGCAGCACCGGGCGGTGAGTGCACAGCAACGAGGAAGAATCCTTATCGAACAGCGAGGCCACGGTGCGGGCAACACGCGCCGGGTGACGCTGAGCGCCAGCCTCAGACAGGGACTTCTTCTCCTTCACCGACACACCATAATCCACCGAGTACGGGGTCACAGTCTGAACGCAACGCAACCACGGGGAAGAAATAATACGGCTCGGAGCCCACGCCGCAAAGAGACGGCTAGAAGCCAGCGCCTGACGCTTGCCGGTCGCCGCGAGCGGACGGTCATCCTCAGCAGCAGCCCAGTTCGAACGCGGCTTAGCCTTCGCGTGGCGGGCAATCAGAATCGGGCGGGTGCGCAGCGCATCCGCCTCCGCCAGAGCCTCCAGAGATTCCAGAGGCGCCAGGTCATCCTGATTGGTCAGCAGCGCGCGAGCCGCGTCAGTGGTTACCCAGCGCAGCTCATCCACTTCACCCTCATCAGCCAGGGCGCGGGCACCATCGGGCAGCTCGGCAGCCCAGTAGAAAACATCCTTCGGGCGGCCCCCCACCGGGTAGGACGTCACCGCCAGGGGCACGCCCAAAACAACCTGCAGGCCGACCTCTTCGCGAATCTCGCGAATAGCGGTCTCCGCCAGGGACTCGCCCGGATCCTGCTTGCCCTTAGGCCAGGACCAGTCATCGTAGCGGGGGCGGTGAATAATCAGAACCTCAAGCGCACCATCGCGCATGCGCCAAATCAGTGCGCCAGAAGCAACAATATCCGCAGTGTTTGTGGGGGCGCGGTCAATGCTGTTGACCGCATCAAAACGTCGTGCCGAGTAGTAGATGGAGGGGGAATCCAGCGGTGCCATATCTCTCTCTGATCCTCTTCGCTAGGCTGCGCACAATGCCAACGGGCACCATGCTCCGCGTCTAATTGTAGGGGAGAGAAGCGTCAAGTTGTAATCTCAACGTAACCTGTTGTTCACTTTTGCGCTAAGTGCACTAGCCCACCGCACGTTTTTGCACGACACGCGGAAAACCCCGCCTGCCCCACGCCATAAAGCGCGGAAACAGACGGGGTCCACCACCAGAAATCACCGGCAGGTCAGCGGCAAATCCTTAGACCTTATCCACCACGTTCTTACGAGAACGCGAGCTCAGGTAGTACGACTGCACATCCTGCAGGGGGTTGCCCTGATCATCGGTGTCGTGGCGGGTCCAGTTACCCTCAGAATCCAGGTGCCAAGTACGCGAAGAATCACTCATGTAGATGGTGAACATGTCACGCAGGTACTTCACGTGGCGCGGATCCTTCACCGGTACCAGAGCCTCAATGCGGCGGTCCAGGTTACGGTGCATCATATCGGCAGAGCCAATGTAGACAATCGGATCGCCACCGTTCTCAAACGCAAACACGCGCGAGTGCTCCAAGAAGCGGCCCAGCACCGAACGGACGCGAATATTCTCGCTCAGACCCTTAACGCCCGGCCGCAGCGCGCAAATACCGCGAACCACCACATCCACCGGCACACCAGCCTGCGAAGCACGGTACAGCGAATCAATGATGGCCTCATCCACCATGGAGTTGCACTTAATCTGAATCTTCGCCGGACGGCCCGCCTTGTGGTTCTCAATCTCCTGATCGATGCACTCAATCAGGCCGCTACGCAGAGTACGCGGCGCCACCAGCAGCGACTGGTAGTTGGTCTTCGGCGCGTAACCGGACAGCTGGTTGAACAGGCGGGAGACATCCTCACAGATCTGCTCATCACAGGTGATAATGCCCAAATCCTCGTAGAAACGAGCGGTCGACGGGTGGTAGTTACCGGTACCAATGTGCGCGTAACGACGCAGGTGGTTACCCTCGCGGCGCACCACCAGAGACAGCTTGCAGTGAGTCTTCAAACCCACGATGCCGTACACCACGTGCACGCCCGCGCGCTCCAGCTTACGAGCCCAGGAGATGTTGGCTTCCTCATCAAAGCGAGCCTTAATCTCGACCAGCGCCACAACCTGCTTGCCAGCCTCCGCCGCCTCAATCAGCGCATCCACGATGGGGGAGTCGCCACTGGTGCGGTACAGGGTCTGCTTAATCGCCTGAACACGCGGGTCGGCGGCAGCCTGAGCCAGGAACGCCTGCACACTGGTCGCGAAGGAATCGTACGGGTGGTGCAGTAGCACGTCGTGGTCGCGGGCGGCAGCGAACACGTCCGCAGCCTTCGCAGTCTCGGTGGCGTTGAGCCAACGAGAAGTGTGCGCAATGTGCTTGGGGTAGTGCAGCGCCGGGCGGTTCGCACGAACAATCGCGCTCATACCGCGCAGATCCAGCGGAGCCGGCAGACGGTACACCTCAGACTCGTTGATGTTCAGCTCAGAAATCAGCAGATCCAGGATGGTCGGGTTGATGGTGTCCTCAACCTCCAGGCGGACGGGCGGACCGAAACGACGGCGCAGAAGCTCCTTCTCCAGAGCCTTCAGCAGGTTCTCGGCGTCGTCTTCTTCCACCTCAAGATCCTCGTTACGAGTCACGCGGAAGACGTGGTGCTCCACAACTTCCATGCCCGGGAAGAGGGTATCCAGGTGCTCAGCAATGATGTCTTCGAGCGCAATGTAGCGGCTCTCGCGGCCCGCAGTGTTGGCGGCACGCGAACCATCCACAGAGACCATACGGTCCAGCTGATCGGGCACCTTCACGCGAGCGAACAGCTCCTTGCCGGTCTGAGGGTTACGCACCAGTACCGCAAGGTTCAACGACAGACCCGAAATGTACGGGAAGGGGTGCGCCGGGTCAACCGCCAGCGGAGTCAGAATCGGGAAGATGTCCTGCATGAACTCCTGACGCAGACGCTGCTTAGCGTCCGTATCCAGGTCGTTCCAACCCACGATACGGATGTTCTGCTCCTCCAGAGCCGGTAGCACCTGGTTGTGGAACACATCAGCGTGACGAGCCTGCAGCTGGTGAGCGCGTTCAGCGATCTCTTCCATCTGCTCCTCGGGGCTCAGACCGGCAGCCGAAGGAACCGCCAGACCGGTCGCAATGCGACGCTTCAGACCCGCCACACGCACCATGAAAAACTCGTCCAGGTTAGAGGCCACAATCGCCAGGAAGTTCAGACGCTCCAGCAGGAACAGGTTCGGGTCCTCCGCGAGCTCCAGCACGCGGGTGTTGAAGTCCAGCCAGCTGCTCTCACGGTCAAAGAAACGCTCCGGACCGAACTCCTCTTCAAGGCTGAAGTAGGAGCGCTTTTCGCCCTTCTCAATGCGGTCACCGCGAGATTCGGCGCGCTCAATCTTCGAAATATCGTGGCCAATGTGAATGACACCGGTCATGGGCGCAGGCTCAGACGGCTTGGGCTTAGGCGCCTTATTCAGGCCATTGGGGGCGGGTACCATACTGTACTTGCCTTTCTGATCGGGGATAAGTCGTGAAGAAGCACGCCGGAGACGGCGCACAGAAAACTAGGCGGCAGGCTCATCCTGCTGCGCGGGAGCGTACATGCGGTCAACCGTCGCCACGCCAAAGCCCAGGGACGTGTAGAGGGCGTAGGCAGCGTCATTATCTGCGTCCACGTACAGGTCGATGGCGCGCAGCGGCTCACCGTTCTCATCCTCAGCGCATGCAAGGTACGCCAGCGCGCGCAGGGTAAGGGTGCGACCCAGGCCGCCTCCCTGAGCCTGCGGGTTCACACCCACCACATAAATCTCGCCGGAGGGGGACAGCTCGCCCTGCTCCTGACCGGTCGGGATCTTCGTCCAAGTGAACGCCGCCATGGCGGAGTCATCATCCACCTCGGAGGCGATGAAGAAACCCTCGGGACGGAACCAGGGGGAGCCGGTGCGCTCGCGCAAATCAGCAAGGGTGAGCTTGCCCTGCTCCGGGTGGTGCGCAAAAGCGGCGGCGTTCACGCGCAGCCAGGGGAATTCGTCCGCGCCGGTGAAGGTGCGCATCCGCAGGTTTTCCGGCAGGGTGCGCGCATCGGAGCGTTCCACGAGCTCTTCGCGGGTCTGCGCATCCAGGGGCAGAATCATCTTGTACAGCACGCGTACCGGCTCAAAACCGTGCAGGGTCGCGAACGCGTGGGCGGGGCTTTCAATGCCGGTGTCGGTGGCGCTGCCGTGAACCCACAGGCGGTATCGTACGGCGTCTTCACCCAGCTGACGGACGGCGTAGTCGAAGAATGCGCTGCCTGCGCCTCGTCCGCGGTATTCGGGGGCGACGGCTGCCTCAATCACGCCGGTATCTTCGTCGTTGGCGGGGGTGAGCGCCACGAACACGGCGGCGAGGGTGCCGTTATCCTCGGCGACAAAGAAACGCGGAGGGGTCAGGGTGCTTTCACGCAATGCCTTGCTCAGCTCGATGCGGGTCTGCTCAGAGAACGCCGAGACGCCGTCATGGCGGGCAACCTTCTGAGCGAAGGAATCGAAGCGTTCCAGCAGCTCTTCGGTGAGCTGCGGTTCCGCGTAAACAAGGAAGCTTTCAGCGGGCAGGGTGGAGGAATCGGGTGTCTGGTTGTGTACCATCATCGCCTTCTTTCGTAGCCTTCTGATTCAACTCTACCGGGGATAGTTGCTCTTTGGAGAGTTTGTTCTCCGTCCTGGGCGAATATGACAAGAACCGGAACATTTACGCATTCTGGTACTCGGCTCATCGGCGAGGCTACTTGAGAACGGGCACACCAAAACAGCGGTTGGTGCCGCAAAATTTAGCGGGTGCTGTTGAAGGAATAGCCCACGTTACGCACGGTCGAAATCATCTGCTCGTATTCGGTGCCGAGCTTGGAACGCAGACGACGCACGTGCACGTCCACGGTGCGGGTGCCGCCGTAATAGGAGTCGTAACCCCACACCTCGGAGAGCAGCTGGGCGCGGGAGAAGACGCGTCCGGGGTGCTGAGCCATGAACTTGAGCAGTTCAAACTCTTTGAAGGTCAGGTTCAGCGCGGTACCGGAAAGATGTGCGGAGTACGCCTGGGTGTCAATCACGAGGTTGCCCGCGCGCACGATGCGCTCTTCGGAGTTCTCTTCTTCTGCACCGGTGTCGCTCTTGATGGCGAGGCGCAGGCGCGCATCCATTTCGGAGGGGGACGCCTGGTCAGAAACAATATCGTCCACCTGCCAGGAGGCGGCAACCGCCGCCATACCGCCTTCGTTCAGGAGCGCGATGAGCGGCAACTGTACGCCGGCGGCGCGCAACAGCTGGGCGCATTGGCGTGCCTGTACGAGTGCGGTGCGGGCGTCGACCATGAGCAGGTCGAAAGCCTCGGATTCGAGTGCGGTGTGGGCGGTGTCGAGGGGAAAAACGTGTACCTTGTGGCTGAGGAGGCTCAGCGAGGGGATTATATCCTGCGCGGCGGTATCGCTCATGAGCGCAATACGGTACACACCCTCTCCTTTCCCGCGTATTTCCCGTGTAAAACTTTTGGGCTCTTTCTAGTGTACTAGCCCGCCTGTGACACAGCGGTGGGAGCCTGCGCAGGCTGGGCGCGAATATCGTATTCCGGACTGCGCATACAGCCTTTTCAGCCGATGACCGCGGGGTTTTGGCATGCTGGCGCGGAACCGGGATTTTGCTCGGCGCTAAGCGGGTTGTGCGCCCGGGAACCGGCTTGGATGTCCACTATGTTTCTGCCGCTGATTCTGCACCCTTTCGGGGTGGGTCTGTGGTAGGTTTAAGGCATGGAAAACAATCTTATGGCTCTTGAAGCTCTCTTCATGTCGCTGATGGCTATTATCTCTGTGTGCATCGGTATCGGTGCATTCGCAGTGTTGCGTGGCCTCTTCAGCGGTCAGAAGTAGTCTTCCCGCACAGAGCAGAAGCATCGCCCACACAGGGCTTTAGGCGGTTGCCTCATACGGTTCGTACCGCCTCGCCAATGACGGCGTGAACCCCCACCCGGTCCCCTCCGGTTGGGGGTTTTCTTTATGCCGCCCACCGCACCGTTCACTTCACTCTGCAGGCGGCGACGCTACCCCGTGCCGTGGACAAACGTGCCGTGGACGAACGAATAGGGCACTGTTTTACCCACGGGTACTAGAATAGAAGGTATGGCTATTGAAATCCCTACCAACCTAACCCCTGAACTTGTTCCCTTCGCATGGCTGCTCGGCACCTGGGAAGGTACCGGAACCATGTGGTACGAAGGCCAGGAAAACACCCCCTTCGGCCAGATTATTACTTTTGAGCAGGACGGTCTGCCCTTCATCGAATACCGCGCTGAGTCTTTCCTGCTCGATGACGAGGGTCAGAAGCTGCGCCCCATCACCGTTGAAACCGGTTTCTGGCAGATTGACCGCCCCCTGACCGACGCCGACGGTGGCTTCGGTATTGTCCCCAAGGATGTTGTACCCGCCTTCCCCGACGCCGAGAGCGTTGAAACCCTGCGCAACGAGGACGACGGCTTCTCCCTGCTGGCGACCATCGCGCACCCCGGCGGCATTAGCGAAAACTACGTGGGCATGGTCAAGGGCCCGGTCATTCGCATGCAGACGGGCAACCTGCTGCGCGACGACATCTCCCACGACTACGCGGGCTCCGTGCGCCTGTGGGGCCTGGTCAACGGTAACCTCATGTGGGACTGGGAGGTTGCGGACGCCGAGGGTAAGCTGCACAAGCACGCTTCCGCTGAGCTGCGTAAGACCTCGTCGATGACCGGTGATTCCCTGGGCACCTCGATGTTCGGTTCTCTGGATGGCGAAGAGCCCACTGGCGAGCCTGGCTCCGAGCCCACCGCCTAATAACTAACGTGTGTCTGCCCCGCTGGTCGGCGGGGCAGACACTTTGTGTGAAAGGTGCACCTTCCGTGACTGAATCTTCGCTTGAAGCGCCTCAGGCTGAGGTACCCCAGCCCGATGCTACCCGCCCGGCGAGCCCCCTGCTGAGCCTGCACGGCGCTTTTGCCGCCTCCGGGCTGGATGCGGGCGTCGCCGCGCACTACGGCAACCCCATGCTGGAGCAGCGCGCCCTCAGCTTTGACCGCTCCGCCGATGCAGGCGAGCCGCTGGTGCTGGTGGACCGCTCCTCCCTGGGCGTGGTGCGTGTTGAGGGGCCGGACCGCCAGAATTGGCTGACCTCCATCGCCTCGCAGATTCTGACCGGCATGACCGCCGGGGAGAGCCGCGAGTTCCTGTTGCTTTCCCCTCAGGGCCGCGTGGAGTACGCACCCGCCGCTATCGAGGACGGCGAGGCACTCTGGCTGATTGTGGAAGGCGACCAGGCTCAGCCCCTGACCGATTACCTGAACCGCATGAAATTCATGATGCGCGTTGAGGTACAGAACCTCAGCGACGAATACGCCGTGCTGGAGAGCACCCGCAACCCGATCCTGCAGGACGGTTCGGTGCATCCGGCGCTCGCTGAGGCTCAGCCGCTGGTCTGGGAGGATCCTTGGCACACTCCGGCACCGGGTAGCTACCGTTACGATGAGGCGGGCGATCATCACCCGGGTGCGGACTACAAGCGTTTCTTGAGCATTGTGCCGCGCTCTGTTCTGCCCTCCCTGGCTGACTCCGAGGACGTTCGCTGGGCAGGTCTGTGGGCTGCGGAGGCTCTGCGTATTGAGGCGTGGCGCCCGCGCTACGGCACCGAGGCTGACGATAAGACCATCCCTCAGGAGCTGGATTACACCCGTACCGCGGTGCATTTCGATAAGGGCTGCTACAAGGGCCAGGAGACGGTGGCTCGCGTGCATAACCTGGGTCGTCCCCCGCGCCGTCTGGTGTTCTTGGATATTGACGGTTCGGAGCACACCCTGCCGGCGGCAGGTAGTGAACTGTTTGTGGAGGGCAAGTCCCGCCCGGTCGGTCGCATTACCTCTGTGGCGTTGCATTATGAGGCAGGCCCGATTGCATTGGCTGTGATCAAGCGCGGCGTTGACCCGCAGGCGCCTTTGCGTGCGGTCGATGGCGGTGACTTCCTGCCCGATGGATCGCCAGCGCCGGCGACCGAGTACGCGGTGGCTCAGACGACGGTGGTTTCGCCGGAATCCGGTGAGGTGGCGCGTCGTTCTTTGGCGGGTCAGGACTTCTTGAAGCGCTAGGGCATTCCCACCATAAGCTACCACCCCAAACTAGAACCGCGGAGACGGGCACCCGTTACGAGTGCCCGCCTCCGAGGTTTTAGTCTGTGCGCCTAGCTCATGTGCTGAGGCTGTGGGGTTTAGCGGCCGAAGAGGACGGCTGCTTCTTCCCAGCGTTCCTGAGGTACGGACTTCAGGCCGTCCAGTGCCTCTTCGAGGGGTACGTACTTGATTTCGGTGCCCTGAACGGAGACCATCTTGCCCCACTGCTTCTGGGCGACCATGTCGACTGCGCCCATGCCCAGGCGGGTTGCGAGCACGCGGTCGTAGCCGGTGGGCGCGCCACCGCGCTGGATGTGGCCCAGGATGGTGTTGCGGGTTTCGACGCCGGTCATCTTCTCGATTTCGTGGGTGATGTACTCGCCAATACCACCGAGGCGGGGGCGACCGTCCTTCTCGGTACCCTTGTTTGCCATGACGTCGTCGAAGCCTTCGGGGATAAAGCCTTCAGCAACAACAACCAGGGGAGAGCGGCCGCGGTCGTGTACTTCCTTGACCCATTCAGCGACCTGTTCCATGGAGACCTTGACCTCGGGGATCAGGATGGCGTGTGCGCCTGCTGCCATGCCGGAGTGCAGAGCGATCCAGCCGACGTGGCGGCCCATGACCTCGGCGACCATGCAGCGGTGGTGAGATTCACCAGTGGTGCGGATGCGGTCCATGGCCTCGGTTGCGATGGACACTGCGGTGTCGAAGCCGAAGGTGTAGTCGGTTGCGCGCAGGTCGTTGTCAATGGTCTTGGGGACACCGATGACGGGCAGGCCTGCGTCTGCCAGACGCTTTGCGCCTGCGAGGGTGCCTTCACCGCCGATAGCGACGATTGCGTCGATGCCGTGGCGTTCCATCATGATTTCGATGTTTTCGGGGCCACCGTTGGGGCCGTCGAAGGGGTTGGTGCGGGAGGTACCGATGATGGTACCGCCCTGGGATGCCAGGCCGCGGACCTTCTGGCGGGGCAGGTCCATGTAGTCACCTTCGACGACGCCGCGCCAGCCATCGCGGAAGCCGACGAACTCGTAGCCGTACTTCTTGACGCCGTTGAGGACAGCGCCGCGGATGACAGCGTTCAGGCCGGGGCAGTCGCCGCCGGAAGTAAGCAGACCGATCTTCATGGTTGGCTCCTAATGTCTGCGCGTTTTAGGTGTTGTGCGCGCGTGTATATAACTATGACCTCCACAAATTCGGCGCGCGGATGTGCGCCGGACGGGAGGTCGTTCTCTTGGTCTCTATTTTAGCGATGTTTGGGTTGTGTGGGTAGTGGTGGAAAGCCGTGGGAACGCCCGTTTTGGTGCTGAAAAGTTCAGGTTTTTGGCACCTGTATGTTTGGGTTTGAAACACAAATAGCCGCCGCTTCCCACCTATGGCACCGAAGAGGCGAATGAGGCTTCCTCACATCGGTAAAGATGCGGGAAGCCTCATTCGTTTTAAAAATATTTTTAAATATTTGTGGGATTCTCGGTTTTTAGAGCAAGAAACGGTCAATAGCCCTGTGATTGATCGTTTTGTACCGGTTCACCCAGCGCCGGTTTACCCAGCGCCTAAACCGTACCTCCCGCCGTGGCGAGAGACGCGGTTCGGAGAGCCGCGAACTAGTCGCGTGCCTGACCGAGGAACTTCTGCAGACGTGCCAGGCCCTCTGCCAGGTCCTCATCGCTCAGCGCGTAGGAGAGGCGCAGGTAGCCGCTGGGGCCGAATGCCTCACCGGGAACCACGGCGACCTCAGCCTTTTCGAGGATGAGTTCAGCCAGCTCTGCGGTGGTCTGCGGGCGTACGCCTGCGATTTCCTTGCCGAGCAGCTCGCGTACGTCCGGGTAGGCGTAGAATGCGCCGGTGGGTACGGGGCAGTGAACGCCTTCAATAGCGTTCAGACCCTCCACAATGGTGCGGCGACGGCGGTCGAAGGCTGCGTGCATGATTTCCACGTCGTCCTGCGGGCCGGTCAGAGCTTCAAGAGCGGCACGCTGGGCGATGTTGTTGACGTTGGAGGTCATGTGGGACTGCAGGTTGGAGGCTGCGGCGATAACGTCGCGCGGGCCAATCATCCAGCCCACACGCCAACCGGTCATGGCGTAGGTCTTTGCCACGCCGTTGAGAATGACGCACAGGTCAGCGAGCTCGGGTACTGCCTTCAGGATGGAGACTGCCTTAACACCGTCATAGGTGAGGTGTTCGTAAATCTCGTCGGTCAGCACGAAAATACCCTTGGACAGTGCCCATTCGCCGATGGCGCGGGTTTCCTCTTCGGTGTAGACGGCACCGGTCGGGTTGGAGGGGGAGACGAAGATAAGTGCCTTGGTGGCGGGGGTGTATGCGGCTTCGAGCTGCTCGACGGTGACCTTGTAGTGCTGGTCGCTACCGGCGAAAACCTCGATGGGGTTGCCACCTGCCAGGCGGATGCATTCGGGGTAGGTGGTCCAGTAGGGGGCGGGCAGCAGGACGTCGTCGCCTTCGTCGATGACGGTTGCAAAGGCCTGGTAGACGGCCTGCTTGCCACCGTTGGTGACGATAACCTGGGAGGGGTCAACCTCTACGCCGGAGTCGCGCAGGGTCTTTTCCGCGATGGCCTTCTTCAGTTCGGGAAGGCCGGAGGCGGGGGAGTAGCGGAAGTTCTTGGGGTCGTTGAGCGCCTCGCGTGCTGCATCAACAATGTGCGCGGGGGTGGGGAAGTCCGGTTCGCCTGCGCCGAAACCGATGACGGGGCGCCCCTGAGCCTTGAGTGCTTTTGCCTTTGCGTCGACGGCAAGGGTTGCGGAGGGTGCGATGGCACCGATGCGGCTTGAAATACGCGCCATGGGGCTCTCTTCTCTTTCTTCGTGTGCGCTGCCGGCGTGAAGTCGACAAGGAAATTAGGTGATGGGAATGCGCGTGCGGGACCAATCCGCGCGTGATGGGCGCGGGTGTGAGCGGCGTTCCTCTTATTAGGATACGGTCCACTAGTAGCGATGCGGAACCCTTCGTCAAGGTATCTCAAGAGGTTTTTCGAAAAATATTACATTCTGAAGTTGCATCGGCCCCAAAAGATGGTTTACAGTTAGTTCTGCACCCGCAAGGGTGTAATTGTTTGCCCCTCTAAAGCCCACGGCTTGCGAGGCAATAGAGGAGTGAACGAGTGAGAAGCAACTCTCACACCTGAAGTGAAAACTTCAAAGGGTGGTGGCTCAATTGGTAGAGCAGCGGTCTCCAAAACCGCAGGTTGCAGGTTCGAGTCCTGTCCGCCCTGCTTTTATTGCCTCAATAAATAATTTGTACGCCCGCACTCCGGGCGTACTTTTTTAGACTCAGAAAGGGGCAGAAGAAATGGCATCGTCTGCTACCGCCGAGAAGGCTGTTCAGCCCGGCGCATCGTCGAAGAACGATAAGAAGCTCGGTTTCTTCGGCCGTATTTTTGCATTCCTCCGTGAAGTTTTTGCGGAGTTGAAGAAGGTTACTACTCCCACCGGACGCGAACTGGTTGGTTACTTCTTCGGAGTTCTGTTCTTCGTCGTGGTGATGCTCCTGCTTATTTCTGGTCTGGATTATCTTTTCGGCCAGGGAGCATTCTGGATTTTCGGTAACGGAACGATTCAGCGTAACTAGTACTGGCTGCATCCTTAATCTGGGTGCCCCATCAGTGATTTCCCTCAACGCATTGGTGAGTGGGAGTCCCCTCTAGATGATTAACGATAGAAAGTAGGAGCGACGTGTCCGAGCAGGAACTGGTATCCGAGATTGAAGAGGTCGAGGTAGCCGCTGCTGAGGCTACTGAGGAGTCTGCGGCTATTGAGCAGCAGGCTGAGGAAGCTACCGAGGCTGTCGAGGTGGCTGAAGCAGCTGCTGAGGCGGCTGAGGAAGTTGACGCTCTGGAAGAATTCAAGTCCAAGCTGCGCCGTCAGATGGGCGACTGGTACGTGGTGCACACCTACTCCGGTTACGAGAACAAGGTGAAGACCGGTATCGAGACCCGTATCCAGAACCTGGAAGCTGAAGATGAGATCTTCGAGGTTCAGGTTCCCATGGAGACTGTGGTTGAGTTCAAGAACACCGTGAAGAAGACCATCCGCCGCGTGCGCGTTCCCGGTTACGTTCTGGTGCGTATGGAACTGACCGACCACTCGTGGGGCGTTGTCCGTCACACCCCCGGTGTGACTGGCTTCGTGGGTCAGGATGCGTACAACCCGGTCCCGCTGCGCATGGACGAGGTCTTCGACATGCTTCTGCCGGTCTTCGAAGAGCAGCAGCAGAGCCAGGGCCTGCCCGTTTCCAAGCCCGTTATCGAGTCCGACTACACTGTGGGCGAGAATGTCCGCGTGAAGTCCGGTGCTTTCGAGGGCATGGACGCTACCGTTTCGGAGATCAAGGGCGAGTCCCAGCAGATTGTCGTGATGATTTCCGTCTTCGGTCGCGACACCCCGGTGACCTTGAGCTTCACCGAGATCGAAAAGATTTAACGTTTTTAGCGTGTGAATATGAGCCTCGCACTGTTGGTGCGGGGCTCATATTTTGTGGTGGCGTTATTAGCGGTGGCTGTGCGGACGAGGTTTAACCTTTCTGCTAGCTGGCGCTGGATTAAGTCGCTGATTAACGCTAGAATGTTGGTTTGTGTATGCGCATGTCACGCTTTCATGCGGATGCACGGGTGACCGCGCCACGGTCACCGTCTTGCCGGCGTACGCTCCTGTGCGTCGGTTCCCAGCTAAGAAAAGGACCCTACATTGGCTCCCAAGAAGAAGGTCACTGGCCTCATCAAGCTGCAGATCCAGGCAGGCGCCGCTAACCCGGCTCCCCCCGTCGGCCCCGCACTGGGCTCGCACGGTGTGAACATCATGGAGTTCTGCAAGGCATACAACGCTGCAACTGAGTCGCAGCGCGGTAACATCATCCCCGTTGAGATTACCGTCTACGAGGATCGCTCCTTCACCTTCATCACCAAGACCCCTCCGGCTTCCCAGCTGATCAAGAAGGCTGCTGGCGTTGCTAAGGGCTCCGCTGTTCCTCACACCACCAAGGTTGGTTCGCTGACCGAGGCTCAGGTGCGCGAGATCGCTGAGACCAAGATGCCCGACCTGAACGCAAACGACCTGGATGCTGCTTCCAAGATCATCGCAGGTACCGCTCGTTCCATGGGTATCACCGTCGAGTAATTTCGGTTCGCCGAATAGCCGAGTAATCGGCACCGTAGATTTTTCTACACAGAACTTGTAAATGCCCGTCGTATGGACGGGATGTGGCAGAGCCGAGCGCGGCTCACGAGACCACAACTGCATAAGGAGAAAAGCAGATGGCAAAGCGCAGCAAGGCGTACAAGGCAGCTGTAGCCAAGATTGAAGAGGGTAAGCTCTACACCCCCGCCGAGGCAGTTGCCCTGGCGAAGGAGACCTCTTCCACCAAGACCGACGCAACCGTTGAGGTTGCACTGCGTCTGTCCGTTGACCCCCGTAAGGCAGACCAGATGGTTCGCGGCACCGTGAACCTGCCCCACGGCACCGGTAAGACCGCTCGCGTGGTTGTTTTCGCAGCAGGCCCCAAGGCTGCTGAGGCTGAGGCAGCTGGCGCTGACTACGTTGGTTCCGACGAGCTGATCGCAAAGGTCGCTGGCGGCTGGACCGACTTCGACGCAGCGGTTGCAACCCCCGACATGATGGGCAAGGTCGGCCGCCTGGGTAAGATCCTGGGTCCCCGTAACCTGATGCCGAACCCCAAGACCGGTACCGTGACCATGGATGTTGCAAAGGCTGTTGCAGACATCAAGGGCGGTAAGATCGACTTCCGCGTTGACCGTAACTCCAACCTGCACTTCATCATCGGTAAGGCTTCCTTCACCGCTGAGCAGCTGGATGAGAACTTCCAGGCAGCTCTGGAAGAGGTTAACCGCCTGAAGCCCTCTTCGGCTAAGGGTCGTTACATCTCCAAGGCAACCGTTGCTACCACCTTCGGCCCCGGCATCCCCGTTGATCCGGCTGCCGTTGCTGCCTAAGGTATGCACCTGTAGCTTCTAGCATGAGCTAGTAATCGCCCCCGACGTTTAGGCGTCGGGGGCGATTTTTTATGCGCGGATTTATATGAAGAAACACGACGTTGCGTGGTGAGCATCGGTTAATGTACGTCATAGACTTCCAGCTTGTATAGAGTTAAAACGTAGAATGAACCCCTGGCTGTGATTGCTTCTTCCGGTATCTGAACCGTTGACGGAAGAAGCCCGTACGCTTCCTTATCACCCCATCCATGACGAGAGAGAGTTTATGTCTTCTTCTACCCAGAATGCGCAGATAGCCCGTCGGGGCCTTAGCGTGCCGGTTAATTATTTTGCGGTGGCGCTGGGTACCGGCGCATTGGGTGCCGCTTGGCGTACCGGTGCGTCGAAGGGAATGGCGCCCGATTGGGTGGGCGAGAGCATCCTGGCTTTTAACGCCGTGGTGTGGTTGCTCCTTGTGGGTTTTCTGGTTCACTCGGTGGTGAAGTACCGTGCGTGGGTGCGTGGTTTTTGGGAGCATCCGGCGCGTACCTGTTTCTTTTCGCTGATTCCGGCGACGACGGCGCAGGTGGGTGCGGCCCTCTACCCGTATGCTGAGGCTCCGGCTCTGACCCTGGTTGTGCTGGGGGCTGTGGGCCAGCTGTATTTTGCGTCTCATCGTATCGCCGGCACATGGCGTGGTGGGTATGCGCCCGAGGCGGCCTCGCCGGTGCTGTATCTGCCCACTGTGGCGACAAATTTTGCGACCGCTACAGCGATGGGTTTTGTGGGATGGCGCGATATGGCGATGCTTTTCTTCGGTGCGGGTCTGATTTCGTGGTTCAGTATCGAGGCTGCGATTCTGAGCCGCCTGCGCACCCTGACCCCGCTGCCTCAGGGGGAGCGTGGCATTATTGGTATCCAGATGGCACCGCCTTTTGTGGGTGGTAACGCGTACTTGGCGGCTAATGGCGGCACGGTTGACTGGTTCTTCCTGGTGCTGACCGGTTACGGCATTTTGCAGCTGATTTTCCTGATGCGTTTGCTCCCGTGGGTGCTTGAGGGCGGTTTCTCGATGAGCATGTGGGGCTTCTCCTTCGGTATGGCTTCCATGGCTGCGAGTGGTATTCGCTTGACGGCTGCTGGCTCGCTGGGGCTGGTGGGGCCTGTCTTGACGGTGGTGGGTACGGCTTTCCTCATCTTCCTATGGGCGGGCACGCTGCATCTGGCGTTGAAGGGGCGTTTGCTGGTGCGCCCGAGCTAGGGCGCTCACATGAGACTCTGATACCAGGCTTGTGCACCGTTTTATGACGGTGCTTATCTTCTGCGCCCGTGCCGGGTGTGAGTTTCGGCGATAATGGGGGAATGACTTCTGCATCCCACTCTTCTGCCGCGGCGGAGCCCTTTGATGGCCTGCGCATTCGAGGCGTCGCTAAGACCTTTTGCGCCGATACGACGGTTCTGAATGAGATTGACCTGGATGTGCACCCCGGCGAGTTGATTTCTCTGGTTGGTTCTTCGGGTACGGGTAAGTCCACTCTGCTGCGCATTATTGCCGGCCTGGAGGAGCCGAGCGCGGGTCGGGTGACCTATGCTGGTCAGCCTCTGGAGCGTGGCTCGGTGGGTGTGGTTTTTCAGCGCCCTATTCTGTACCCGCACCTGAGCGTGAAGGACAATATTCTCTTCCCGACTCGGCTGGGCGCGTTCTCGGGTGGGGTTGATATGGACTACTACCGTGAACTGCTGGAGGCTTTGAAGCTTGAGGGCCTGGAGTCTCGTAAGCCCTCGCAACTGTCGGGTGGTCAGGCTCAGCGTGTGGGTATTGCGCGTGCTTTGATTCGTCGTGCCCCGGTGGTTCTTTTTGATGAGCCGCTGGCGAGCGTCGATGAAGAGATGAGCGCGAGTATCCGTGCCGATATTGTGCGCCTGCATGAGCGTTACGGTTTTACGGGCCTGTACGTGACCCATGATCAGAATGAGGCGCTCATGCTGGGTCAGCGTGTGGCGGTTATGGATGCCGGTTACCTGGTGCAGGTGGATACTCCGGAGCGTCTGCTGGCGCATCCGCATACTCTGCAGGTGGCGAAGCTTTTGGCGGCGCCCGCGCTGAACCTTGTGGCTCTTGAGGATTCTGCGGTTCTACCTGCCGGGTGTGAGCTGGCGATTCGTGCGACTGCTTTGTGCCCCGTGGCGGCTGATGCTGCTCATTCCCTGCCGGTGCAGGTGCTTGGCAGTCGCCACCTGGTGGGTGGAATGCTGTACCGTGCGCGTTTGCTGGAGGCGGTTTCCCTACCTCTGGAATCTCGGCGGGCTTCGGCGGATTCTGAGCTGAGTGCCCGAATGTATGCCCGGGTGCGTGCCGGTCAGGAGCTTGAGTTCTTTATTCCCGATGCGCAGAGCGGCTCCTCCCTAAACGTGGGGGACCGGGTGCACCTTGGTGTGGCGGCGGAGCGTTGCTTCGTGTTCTCGAATGGAAAGCGTTTTTACCTCTAAAACGCGTCTTTGTTGGCTTTTAGTCGGACCTTTCAGATGGGAGAAAGCGCGGGTTAATCGGCTTAAAGAGGGGCTTTAAGTGATTAACCCCGCTTAATCCCATGAATTTCTTGTTTTAACTTGCGGCTAGGGCTTTAACCTGAGATGATGAATGAACCAAAGACCGCCGGTCTAGAACTATGTCCTTTATCGCCACCTCGGTGGAGACGAAGAACAGAGTTCTGATAAGAGCAGATTTCACTAGAAATCGCCGCCCGCGTAGGTAACTCGAAGTGAATAGCCGTTGCCCTCATTCAGGGTGCCGTCTATCGTGCCTCGTACGCCTACGCGTCGGGGCATTTTTTATTGCTTGCAATAAATGCTTCGAGGCTCTACCGGCGACCTTACAAGAATCGGAAGAAGGAACTACCATGGCGACTCAGGAAAAGATCGCTGCAGTATCCGAGCTGAAGGAACTCTTCGAAGCTTCGAACGCAGTCATCCTGACCGAATACCGCGGTCTCACTGTTGCACAGCTCAAGGAGCTGCGTCGCGCACTCGGTGCAGAGACCGAATACGCCGTGGTGAAGAACACGCTGGCTGCTATCGCAGCTAAGGAAGCTGGCATCGACGCATTCGACGGCCACCTCCAGGGTCCCTCCGCACTGGCATTCATCAAGGGTGACCTGATTGATGCTGCTAAGGGCCTGCGTGACTTTGCCAAGGCTAACCCCCAGCTGATTGTGAAGAACGGTTACTACGAAGGTGCCGCTCTTTCCGAGGACGACGTCAAGCGCTACGCTGACCTGGAATCCCGCGAGGTTCTGCTGTCCAAGGTTGCAGGTGGTGCAAAGGCTACCATCGCACGCATCGCACAGGTTGTGGACGCACTGCGCGTCAAGCTGGAGGAGCAGGAAGGCGCAGCTCCCGCTGCTGCCGAGGAGGCTTCGGAAGAGGCATAAGCCCCTTTCGTGCTACTGCACCAGCGCTGAGATACTCAGCAGCGTGAACGCGAACAGCGTGTAACGCACCCTAAATTTGACCGACCCTTTCGGGTAGGTACTGAAGATTTACACCGCGGGCGTCAGCCCGCACCAGATAGTGAAGGAGCCAAACAATGGCTAAGCTGTCCATCGAAGAACTCATTGCAGCATTCAAGGAACTGTCCCTGGTTGAGGTTTCCGAGTTCGTTAAGGCATTCGAGGAAGAGTTCGACGTCACCGCAGCAGCTCCCGTTGCTGTTGTAGCAGGCGGCGCAGCAGGCGGTGACGCTGCTGAAGAGAAGTCCGAGTTCGACGTTGTCCTGGAGTCCGCTGGCGACAAGAAGATCGCAGTGATCAAGGAAGTTCGTGCCCTGACCTCCCTCGGCCTGAAGGAAGCAAAGGACCTGGTTGACAGCGCTCCCAAGGCTCTGCTCGAGGGCGTTTCCAAGGAAGACGCTGAGAAGGCTAAGGAGCAGCTCGAGGCTGCTGGCGCAACCATCACCCTCAAGTAATCGACTTCTTCTCGATTCTTACGCGGGCGGTGCATCCATTGGATGCGCCGCCTCGCGGCTTTTAACGGCACCCGCCGCCTCGCCCCACTATGCTTAGGCGAGGCGGCGGGTTTTGCTGTATCAGCCCTTTTTCTCCTGTAGCAAACGGGATATGTGCCATCTCCTCGGCAGGTGGCGGTATCTGCCGCTGTGACCGCCCTGTGCCTCGGATGAGAGAGGCTGGAGAGCATTGTGGTGCCTCTCTCCTAGAGCCCGGCAGCGGGGGAGAGGTGCCGTATGATGGGATGAGATAACCCAGACATTCCCCATACACGAAAACGGATAGACATGAGCGAGCAGAAGAAAAAGAAGAAGAGCGCAACCGAGCGACCCGCCCGCGACTTGGCTGCTGAAGCGCAGCAGATTTTGGATGCCTTCGGCGCTGGTGTGCGTGAAGACCGCGACTACCCGGCA
The DNA here is from genome assembly GCF_001548235.1 of Rothia mucilaginosa. NCBI lineage: Bacteria > Bacillati > Actinomycetota > Actinomycetes > Micrococcales > Micrococcaceae > Rothia > Rothia mucilaginosa. The sequence goes on from NZ_AP014938.1 coordinate 1,472,459, forward strand.
CTGCACCTGGCACCTCCCGTGGGCCGTCTGAACGACCCGAACGGCCTGGTCTTCGACGGCAAGCGTTACCACGCCTTCTACCAGTACTCGCCCCTGCACCCGGAGCGTATGGTCTACTGGCGCCACGCCGTGAGCGAGGACCTGACTCACTGGACCGATGAGGGTACCGCCCTGGTTCCCGACAGCCGCTACGACTCGCACGGCTGCTACTCCGGTTCCGGCATTAAGGTGCCCGGCGGTTTTGAGTTCTTCTACACCGGTAACGTGAAGGATGAAGAAGGCAACCGCGAAACCTACCAGATCCTTGCAACTGCGGGTGAGGATGCGAAGCCGACCCGTCAGCTGCCCCCGCTGATTTCCGGCCCCGAGAAGGGCTACACCGCGCACTACCGCGACCCGCACGTCTTTGAACGTAATGGTGAATGGTGGATGGTCATTGGTGCTCAGCGTGAGGACCTGACCGGCGCCGTGGTCGTGTACACCTCCGCTGACCGCCGCGAGTGGACCTTCCGCGGTGAGCTGGGTATCAAGGATAAGACCCTCAAGGGCACCTACATGTACGAGTGCCCCTCGCTGCTGAGCATGCGTGATGAGCTGACCGGCGAAATCCGCGACGTGCTGATTTTCAGCCCGCAGGGCATGCAGCCCCTCGGTGAGAAGTACAACAACATTTTCCAGAGCGGCTACATTGTTGGTTCGCTGGATAACGAGACCCTCAAGTTCACCGTGGAGACCCCCTTCACCGAGCTGGATGCAGGTTTCGAGTTCTACGCCCCGCAGACCATCTCCGGCACCGGCCTGACCGCCGACCCGAAGGCACCGCACGATGTATGCGGTGACGCCCCGGTAATGATTGCTTGGCTGGGTAATGCTGACCAGGACGACCTGCCCTCGTGGAGCCACCGCTGGGTGCACATGTTCACCTACCCGCGTGAGCTGCACCTGCGTAACGGCAAGATTTTCCAGCGTCCGGTGCCGCAGCTCAACGACGCGATGAAGATGACCCCGCTGTACCGCGAGGAGGAGAAGGGCAAGCTCGTTGAGCTGAAGAATGCCCTGACCTTCCGTCTGCGCGGCCGCGTGAATGTCTCTGATGAGCGCGTGAAGCTGAAGATTAAGGACACCCACGGCGTGGCTCTGAGCATCGTTCTGGATAAGGACTTTGTGCAGATGGACCGTGGCGGTACCCGCTACACCGAGGGCGGTAGCCTGCGCCGCCGCACTCTGAAGCGTTCGAAGATTCGCGAGTTTGACCTGCTCGTGGACGGTTCGGCTACCGAATTGTACGTGGGTGGCAAGCTGGTTGCGTCCATGGGTGCTGAGGTTATGACTGCTCGCACCTTCTTCAAGGGCGATAAGCGCCGTGTCCGCCTGACCGGTGGCGAGGTGCTGTCCCTGGAGTATGGCCGCCTCTAAGCCGTTTTCTAAACCTTGGGAGCCGCCTACACGGGGGCTTTCCGGTAATTTCTGAATATGTCTGAGGGCTCACTCTCCGCGTGGAGGGTGGGCCCTCGCTTTTAAGAACTTTCCCGTGATACCATGTTTTACATCTGATATGTCAAACGTATGACATATGTATGACATGCACACACAGACATATCTCACCTCATTCACAAAGCATCATACGGTGGTGCTCCAAACAAAGGAGAGCGAGCGTGGACCACAAGTCAGTGGCACAGCGCGTGCTGAAGGATGTCGGTGGCGCCGGCAACATCGTTGCAGCCGCACACTGCGCAACCCGCCTTCGCCTCGTCCTGAAGAACCAGGACAAGGTCGACCAGGCAGCAATCGATAACGACGAGGACCTCAAGGGCAGCTTCCTCAACGCTGGCCAGTTCCAGATCATCGTCGGCCCCGGCGACGTCAACGAGGTGCACAAGCACCTCATTGCCGCTGGCGCACCCGAGGCATCCAAGGATGACCTCAAGAGCATCGCCGCGAAGCAGGGCAACATTGTCTCCCGCTTCATCAAGACCATTGCAGACATCTTCGTCCCGCTCATCCCGGTGCTGGTCGGTGGCGGTATGCTGATGGCAATCAACAGCGTGCTGACTTCCAAGGGTATCTTTGGCCCCGAGAGCTTCATTGCGATGCATCCCGAGTGGGCTGACTTTGCGGATATCATCAACCTGCTCTCCGCAGCTCCCTTCGCCTTCCTGCCCGTGCTGGTTGGCTTCTCCGCCACCAAGGTCTTTGGCGGTAACCCCTACCTGGGTATGACCATGGGTGCCGCAATGGTTTCCCCGGCACTGATGAACGGCTACAGCGTCGCAAAGTCGCTGGCTGGTGTTGAGGGTAGCGACCCCATGACCTACTGGAACCTCTTCGGCCTGCAGGTTCAGCAGGCGGGCTACCAGGGTACCGTGCTGCCCATCATGCTGGTTGCCTTCATCCTGTCCCACATTGAGAAGTTCTTCCACAAGGTCCTCAAGGGCACCATCGACTTCATCTTCACCCCGACCCTCACCATCCTCATCACCGGCTTCCTGACCTTCATCCTGGTCGGCCCGCCCATGTTCGCAGCCGGTACCTGGCTGGGTGAAAGCATCAACTGGCTCTACACTGTTGCCGGCCCGCTCGGCGGCCTGATCTTCGGTACCTTCTACGCATTCATCGTGATGACCGGTATGCACCAGGCATTCCCGCCCATCGAGATGAGCCTGTGGGCTACCGGTGGTTCCTTCATCTTCGTTGTTGCCTCCATGTCTAACGTGGCGCAGGGTGCTGCCGCAGCCGGTGTTGCACTGACCACTACGAACAAGAAGATCAAGGGTATTGCTTCAGCTTCTGCGCCCTCCGCGTTCCTGGGTATTACCGAGCCCGCAATGTTCGGTGTGAACCTGGCTCTGCGCTGGCCCTTCTACATTGCAATCGTCTCAGCTGGTATCGGCGCAATGGTTGCTTCCATCCTGAATGTTAAGGCAATTGCTCTGGGTGCCGCTGGTTACATCGGCTTCCCCTCTATCAGTCCCACCACCGGCGCAGGTTGGGCTGGTTTCTTCGGCTGCCTCATCCTGACCACCGTCATCGCTTTCGTTGCTTCCTTCATCTGGGGCAAGAAGGTTGAGGCTGGCAACACTGAGGAAGCTGAGGCACCCGCTGCAGCCGCTCCCGCTGCCGCTGTAGCGGCTGAGGCTGGCGAGAGCGTCGAGATTGGCTCCCACATGGTCGGTTCCGTGGTTCTGCTGGCTGACGTCAAGGACCCCACCTTCTCCTCCGGCGCACTGGGCGCAGGTACCGCAGTGGAGCCCACCGAAGGTAAGCTCTACGCACCGGCTGACGGCAAGATTACCGTTGCATTCCCCACCGGCCACGCATACGGTCTGCGCACCGAGGACGGCCTGGATCTGCTGATGCACATCGGCATGGACACCGTTGAGCTCGACGGCAAGCACTTCGAGCCCAAGGTTGCTAAGGGCGACACTGTCAAGCGCGGCGACGTCATCGCCGAGTTCGATATTCCCGCCATCAAGGCGGCTGGCTACCCGCTGGCAACCCCCATGGTGATCACTAACGCCAAGAAGGCAGCTGCTTCGGTTGAAGATGTCCAGGTTTCGGGCGCATCTGTGACCAGCGCAGATTCGCTTCTGAAGGTTGCACTGAAGGCAAAGGCTAACGCATAGTCTGCACTCTTAGTGAGTAGATAACCTCAACGTGATGTACACCCCGTACCGCTCTTCCTAGAGTTGGTGCGGGGTGTGCAATTTTTCCTGCAAAAACATGTAAAAGTAGTGTGAATAAATATGCATAAAAATTATGCATAATAGTGCAATATAAGTTGGCACATATTCGGTGCATGGCGATGAAAAATGTCTTGATAAGGCACAATTTATTGGCCAGGAGTGAATAATCCAGCTAATATTTATGTATAGTTTCAAGCTTTTGTAAAGGGTGAATATGACCTTAGCTTCCTATACTGTCCGCACCGCCGAGCCTCATGAATATGCTGACGCGCTTGAAGTGCTGATTGCCGCATTCGACGGAGATCCCGCCATGATGGCAGTCATTGCAGGCGGTAGCCGCCGACAGGAACTTGCCAAGCTCCGCGCTATCATGACCCTGCAGGTCTACGGCAACTTCCAGGGCCGCGGACGTATCGACATCGCTATCGATAACTCCACCGGCAAGATCGTGGGTGTCTGCCTCTGGAACACCCCCGAATCTCACGAAGGTTCCTTCGCTAACGAGCTCAAGCAGTTTGGCGCCTACTACAAGGCGCTCGGTTGCAAGACCCTGCTGAAGGCAATCATGATGGAGTTGCACCTGCTCAAGTACCGCCCCGCGTACAAGCACTGGTACCTCTTCAACATTGGTGTTCTCGAAGAGTATCGAGGCCGCGGCATCGGATCCCAGCTACTCGATTACGGTACCGAACGCATCGGTGACTACCCCGCCTACCTCGAAGCATCGACCTACGACAGTGCACGCCTCTACGAGCGCCGCGGATTCTTCTCCCTCGGACCGCTCCACGGTATCTTCTCCAAGGCACACGCCGTCGGTATGGTTTACCCCGGTACCGGCCCCACCGAGATTGTGCAGCGCACCTCCTAAACTTCCGGATGCCAACACAAACCGATAAATACATAAACGAAAGCCGCCCCACCGTGAGCACTCGCACGGTGGGGCGGCTTTTTATGGTCAAAGGATGGGCAGCTTCTTATTGGAGCTCATCCGGGGCAGAGGTATCAGGCTGAATCTGATCCAGATTCGGGATAGAACGCACCGTTGCCCCCAGGTGGAGCTCAACGGGGAGCACATCCTCAGGCTGGCTAATTGGGGGAGTATCTTCCTCAGCAGATTCTCCCTGCTGCAGCTCAATGAGTTCCAGCAGACGCTGCGCGGTACGCTTCGCCATACCCTCAATCGGCTGAACCACGGTTGCAAGCTCCGGCATGAGCAGTTGAACGCTCTGCGTGCCGTCGTAACCAACCACCTGGAAATCCTCGGGAACACGGATGTTTCGAGCACGTGCCCACCCCAGCGCCAATGCGGCGTAATTATCGTTGGACGCAAAGACCGCGTCCACCGGCTCGGGGCTTTCGGCGCGCTCATCCAGGTAGCGGTAGAGCACCTCGCGCTTAATACCCAGCGAGGGGCGGAAGCCCAGCTCCACAAACTCCGGTATGAGTCCCGCCTCAAGCATTGCCTCGCGGTAGCCACGCTGACGCTCATTGTGCTCGCCCAGAGTCGACGTCACGTGGACGATATTCTGCGAACCCGTGGCAATGAGGTGCTCCGTGGCGGCGCGGGCGCCTCCGTAGTTATCGGAGCGGATATTCGGGTAGAAACCGCTTTCGAGGCGGTCTACGGTCACCAGGGGAGCCTGTGCGTGGGGAATATTGACCAGTGCGTCTGAGTGGGCGCCGCTGATGATGCCGTCCACCTGATTGGCAAAGAGCATCTCCAGATAGCGCTTTTCCTGCTCGGGGTGATCGTCGCTATTGCAAAGAATGACCCGGTAGCCCTCTTCGGCGAGGTGGCTTTCGAGGCGGTACACCATCTCCCCGTAGAAGGGGTTCGCGACTGTGGGGAAGATGAGGCCCACCATCTGCGAGCGTTGACCCTGTAGGCTACGGGCGATGGCGTTGGGTCGGTAGCCGAGCTCCCGCATGGCCTCGTGGACCTTGGTGCGGGTGCTTTCGCTCAGGTAGCCGCGGTTATTGAGCACGCGGGAGACGGTGGTGGGGGAGACACCCGCTAGTGCTGCAACGTCGCTGAGTTTGGGCTTTGCCACGGGGGCTCCCTTCGATATGCTAAACGATTGACATATCTTTCTACTATACCCTCTCCGCGGAATCTACCTGAGCCCGAAAAACGAGAAAAGCGCTTTTCGGCTGCCCCCTCTACCGCATCGGCTGACAGCACCGGCCTACAGCACCGGAATAATCGGCACCCGAGCCCCCACCTCGTGGGCAGAACCCCGAACCGAAGAATCATCCAACACGGCACAATGAGTAGCCGCCGCCAACGACGACAACATATGCGACGCCGACTTCGGCAGAGGATACGCCACACCATCACGCACCGACACCGGAAGCAGACGAACTCCCGCCGGCTTACGCAAAGTATCCACCGGCCCGCCCAAAACCGCCGAATCCAAATCAGGCAGTGGCATATTCCGCATACCAGCCAAAAGCGGCGGCAAATACGAATACAAAGCAGTGTACGCCGCCAAAGGATTACCCGGAAGACCCAACACAAAACGCTCACGACCAGAATTCGGGCCCGTCTCCGGAACCGGCAAACGCGCAGCCAGAGCCGGATGACCCGGACGCACATCCACCGACTCAAACAGGTACGTCGCACCCATATCGTTGAGCACCTTACGCACCAAATCAACACCCGAGGTGCTCGACCCACCCGTAAACACCAACACACGAGCCGTCGACGTAGACAAGAACGTGCGGAACTCAGACTCAACATCCGCCAGACGAATCGAAGGGCGCGCCTCGCAGCCAGCAGAAATAATCGCATGCTCCATAAAGCCGCCAAACGCATCACGCACCTGACCCGGCGCAGGCACACCAAACGTAATGACCTCGTTACCCGTAAACGCGCAACGCACCGGAATCGGGGCGTACACCGGCAACTCATCAAAACCATTCGTGCCCAAGAACGCCGCCATACGCGCAGAAATACGGTCACCGTGGCGCGCCAACAACTCGCCACGCTCCAGCTCAGCACCGGCATGGCGAATATCAGCACCCACGGCTGGAGGCTCAAAACCCTCCGCCATATCCAGGTAATGAATGCTCGACGCAGTCTCCAAATGAGCAGCAACACCAGGGCGAGAAGAAGCCTCCGCACCCTCATACAGGCGCGAATGCTCCTCACGCACAATCGCCTCAGTGCCCTCAGGAATCAACCCGCCCGTCAGAATCGGGGTCGCCTCACCCGGAGCAATCGGAACCGTCAGACGGTGAATATTCGCGCGAGAATCCTCCGGGTACGCGGGGGTCACCAGACGCCACGGAGGCGCACCCGCCACAGCGTAACCGTCCATCGCCGAAGAGCTGTAGTGGGGTACCGGCATGACCGAATGAATATCAGCCGCCAAGTAGTGACCAATCGTCGCCAGCAACGGCAAAGACTCCGTCTTCACATGGTGAGCAATATCCAGGCCCTGCTCATGCAGAATCTGGCGGGCCTGGTACCACGAAACAGAAGGAATATGGTGAGACATCGTACCTCGTAAAAGTGTGTGCGGGACGCGCAACAGCGCGCGGGGCTCATAAAAACGCCACATGTACACGGCATCTAGAGCAAAGACTTATCACCTAGGGTACTCGTAGTCAGGCTCTAATATCACACCGCGGTAGCTCGGCTGCTAATAACTCGACCAGAGCGAAGTCGTATAGCCGAGCGCCTGCGCCTGCTCCCAGGTATCAACATCGGCGGTGTCAGCGGCAGACATCTGAACCGCTGCGGGGTTCAAACGACGCAAAAAAGAACGAACAGAAGCGTCGGTGGTACCGGTCGAAAAGACCGAACGGATCGCCTCAAAACGGTAAATACCCACCAGCGGCTGATAGATGCCCTCAGCGACACCCCAAAAACCTGCAGACGATTCAGAACCCTCAGATGCTTCAAAACCGGCGGGCGCTTCAGAATCGGTGGGGGAGAAGTCCGCCGCATGCTCAGCACACGTCTGCTCAACGCCCCGCGCCGCAGCAATCAGCTGCTGAACCGCCGGGGCAATACGCGGAGTATCCACACCCAAAATCAGGCACCATTCAGGCATGGGAGCCTGCGAGCGCTCGCAAGCCGCCGCAATATACTCCAGCCCGGCATGAATCGCCGCGGCAGGACCCGAAAACGGCGGATTCTCACGAGTACGCAACACCTCAGGAGGCAACGGCAAGCTTTCAGGACCCACCACCACACGCGGGGATGCGGCGGCCACCGCCTCCAGGGCACAATCCAGCAGGGTACTCGTGCCATCAGACAGGGACGCCTTCGGCACGTGGTTCAGGCGGCGAGAAGCGCCTCCGGCAACAACGACCGCGGCGCACGAAAAATCGGCAGAGCCTTCCGCGGCAAGCTCAGAACCGGGCATCTTATCCGCCCGCATTATCCACCCGCAAAGGGCGGCAGAATGTCCACACGGTCGGTATCCTGCAGGGGCGCCTGCGCATCAGAGCGGGCACCGTTGACCAGGAACGAGCACTGCTCCATGACCTGCGCGAGAGTCAGACCCGACGGGGTCGTACCCTCCAGGCTCTGACCCAGATGCTCAACCAGCGCGCCAAGAGTCGCAGACGACAGCTGCGCCAGGGGCACCGACAGCTGCGCGGTACCCGCCGCAGAACGCGCGGCAGCGAAAAAATGAACCTGCATAATACTCCTCAATCCTTACGTCAGGGGACAGCCGAAAATCACGGACGCAAGAGCCAGTAAAAAGCCTTATCCGTGCATCTTCGGCTGAGAACAGCGGCTTCCTTAGCCACCAATAGCGCTCATCGAGCGGCTCGCCTTGGCGAACTCCTCAATATCGAAGTCAGCGTCTTCCTTACCGTGGGCGCGCGGCTTAAACCACATGCCCTCACGCCAACGCAGAGCCAGCTGCTTATCGTCAGCGCCAGAACGCAGAAGCTGCATCAAATCAGTCTCGGTGTCAGAGAACAGGCAGGAACGGATCTTGCCGTCCGCGGTCAGACGGGTGCGGGTGCATGCACCGCAGAACGACTCCGTGACCGAGGCGATAATACCCACACGGCCCAGCGACTCGGTACCGTCAACCGGGAAGCCAGCCTCATCCAGGGCAGTACCGAGCGGGTACACCTCCCACAGCTGGGCGGGGGAGTCGCCACGCGCCTCCGACACCGAACCCAGAACATACTCAGCTGACAGCTTCTCGCGAATCTCAGCGGCAGTAATCGTGCCCTCGCGGGTCCAGCGGTTATCGGCATCCAGCGGCATCTGCTCAATGAAACGCAACTGATAGCCGCCCGCCAATGCCCAGCGCAGAAGCTCCGGAGCCTGGTCATCATTCAGACCCGGCATCAGCACAGCATTAATCTTGATGGGCCACAGGCCAGCCTCCGCGGCACCGTCAATACCCTTGAGCACGGCGTCGAGCTTGTCACGGCGGGTCAGTTCGGCAAAGGTTTCGCGGCAAATCGTATCCAGAGAAACATTGATGCGGGTCAGGCCAGCCTCCGCCAGGGCTGCGGCACGCTTCTCCAAACCAATACCGTTCGTCGTAATAGCAAGCGGAACATCCGGATGCGCCTGGTGGATGCGGGAAATAATGTCCACTAGATCGGCGCGCACCAGCGGCTCACCACCGGTAAAGCGGATCTCCTCAACGCCCAGCTCAGTAATCGCAATGTCGGCAAGGCGCGCAATCTCCTCGGCGGAGAGCAGATTTTCCTTCGGGAGCCACTGCAAACCGTCCGCCGGCATGCAATAAATGCAACGAAGATTACATTTATCGGTCAGAGAGATACGCAGGTCCGTTGCCACGCGACCCCAACGGTCCAAGAGCGGACCGCTATTCGTAATATTCGGGAGTTTACGCTGGGCCTTTACGCCACTCTCAGATTTTTGGGGCGTCACAAAAGCAGCCCCGTTATCCTCCGCAGAAGATAAGGTGCTTAACATTGGGCCCGCAATGAGCTCAGAAGAGGCCGAATTCGCCGTGTACGCCATGTAAAACCTATGTGGAAAATTTGCATATTTCAGGTGACAATATGATTATTCCATGTTCCGGCGCCCTGTACATAGTGTGTGCAGGGTAAGTTACAACTGCGCCACCGCAGACCACAGTGACAAAGCAATATTGCGTGCACAAGCTAGGGATGTACACGAAACGTCATACAAAGCCCACACATGGATGCACCTCACCACCGCAAGAGTACGAAACCAACCAAGGAAATACCTCATGAAGACCCCCCTCGCAGCCCTTAGCGCGCTCGCTGCAGCAACTCTCGCACTGACCGGTTGTGGCGCAACGCAGAGCTCCTCTTCTGCCACTGCATCCGCATCGACCAGCAAGGCTGCCTCCGGCAAGATCGAAGTCTTCGCCGCAGCCTCCCTGAACAATGCTGGCGCAGACCTCGAAAAGGCATACGAAGCCGCCAACCCCGGCGTGGACGTCACCTTCGTCTACGAAGGCTCCGCAAAGCTCGTCAACCAGATTGAGCAGGGCGCAACCCCCGACCTGCTCATCACCGCAGACACCAAGAACATGGACAAGGCAAAGAATCTCGACCAGTTCTCCAACTCCGAAACCAACGTTCTGGTCACCAATAAGCTCGTGCTCGTCACCGCCGAGGGCAACCCCGGCAAAATCAACAGCCTCGACGACCTCAAGACCACCGACGGCGTCGTCGCAGTCTGCAAAGAAGACGTCCCCTGCGGCACCATCGCCCACCAGGAACTGAAGAAGCACGACATCACCCTCAAGAACGCAACCACCGAAAGCAAGGTCACCGACGTAGCAACCAAGGTCACCACCGGTAACGCCGATGCAGGCTTCATCTACACCACCGACCTCGCCGCAGCCAAGAAGAAGGGCGTCAACCTCGGCTCGGTCGAGCTGACCGACGTGGAACGCAACGAATACCCCGCAGCGCTGAGCAAGACCGGCTCCTCCTCCGAAACCGCGAAGAAGTTCAACGAATGGCTGAAGAACTCCGACGAGGCGAAGAAGATTCTCACCGAGTACGGCTTCAGCACCGCAAAGTAATTCAACACACTAGGGAACAACCCGCGTCTCACCACCCATGACAGACACTACCGCTACCCGCCGCAACGCCGGAACCTCACGCACACCCGGAAGCAGACTCTTCGCCTCCGTGCCCGTGCTCTTCCTGGTTCCGGCGTCGCTGGGTATTTTCCTCATTGCCGGACCGCTCCTCGGGCTCTTCCTCAACATCCCCTGGAGCCAGCTCGGCAGCATCTTCACCCCGCAGGTGCTCGGGGCGGCGAACCTCTCCCTCAGTACCGCCGCCGCCTCCACCCTCATCTGCGGGCTTCTTGGTGCGCCCCTGGCGCTCGTGCTCTCCAAAGTACTCAACCGCTCGCGGCTGCACCGGTTCGGGTCGGTCCTCTACGCCATCATCTACACCCCGGTGATTCTCTCTCCGGTTGTCTCCGGCCTCGGGCTACTCTTCTTCTGGGGACGCAAAGGCATGATTGGCACCTACCTCTACCAGTCGGGAATCTCTATTCCATTCACCCCCAACGCGGTGATTATCGCCCAGGTATTCGTCGCCCTACCCTTCTTCGTTGCCACTGCGGTCACCACCCTGCAGGCTATTCCCCGCGAATACGAAGAAATTGCCCTCGTCGAAGGCGCTAAACCCGCAGAAATCACCTTCAAAGTGCTACTGCCCCTCGCCGCGCCCGGCCTTGCCACCGCCTTCCTGCTCTCCTTCGCCCGTGCCCTCGGCGAATACGGCGCAACCGTCACCTTCGCCGGCAACGTGCAAGGCAAAACCCAAACCATACCCCTCGCCATCGACCTGGCCATCAACAGCAGCGACATCCCCAGCGCCCTCGGAAGCGCCCTGATACTCATCAGCCTCTACCTAGGAATCTTCGGGGTCCTCGGCCTAATCCGCGCCCTCAAAAAACTACGCGAAAGCACCCGATAAACCACCCCGTCGCTTGCCCCGCACACCACCGGGAGCATACCGGTCCTTAGGCGAAACTGCATTTACCAGCCCACAAAAACACACCTACACTAGTCATAACCGCCGCCGCACGATTGGAACCGCCATGATTTCCCCCGAATTCAACGGAACCCCCAGCACCGAGGAATACCGCGCGTACCTGGCGCTACTGCTGCGCGAAGTCTTCATCGGCACCGCAGAAACGGTTCCCCTCTACCATGCGGCAGGGCGCATCCTCGCCCAAGACGTCACCGCACGCATGGACGTACCCAGCTTCGACAACTCCCAGATGGACGGCTATGCCCTCACCGCCGAAGCTGCAGAACGCGACGACCGCATCTTCACCGTCGGACGCGAAATCCCCGCCGGACGCCCCCTTCAGCGTTCCCGCTCCTCCAACGACCTGACCTACCCCATCATGACCGGTGCACCCATGCCCAAGGGCTACGACGCCGTCATCCCCGTCGAACAGTCCGAACGCATCGAGTACCCCGACCTGCCCGAATCCTTCGGCCGCCCCAGCGAAAAGGTCAAACTCGCCCCCGGCAAGCCTGGACAGTTTGTGCGCCGCCGCGGCGAAGACGTCGTCACCGGCCAGATCCTCGCACGCGCCGGCGAACGCATCACCCCCGCCCTGCTTGGTGCGCTCGCATCCCAGGGCTATGCGCGCCTGACCGTCGCGGCGGGTCCCCGCGTGCTCGTGTGCACCGGCGGCGACGAGATCCTCTCCGGCGTTGAAGAAGACGGAAGCGCAACCACCCAGGAACTCGCCCAGGGCCAGATTTTTGACGCCAACGGCCCCATGCTCACCGCCATGCTCCGCGAAGACGGAGCGGAGGTGCGCCGCATCGCCATCGGCGACGACCCGATCGAGCTACTGCACCGCCTCGAAGCAGAGTACGAGAGCTTCAAACCGGACATCATCATCACCTCCGGCGGTATTAGCCACGGTAAATACGAGGTGGTCCGCAACGCCATCGCCAAGGCACACGAAGCCGATATTCTGGTGCCCGTCTCCTGGTTTGGCCACGTCAGCCAGCAGCCCGGCGGCCCCCAGGGCGTGAACCTGCTCGACTTCAAGGGCCACCGCGTGCCCATGATTTCCTTCCCCGGAAACCCGGTGAGCACGCTCATCTCGTACGCACTGATTCTGCGCCCCTACCTGCGTGCCGGCGGCCCCTACGGCGTGCCCTACGCGATCGCCTCCGAACAGGCAACCTTGAATAACGCACCGCGAGGCGTGCTCGTCACCGAAACCCCGCTCACCGCACCGGCGACTAAACGCCAGTTCCTGCGCGGCACCCTCGCCATGGTCGAGGTGGAACCCGGAACCTACCGGGTGGAGCTCTACCCGGACGTCCTTTCAGGCTCGCACCTGCTGCACCGAGCCGCCCAGGCGGATGTGCTCATTGAGCTGGCGCCCGGAACCACCTACACCGGGGGAGAGGCAGTGCCCTACCACCGCATTCGTCTCACCGATAACTAAGCGAAACGTCCCCCCATTGTTCCTTGCGTGAACGACAAGGAATAATTGAGACTCACACTAGTAACGATTCGCGGCAGAAGAATACCGCGCAGAAGCCAGGAGAAACGATGACCTCTACCTCGCAGCCCAACCAGGAACTGACCCACGTGCGCGCCGACGGCTCGGCACACATGGTGGACGTTACGGAGAAGTCGGTCACTACCCGCACCGCCCTGGCCGAGGCAACCGTGCGCACCCGCGAAGACGTTATCGCCATGATTTTTGACGCTGACCTGCCCAAGGGTGACGCACTTCCGGTCGCACGTGTTGCCGGCATCATGGGCGCTAAGCGCACCCCGGAAATCATTCCCCTCTGCCACCCGCTGCCGCTGGGCAAGATCACGGTGGACTTTGAGCGCGGGACCGACTTCGTGCGTATTGAGGCGTCCGTGAAGACCCGCGGCGTCACCGGCGTAGAGATGGAGGCTCTCACCGCCGTCTCCTCGGCGGCGCTGACCGTTTTCGACATGATTAAGGCAGTCGATAAGCACGCCGTCATTACCGATATCCGTGTCCTGGAGAAGAGCGGCGGCAAGTCCGGCGACTGGTCCGTCCGCGAGGACTCCTAAGCTACGGCGGCACACCCCCGTCACCTGATAGATACAGAAAAGGAAAGCCAATGAGTAGCGAAGACTACACTATGCCGGAGAACCTGACCGGCCTGGTCATTGTCGCCTCCACCCGCGCAGCCCGCGGCGTGTACGAGGATAAGTCCGGTCCCATCGCCGTGGAGTGGTTGCGCTCGCGCGGCTTCGACACCCCGGACGCTGTGGTCATCGAGGACCGCGATATTGTCGAGTACTTCAACACCCTGGTCACCGAGGGCAAGAAGAACGGTAACCTGCCGACGTTCATCCTGACCAGCGGCGGCACCGGCCTAAACTCTGACGACCAGACCGTGGAGGCGGTTCGTCCCCACCTGGATAAGGAAGTGCCCGGCATCATGCACGCCTTCTGGATGAACGGTCTGAAGAATGTTCCCTCGGCGGTGCTTTCACGCGGCATGGCGGGCGTGATTGACCGTACCTTCGTGATGACTCTGCCCGGTTCGCGCGGTGGCGTGAAGGACGGCGTGGCAACCCTCGATCCGCTTGTTGAGCACATTTGCCGTCAGATGGAGGACTACCATGACCACTAAGCCGCAGAAGGAAGAACCCTTGGATCATTCGGGCGCGCACGGTGCTGAGCCGAGCGGCTCGACCGTGGTGTTCACCGATATTACGGAGGCGCCCCTGGAACCGCTGTACGCAGCGGCTAAGGCTGAGGTTATGACTGACGCCATGGGTGCCCTGGTAATTTTTGACGGCATTGTGCGCAACCATGATCACGGTAGCGCGGTGCGCGGGCTGTCTTACAGCGCGCATCCGCAGGCTCGTGAGTATATTGCCGAGGTTGCCGCTGAGGTTGCCGCCGAGCTGGATGGCGTGCGTCTGTGGGCTGTGCACCGCGTGGGTCCGATTGCTATTGGCGAGTCGGCTCTGACCGTGATGGCGGCGGCTGCTCACCGTGGTCGCGCGTTTGATGCCTGCGAGCTGGTGGCTGACCGGGTGAAGGCTCGCGTGCCGATTTGGAAGGAACAGGAACTGCTCGATGGAAGCATCGAGTGGGTTGGCGTGGATACTTCGTCCGTCTAGCCTTCTGAATATTCTGAATATAAGCCTGTCAGGGGGATTTCTCTCGGGCAGGCTTATTCTCCTTGAAGCTTGGACCCCTAAAATTCAAACCATCTCTACTATTTGATGCGAGGAACCCCTATGTCTTCTCACACCTCTCGTAGCGCGAGCGAGCTCTCTGCCGCTGAGCGTGCGTTCTACTCTCGTCAGCTGATTCTGCCCGAAATGGGGTACGAAGCTCAGCTGGCACTCAAGCGTGCGCGAGTGGTGGTGCTTGGCGCTGGCGGTTTGGGTGCTCCCGCGCTGCTGTACCTGGCGGGTGCCGGGGTCGGTCAGATTGTGGTGGTTGATGATGACGTCGTGGATGCTTCGAATCTGCACCGCCAGGTGATTCATACGCACGCCAGGGTGGGTAATTCTAAGGCTGACTCTGCCGCTGAGTCTTTGCGCTCGCTGAATCCTTTTATTGAGGTTGTGCCGGTGCGTGAGCGTTTAACGGAGGCGAATGTTGATGATTTGCTGTCTGGCGCTGATTTGGTGCTGGATGGTAGCGATAATTTTGAGTCGCGTTATATGGTGTCGGCGGCGGCGGCGCGTGCTGGGATTGCGCATGTGTGGGCTGCGATTCTTGGCTTTGATGCGCAGTTGAGTGTGTTTTGGGCGGGACACGGTCCGGTGTATGAGGATTTGTACCCTCATGCTCCTGCTGCCGGTAGTGTGCCTTCGTGTAGTACTGCTGGCGTGGTGGGCGCTATGGCTGGTGTGGTGGGTGCTGCTATGGCTATGGAGGCAGTGAAGCTGTTGACCGGGGTGGGGGAGCCACTCATGGGTGAGGTTGGCCTATATTCGGCGTTAAGCGGGAGGTGGGAATATATACCTCTCGTAGCTAGCGTGCAAGCTGTACCTAAGAAAAGTGTCGTTTTGCCTCAAGAAACGAGCTATAAGCCCAAAAATTATGTAACAATTCGTAATATTTCTCAGGATTTTACTAGCTCTTCTACTGATTCGACGCCTCGTCCCATAAGTGCCCAGGACCTTAAAAAGCTGTCATCGGATGAAAATATTGCCCTTTTGGACGTCCGTGAGCAGGTGGAATTCGAAGCTTTCGCTATTGATGGCGCTATTAATCTTCCTCTGACTGAGTTGCTGGAGGCCGGTCGGAATAGTGTTTTAAAGGCCTTGATTGAGCGTAAAATCCCCGCAAATGCCCAGAAAATCGTTATTTACTGCACTGGATACGCTAGAACGGTTGAGGCGGCTCGCGAAATTGCCCCTTTGGTAGGGCGTTCTGTGTATATGTTGGAGGGCGGAATTTCTGCCTGGCTTACGGTCTAAAACACCCTTATTTCGCATGAATTAGGCAAGGTTTTTATCTCGTATTTTCCATGCCAAATTTCAGATATATTGGGCAGTATGGAACAAGCATCACAGATTAAGGGCCCGGATGGCCCCCTTACCGATCAGCTGATTAAGTTCGGTAAGTTCTTCTCCCGCTGGGATGAGACTGAAGACGGCCGCGCCGTCTTCCGTGAAGGCGGCCGTGAAGGTGACGCCTTCTACCGCGACCGTTGGAGCCACGATAAGGAAGTTCGCTCTACCCACGGCGTGAACTGCACCGGCTCCTGCTCCTGGAAGGTGTATGTCAAGGATGGCATTATCACCTGGGAAGCACAGGAAACCGACTACCCCACGGTTGGTCCCGACCGCCCCGAGTACGAGCCCCGCGGCTGCCCCCGCGGTGCAGCGTTCTCGTGGTACACCTACTCTCCCACTCGCGTTAAGTACCCCTACGTTCGCGGTCTCCTGCTGGAGATGTACCGCGAAGCGAAGGCAATCCACAACGATCCCGTGGACGCCTTCCACTCCATCGTGTCCGACCCCGCCAAGCGTGCACGCTACGTTAACGCACGTGGTAAGGGTGGTCTGGTGCGCTCGACCTGGGCTGAGGCTCTTGAGCTGATGGCTGCTGCTCACGTGCACACCATCAAGTACTACGGTCCCGACCGTAACACCGGCTTCACCCCGATTCCGGCAATGTCCATGACCTCCTTCAGCGCGGGTGTTCGCTACATCCAGCTGACCGGTGGTGTCATGACCAGCTTCTACGACTGGTATGCCGACCTTCCCGTGGCTTCCCCGCAGGTCTTCGGCGACCAGACCGACGTTCCCGAGTCCGGCGACTGGTGGGACGCTGCATACCTCATCATGTGGGGCGCAAACGTTCCGCTGACCCGTACCCCGGATGCTCACTGGGTCTCCGAGGTCCGCTACCGCGGTACCAAGGTTGTCACCGTGAGCCCCGACTACGCCGACAACACCAAGTTTGCTGACGAGTGGCTGCCCGCACAGGCAGGTACCGACGCGGCACTGGCTATGGCAATGGGTCACGTCATCCTCAAGGAGAACTATGTCGACCAGCGTGTCGAGTTCTTCGAGGACTTCTCCCTGACCTACACCGACCTTCCCTTCCTGGTCACCCTGGAAACCCGCGAAGACGGCGTGAAGGTCCCCTCCAAGTTCCTGACCGCTGCAAAGCTTGCTGGTGAGGCTGAGCAGCAGAACGCTGACTTCAAGCCTGTCCTGATGGACCGCGAGACCGGTGAGGTCTTCGTGCCCAACGGCACCATGGGTCACCGTTACGCTCAGGAAGACCAGGGCAAGTGGAACCTGGACCTGCAGGGTCGTAAGCCGATTCTGTCGATTCGCGACCTGCCCCAGGGCCAGACCGCAGCCGTGGAAATCAAGATGCCGACCTTCGATAACCCGAAGGGTCACGGCGACGTCATTACCCGCGGTGTGCCCGTAGCCTACGTTGAAGGCCACGAAGTCACCACTGTCTTCGACATCATGCTGGCACACTACGGTGTGGGCCGCGAGGGCCTGCCCGGTACCTGGGCTAAGGACTACGAGGACTGGAACGTCCAGAACACCCCGGCATGGCAGGAACAGATTACTTCTGTCCCCGCCGAGGCTGTTATTCGCGTTGCCCGCGAGTTCGCTAAGAGCGCCCTGGATTCCGGCGGCCGCTCCATGATTATCTTCGGTGCAGGTATCTGCCAGTGGTACCACGCTGACACCACCTACCGCGCTATCCTCGCCCTGCTGAACCTGACCGGTTGCCAGGGCCGTAACGGTGGCGGTTGGGCTCACTACGTGGGCCAGGAGAAGGCACGTCCGCTGACCGGTCTGACCAACATTGCTAACGCTCTGGACTGGAGCCGCCCGCCGCGTCACATGATTGGTACCGGCTTCTGGTACATGCACACTGACCAGTTCCGTCAGGATGCATACTCCACCGATTACCTGCAGTCCCCGCTGGCTAAGGGTGAGCTGCGCGATGTTCACACTGCTGACGTTGTGGCACGCTCCGTGCGCATGGGCTGGATGCCGTTCTTCCCGCAGTTCCCCGAGAACCCGATGGAACTGGCTGATAAGGCAGAGCAGGCAGTGGCACGCGGCGAGGCTTCCTCGAACGCGGACTACATTGCACAGCGCCTGAACTCCGGTGATCTGGAATTCTCCGTTGAGGACGTCGACAACCCCGTCAACTGGCCTCGTACCCTGACCCTGTGGCGATCGAACCTGTTCGGTTCCTCCGCTAAGGGTGAGAGCTACTTCCTGAAGCACCTGGTCGGTAGCATGGACAACGTCCAGGGCTCCGACGCGGAGAAGCACCCGAACGAAGTGAAGTGGGTCGACGACGCACCTCAGGGCAAGCTGGATTTGCTGGTCACCTCGGACTTCCGTATGACCTCCACGACCCTGCTGTCTGACATCGTTCTGCCGACTGCTACCTGGTACGAGAAGCACGATATCTCCTCGACCGATATGCACCCGTTCCTGCACGCGTTCTCCCCGGCAATTGACCCGCCGTGGGAGGCAAAGACCGACCACGAGACCTTCAAGGCTCTGGCATACGAGTTCACTCGCCTGGCTAAGAAGCACCTCGGCGTCCGTAAGGATATCGTTTCGGTCCCGCTGCTGCACGACACCCCCGGCCAGATTGCTCAGCCCGGCGGTCACGCACCCGACTGGAAGAACACCCCCGGTATGGTGGGCGTGCCCGGCAAGAACATGCCGAACTTCGTCACTGTCGAGCGTGACTACGGCGCACTGTACGACATGTACACCACCGTTGGCCCGCTGTTCGACAAGCTCGGTGCCACCACCAAGTTCATCACTTACGATCTGAAGGACGAAGTCGCGAAGATGGCTAAGGAATTCGGTGTGATGGACTCCGGTAAGGGCGCAGGCCGTCCGGCACTGGATACCGACGTGAAGATGTCTGAAGCAATCCTCATGATTTCCGGTACCGCTAACGGTGAGGTTGCTGTTAAGGGCTTCAAGGAGCTCGAGAAGCAGACCGGTCTGCACCTGATGGACCTGGCAGAAGGTAACGAGGAACGTCGTATTACCTTCCCCATGACCCAGGCCGCACCGCAGCCCGTGATGACTTCCCCCGAGTGGTCCGGTTCGGAGACCGGTGGTCGCCGTTACGCTCCGTTCACCGTCAACATCGAGAAGAAGAAGCCGTTCCACACTCTGACCGGCCGTATGCACTTCTTCCTCGACCACGACTGGATGCACGAAATGGGCGAGGCTCTGCCGATTTACCGTCCGCCGCTGGATATGACCGGCCTGTACAACGAGCCTGAGCTCGGTACTACCGATGGTGTTTCGGTTGCTGTTCGCTACCTGACCCCGCACAACAAGTGGGCAATTCACTCGCAGTACTTCGACAACCACTACATGCTGAGCATGTTCCGTGGTGGTCCGACTGCGTGGATGAGCCCGCAGGACGCTGAGAAGATTGGCGTCAAGGACGGCGAGTGGATTGAGTGTGTGAACACCAACGGTGTCTTCGTGGGCCGTGCGGTTGTTTCGCACCGTATGCCCGAGGGCGTCTGCTACGTTTACCACGCTCAGGAGCGTATGGTTAGCCCGAAGTCTGAAGTCACCGGTAAGCGCGGTGGTATTCACAACTCGGTGACCCGTATTCTTCTGAAGCCCACCCACATGATTGGTGGCTACGCTCACCAGGCGTTCGCCTTCAACTATCTTGGACCGACCGGTAACCAGCGCGACATCGTCTCGTACATCCGTCGCCGTAAGTCCCAGGAGGTAACTTTCTAATGCGCGTTATGGCACAAGTTGCTATGGTGATGGCGCTCGATAAGTGCATCGGCTGCCACACCTGCTCCGTGACCTGTAAGCAGGCATGGACGAACCGAGCCGGTACCGAGTACGTCTGGTTCAACAACGTTGAGACTCGTCCCGGTCAGGGTTACCCCCGCCGTTACGAGGATCAGGAGAAGTGGAAGGGCGGCTGGGTGCTGAACAAGCGCGGTCGTCTGGAGCTCAAGAGCGGTAACCGCTTCCAGAAGCTCTTCACGATTTTCGCTTCCCCGATTCAGCCCGAGCTGAACGACTACTACGAGCCCTGGACCTACGATTACCAGAACCTGACCAGTGCTCCTCTGGGTGATGACTTCCCGGCTGCTAAGCCGGTCTCCCTCATCACCGGTGAGGACACCAAGGTTGAGTGGGGTATGAACTGGGACGACAACCTGGCTGGTGCGACCGAGTACGGTCACCTGGACCCGCTGGTTGAGAAGGTTCGCAAGAAGGCTGAGGACAAGATTAAGTTCGAGTTCGAGCAGACCTTCATGTTCTACCTGCCTCGTATTTGTGAGCACTGCTTGAACCCCTCCTGCATGGCTTCCTGCCCCTCCGGCGCTATCTACAAGCGCGCTGAGGACGGTATCGTGCTGGTTGACCAGGACCGTTGCCGTGGTTGGCGTCAGTGCATCACCGGCTGCCCCTACAAGAAGGTGTACTTCAACCACAAGACGGGTAAGGCTGAGAAGTGTACCTTCTGCTACCCCCGTATTGAGGCTGGTATCCCGACCGTGTGTGCTGAGACCTGTGTTGGTCGTATGCGCTACATCGGCATCTTCCTCTACGATGCAGACCGCGTGACTGAGGCTGCTTCGGTTGAGGATGAGAAGGACCTTTACGAGGCTCAGCTGTCGCTGATGCTTGATCCTTCGGATCCGGCTGTGATTGAGCAGGCTCGTAAGAACGACATCCCCGATGCGTGGATTACTGCAGCTCAGAAGTCGCCCGTGTACAAGCTGGCGAAGGAGTGGAAGGTGGCTCTGCCCCTGCACCCCGAGTACCGCACCATGCCCATGGTTTGGTACGTGCCGCCGCTGTCTCCGATTGTTGATCTGCTCAAGGAGCAGGGCCACGATGCAGAGAACAGCAACAACCTGTTCGGTGCTATTGAGTCTCTCCGTATTCCGGTTGAGTACCTGGCTGAGCTGTTCACCGCAGGCGACACTGAGGTTGTTACTAACGTTCTGCGCCGCCTGGCTGCGATGCGTTCGTACATGCGTGATATCAACCTCGGTGGCGAAGGCAACGAAGAGATTGCTCAGGCTGTTGGTATGACCGGTCAGCAGGTGTACGAGATGTACCGCCTGATGGCTATCGCTAAGTACAACGAGCGTTACGTTATTCCGAAGGCTCACATGGAGGACGCCCACAACCTTGAGGAAATGGGTTGCTCCCTGAGCGTGGATGGCGGACCCGGCATGTACGGCGATGCGTTCAACGACATGGAGGGTCGCCCGACCCCCGTGTCCACCGGTGTCTACGAGGCTAACAACAAGGTCAGCTTGTTCAGCTGGGACGGTTCTTCCCGTCCTGACGGCCTCTTCCCGAACACCACCGGAAAGAAGTAATAAGTGGCTGGATTCTTTTCCAAGCTCATGGGCAAAGCCGGTTCCGAGGCTGCTGTCTCGGAGCCGGCTCAGCCGGAGAACCCGTTCGATATCGATTACGGTCCCGGCGAGGATAAGGACTCGGTAATCTACCAGGTGAGCGGTATGCTCCTGGGCTACCCCGATGAGGAAACTCTGAAGGTTTTGCCCGAACTGGTTGAGATTACCGCTTCCACTCAGGATGAGGCTTTCATTGCTGCCGTAGATGCGGTTCAGCAGTGGCTGACTTCTAAGGACCTGGAGGATGTGCAGTCCGAGTACGTGCAGGAGTATGACCTTTCGCGTCGTCATTCTCTGCATCTGTCCTACTGGACCGATGGCGATACCCGCCGCCGTGGTGAGACTCTTCTGCGTTTCAAGCAGATGTACCGCGACTCCGGTATGTTGACTGTTTTGAACGGTGAGCTTCCGGACTACCTGCCGCTGGTGCTGGAGTTCTGTGCGTTGGTGGATCGCCGTAAGGGCCGTTCCGCTTTGCAGGCGTACCGTCCGTCCCTTGAGCTTCTTCGTCTGTCCATGAAGGACGGAAATCTGCCCCACTACGGGTTGTTGCAGAGCATCTGCGATACCCTTCCTGGCGTCTCTCCGGAGACTCAGGAGGAGGTTCAGAAGATGGCTGGCTACGGCCCTCCCGTCGAGACTGTTGGCCTGAATGGTTACGCTGATCATCAGCTGCTCCAGCAGGCTTCGGCTCGTTCTAACTAGTTTTATCCCTTGTGAGGAGACAACACGTGTACGTACTTGCTTCTGAGAACGCAGGACATGCTGCACAGGCTGTAGCCGATCCGGGTATTGTTGACATCCTGCTGTGGGGCGTTCTGCCCTATGTTGCACTGGTCGTTCTGATTGGTGGCACCATTTGGCGTTACCGTACTGACCAGTTCGGATGGACTACCCGCTCGTCCCAGGTCTATGAGTCGAAGCTGCTGCGCATCGCTTCGCCCCTGTTCCACTACGGTCTTGCGGCCGTGTTCCTTGGCCATGTTGGTGGTCTGCTGGTGCCTAAGGCACTCACTGACCTGGTCATTTCGGAGGACACTTACCACATTGTGGCGCTGGCTGGCGGTTCTGTTGCCGCGGTTGCGACCATTATTGGTATGTTCGTTCTGATTGGTCGTCGTGTTTCGAACTCTCGTGTGCGTTCGGCTACCACTCGTAATGACGTTCTGATGTATGTCGTTTTGGTTCTGGTGATTCTCGCTGGTACTGCGGCTACTCTGCTTTCGGCTGTGAACCCCTCGGGCGGTTTGCCTCCGGTAAATGGTCACGAGGTTCACTTCAACTACCGTGAGACCATTGCTGTTTGGTTCCGTTCGCTGTTCTACTTCCACCCTGAGGTGGCTCTGATGGTGAATATTCCTGTGGCTTTCAAGATTCACATCGTGGTGGCTATGGTTCTGTTCATCATTTGGCCCTTTACCCGCCTGGTGCACGCACTGACTGTGCCCCTGCACTACCTCTTCCGCCCCTACACCGTGTACCGCTCTCGTGGCGGCCAGCGTGTTGGTGCACGTCGAGGTTGGGACCCGGTAGGCACTCTCCCGCGTGAGCGCGCCGACCGCTAATACACACATCCATATTGCAAAAGAGGAAATATGAGCACCCCTGCTGCACCGAGCTACGACCTGAAGAATGGTCAGCTCCGTAACGTTTTGCTTGCAACCTTCGCCTCAACCATTGGTTTCTGGGCGTGGACCGTTGTTGGCCCGCTGGCGAAGATGTATGCAAAGCAGATGCACCTGGACGCTGGTATGACCAGCCTTCTGGTTGCTATGCCGATTTTTATCGGCGCTATTGGCCGTATTCCCGTTGGTGGTCTGACTGACCGCTACGGTGGTCGTATTATGTTCACCGTTGTTCTGGCGATTAGCGCGCCCCTGGTCTTCCTGGTTGGTGTTGCTGGTCAGCTGAACTCGCTGCCCATGCTGCTTGTTGTGGCATTCTTCCTGGGTATTGCGGGTACCGTGTTCGCTGTGGGTATTCCCTTCAGCTCCGCATGGTATGACGCTTCCAAGAAGGGCTTTGCGACCGGTGTGTTCGGTGCCGGCATGGTGGGTACTGCAATTTCTGCATTCGCTACCCCCCGCCTGGTGCAGGGTATTGGTTACTTCCAGACTCACGTTCTAATTGCTGTTATCTGTGCTGTGACCGCTGCTATTTCTTTCTTCTTCCTGAAGGATTCTCCGGCAACTGTAGGCCGTGAGGTTACTCCGCTGATGCCGAAGATTATTCAGGCATTCAAGGTGAAGACCACTTGGCAGCTGTGCTTCCTCTACGCTGTTGTGTTCGGTGCGTTCGTGGCATTCTCGAACTACCTGCCTACTTACCTGAGCAACATCTACAGCTTCAACGCTAACGACGCTGGTATGCGTGCGGCTGGCTTTGCGGCTGCTGCTGTGATCGCTCGTCCCTTCGGTGGTGTCCTGGCGGATAAGTTCGGCCCGAAGGTCATCACCCTCATCTCCCTGGGTGGTGTGGTGATTCTGGCAGTTATTACCGCGTTCCAGCCTGATGCTGAGCACGTGTATGGTGCTGTCTTCATTCTGATGGCTACTCTGCTGGGTCTGGGCCACGGCTCGGTCTTCGGCTGGGTGGGTCGTGTAGCTGACCCGAAGAACGTCGGCGCGGTGTCCGGTGTGATTGCTGCTGCTGGTGCTCTGGGTGGCTTCTTCCCGCCGCTGGTGATGGGTGCAACCTACAACCAGGCTGAGAACAACTACTTCATCGGTCTGATGCTGCTGGCTGTGACTGCGGCTCTGGCTTTCCTGTCGGCATTCCTGGTGCCGAACGGTGGCAAGCCCAACCACGCTAAGTAGGGTCTTCTAGTACATCCTTCTGCGGGATGTATGTGAAGTTTGCTTTGACTGAGTCCGGCTCGTTTTCTCTTCGGAGAGAACGAGCCGGACTTTGTGCGTTTCTGCGGTTTTTCGTCTTGCGGGGAGGGGATTTAGCGGGGCAGAAGAGCTTGATATTCTGGCATGTCGAATGTTGGTAAAGGTGGCAAAACTTTGTGGAGATGTGGGACACTTAAGATGTTCGACTCGTCGCAATAGCGCGACGTGACCCCTCTACGGTTTGCGCCGACCAATAGGAGAATCCTATGTCCTTTATTGAACGTCATCTCGGCCCCCGTTCCGCAGACGCAGAGCAGATGCTCGAAACCCTCGGATATTCTTCCCTGGATGCGCTGATGGACGCTGTTGTCCCCTCTCAGATTCGCCTTGACGGCGATCTGCAGCTGCCTGCTCCGCTGTCGGAGCATGAGGCTCAGGCAAAGATTGCCGGCTATGCAGCGAAGAATAAGGTTCTCGCCCAGATGATTGGTGCCGGATACTACGATGCTGTAACTCCCGCAGTTCTGCGCCGTAACATTCTGGAAAACCCCGGTTTCTATACTTCTTACACCCCGTACCAGGCTGAGATTTCTCAGGGCCGTCTGGAGGCTCTGCTGAACTTCCAGAACACCGTGATGGAACTGACCGGCTTGGAGATTGCAAACTCCTCCCTGCTGGATGAGGCTTCTGCCGTGGCTGAAGCAGCTGTCATGATGCACCGCGCAAACCGCAAGGTCAAGAACGGCTTCTTCGCCATTGACTCCCGTTGCCTGCCTCAGGTTATTTCGGTGACTCGTGGTCGTGCAGAGATGCTCGGCATTCCTTTCGTGATTACTGATTTCTCTGAGGGCCTGCCCGAGGGCGACCTGTACGGTATCGTCCTGGCGTACCCCGGCAACGAGGGCGAGATTCGCGATATTGAGCCGCTGATTAAGGCCGCTAAGGAGCGTAATGCTCTGGTCACTGTCGCTGCTGATCTGCTGGCTCTGACCCTGCTGAAGTCCCCGGGTGAGCTGGGCGCTGATATCGCTGTGGGTAACACTCAGCGTTTCGGTCTGCCCTTCTTCTTCGGTGGCCCCCACGCTGCGTACATGGCTGTTCACAAGGGTATGGAACGCACCATGCCCGGTCGTCTGGTGGGTGTTTCTAAGGACTCTGCCGGTAAGCCCGCGTACCGTCTGGCTCTGCAGACTCGTGAGCAGCACATCCGCCGTGAGAAGGCTACTTCCAATATTTGTACTGCTCAGGCTCTGCTGGCGATTGTTGCTGGCGCTTACGCGATGTACCACGGTCCTGAGGGTCTGCGCGCTATCGCGAACCGTCTGCACACCAACGCCGCTCGTGTTGCTACCGCGCTGAAGGCTGCGGGCTACGGCATTGCTCACGACACTTTCTTCGACACGGTCGTGGTGGAGGCTGCGGGTCGTGCCGATGAGCTGGTTGCGAAGGCTCTGGAAGCTGGCGTGAACATCCGCCGCTTCGACGAGAACCGTGTTGGTATTTCCGTGGGTGAGTCTCACGGCGAGGAACTGCTCAAGAGCCTGGTTGAGGCTCTGGGCGGCACCCTGGGTGAGGCAGATGCACAGTACGATCTGCCCGCTGAGCTGCTGCGTACCGATGACTACATGCAGCACCCGATTTTCCACAAGTACCGTTCTGAGACCGAGATGATGCGCTACCTGCGTCACCTTGCTGATAAGGATCTGGCGCTTGACCGCACCATGATTCCGCTGGGTTCCTGCACTATGAAGCTGAACGCAGCGGCTGAGATGGAGCCCATCTCCTGGCCCGAGTTCGCGAACATTCACCCGCTGGTCCCGGAGGACCAGGCTGAGGGTTGGCACGAGCTGATTAAGGACCTGAGCGAGTGGCTGGTTGCTATTACCGGTTATGATGCTATCTCCCTGCAGCCGAACTCGGGTGCGACCGGTGAGTACGCCGGTCTGCGCGCTATCCGTTCCTTCCACGAGGCTAACGGTGACCACGAGCGCGACACCGTCCTGATTCCGCTGTCTGCTCACGGCACCAACGCAGCATCTGCCGCTCTGGCTGGTCTGAAGGTTGCCGGTGTGGCAACTGCGGCTGACGGTTCGATTGATGTTGACGACCTGAAGGCAAAGATTGAGAAGTACGGCCCCAAGGTTGCCGGCATCATGATTACCTACCCCTCCACCCACGGTGTGTTTGAGGAGCAGGTTGCTGAGGTCTGCCAGCTGGTTCACGAGGCAGGTGGCCAGGTGTACCTGGATGGCGCGAACCTGAACGCTCAGATGGGCTTCGCTCAGCCCGGTAAGTTCGGCGGCGACGTTTCGCACCTGAACCTGCACAAGACCTTCTCCATTCCTCACGGTGGTGGCGGCCCCGGTGTTGGCCCGCTGGCTGTTCGTGAGCACTTGGCGAAGTTCCTGCCCGGTGACGCATACCATGCTGATGCTGAGGGTAAGCTCCCCAACGACGCTGCACTGCCGATTTCGCAGGCGTTCTTCGGTTCTGCCGGCGTTCTGCCGATTAGCTGGATGTACATTGCGATGACTGGTGCACAGGGTCTGAAGGACTCTTCGCAATACGCGGTTCTGAACGCTAACTACATTGCGAAGAAGCTCAACGACAAGTACCCGGTGCTGTACACCGGCCCCGGCGGTCTGGTCGCTCACGAGTGCATCCTGGATCTGCGTCAGCTGACCGATCAGTCTCATGTGACTGCTGAGGATGTCTGCAAGCGTCTGATGGACTTCGGCTTCCACGCTCCGACTCTGGCGTTCCCGGTTCCGGGCACCCTGATGGTTGAGCCGACTGAGTCTGAGCCGAAGGAAGAGCTGGACCGCTTCATTGAGGCAATGGAGACCATCTACGACGAGATTATCGAGGTGGCTGAGGGCAAGGTCGCTGTGGAGGATTCGGTTCTGCGCAACGCACCGCACACCGTTGATGTGGTGAGCGCTGATGAGTGGGATCGCCCCTACAGCCGTACCAAGGCAGCTTTCCCGGTTCCGAGCCTGCGCGTCAACAAGTACTTCACTCCGGTGGGTCGTATTGACGGTGCCGGCGGTGACCGTAACTTCGTGTGCGAATGCCCCCCGATGGAGGCTTTCGACCTGGAAGCATAAGGAGCGTTTGACGCTCTAGGGGTAGCCACTGGGCTCACCCCGCCCCGCCCGTCTCCTCGCGAGACGGGCGGGGTAGGCTCCCTACCTGGTCCTCTGCCGGAGAGGGAGATATAACCACAATGATTGCAATAACAGCACAAAGCTGTGCGTGAGGAGAATCTAATGTCCCCCAAGAAGACCTCCCTGTACCCGGTTCACGAGAAGCTGGGCGCATCCTTCACCGATTTCGGTGGCTGGGATATGCCCCTGAAGTACTCGAACGACGTTGCCGAGCACGAAGCCGTTCGTACCCGCGCGGGTATCTTCGACCTCTCTCACATGGGTGAGTTCCGTGTAACCGGTCCGGACGCCGCAGCATTCCTTGACTACGCTCTGGTCTCGAACATGTCCGTTCTGAAGGTTGGCAAGGCAAAGTACTCCATCCTGGTCAATGACAAGGGTGGCGTTATCGACGATCTGATTACCTACCGCCTGGGCGACGAAGAGTTCATGGTTGTTCCGAACGCTGCGAACATTGACACCGACTTCGCGGCGATGAGCGAGCGCCTGGGTGATTTCAATGTTGAGTTTGTGAATGAGTCGGAGCAGACTTCTCTGGTGGCTGTTCAGGGTCCTCGTGCTGAGGAGATTCTGCTGGCTGCTGGCGTTTCTGATGAAGAGGCTGTCCGTGAGCTGAAGTACTACGCTTCGGTGCCGCTGACTGTTGCAGGCGTTGATGTTTTGCTGGCTCGTACCGGTTACACCGGTGAGGATGGCTTCGAGCTGTTCGTTCCGAATGAGAACGCTGTTGAGCTGTGGGATAAGCTGGCTGCTGCCGGTGAGCCTTTCGGTATGATTCCTGCCGGTCTGGCTTCTCGTGACTCCCTGCGTCTTGAGGCTGGTATGCCGCTGTACGGTCAGGAGCTGGGTCTTGAGATTACTCCGTTTGAGTCCGGTTTGGGTCGCCTGGTTGAGATTGCTCTGGAGAAGAAGGCTGCTAACTTTGTGGGTCGTGAGGCTCTGACTGAGTTGGCTAAGAGTGAGTCGAAGCGTATCCTGGTTGGTTTGAAGGCTCAGGCGAAGCGCCCTGCTCGTGCCGGTTCTAAGCTGGTGGATGCTGAAGGTAATGAGATTGGTGAGGTTACCTCCGGTATTCCTTCCCCGACTCTGGGCTTCCCGATTGCTATGGCACTGGTGAACCGTGAGTTCTCGGAGCTTGGCTCCACCGTTGACGTGGACATTCGCGGTAAGCGCGCACCCTTCGACGTTGTGGCTCTGCCCTTCTACAAGCGCGAAAAGTAACGAAATATACTGCGTGAGGTAACCTCCGCGAGGTGAACGGCGCCGTGTTTCCGAGAGGACACGGCGCCTTTCGCGTGTCGGGGCGGCAACTGCGCCGAAGCGGCAGGGGGGGGGGAGAGGAGGAACCGAGGCGTACCCTCACCTTAGTTTCTGCATCCTCGGAAGTGCGTTAGGATTAGAGCGGTTAGTCAAGGAGGACTGTCCGTTATCACTACCTCATATGAATTAGGTGGAATACCGAGCCGGATAGTTTTCGGTAACCGATATTCCGCGCAACTGCGCCCCGCAGGGCGCAATGACTTCGAAAGACAGAACGTGGCGATTAATCAGAGCACCCCCAGCAGCGCCCAGAAAAAGGCGGAGGCCCTTCCCTACGACATCAGCGTTTTTGAGCTGTTCAGTATTGGTGTTGGTCCCTCCAGTTCCCACACCGTGGGTCCCATGCGTGCGTCGAATCGTTTCGTGGCTGAGCTGATTGATGAAGGTCTGCTGGACCGCGTGACCGGCGTGCATATCGATTTGTACGGTTCGTTGGCGGCAACCGGTGCCGGTCACGGTACGATGAGCGCCGCGTTGAAGGGGCTGTGCGGCTTCGTTCCCGAGACGATTGATATCGCCGCTGCGGAAGCGATGATTGAGCGCAATAGTGTTGACGGTACCCTGCCTCTGGCCGGCTATCCTTCCTCCTCGTACGGAGTGAATGCTCCCGGCGGTGAGGAGAACAAGGTATACGGCCCGGTGGTGCACTACCGTGAGATTGACATGACTCTGCGCCCTCTGACTGTTCTTCCGCGCCATACGAACGGCATGAAGATTGCCGCGTTTGCGGGGGAGGAGCTACTGCTGGAGCGTACCTACTACTCGATTGGTGGTGGCTTTATCGTTGAGGGAGACGAGGAAGCTACCGGCGGTGCCTCGCTCACGAACCCGCCCTACCCCTTTGGGTCGGGTGCCGAGCTCGTCGAGATGGCGAACGAGGCTGGCCTGTCGATTGCACAGCTGAAGATGGCGAATGAGTGTTCGCTACGCACGGAGCAGGAGGTGCGCGCGGGCATCCTGCATATCTATCGCATCATGAAGGAGTGCATCGGCTCCTCTCTGGCTCGTGTGGGGTATCTGCCCGGTCCGCTGAAGGTGCGTTGCCGTGCGGGTGCGTGGCACCGTGACCTGATGGTGGAGGATCCCGGCAAGTCTCCGGAGTTTGCGATTGACTGGGTGAACCTGATTGCTCTGGCTGTAAACGAGGAGAACGCCTTTGGCGGCCGTGTGGTGACGGCCCCGACGAACGGTGCATCCGGCATTATTCCGGCGGTACTGCACTACGCGATGAACTACACCCCGGGTATCCGCCATTGCGGCCAGGCCGCCCGTGAGCAGGCAATCGTGGACTTCTTCCTGGCTTCGGCCGCCGTGGGTGTGCTGTACAAGAAGCGCGCCTCGATTTCTGGCGCCGAGGTTGGTTGTCAGGGCGAGGTGGGTAGCGCCAGCTCGATGGCTGCTGCCGGCTTGGCTCAGGTGCTGGGCGGAACCCCCGAACAGGTGGAGAACGCGGCCGAGATTGCAATGGAACATAACCTTGGCCTGACCTGCGATCCCGTGGGTGGGCTGGTGCAGATTCCGTGTATCGAGCGTAATGCGATGGCCGCGTCGAACGCCGTGACTGCAGCGCGCATGGCCCTGCGCGGAGATGGTATGCACCGTGTGTCGCTGGATCAGGTGATTGAGACGATGCGCCAGACCGGTCTGGATATGTCGCACCGTTACAAGGAAACTTCGATGGGCGGCCTGGCCGTTAACGTGGTGGAGTGCTAGGTTCCTTGCGGTAGCGGGCGGGTTCTCAGGAGGATGAGTCCTTGAGAACCGGCCGGCGACCACTCGTGTATGGTTCTTCTTCAGGGTGGAAAATACATTTCTGTGTTAGGTTTGCACTCGCTCTTTGGGTGTGGTAGACAAAATAGATTTCTTCCTGTATCGTTAGTATTTACGCTTTCCCTAACCTTTGTGCCTTCATATAGCGGTGGGCACGGGCTGAAGGTGACGTTTTCCGTCCGACATCTGTAGCTTCGAGCACCGTTTATGCGGGGGCCGAGGTCGTCATGTCGCCGGTAAAGTCGCCGGGAGGCTGATTGCTAACAGACATGTCTGTGGAAGGATCCCCATTTTGGTCGCTTCGAGCACCTCTAACCATGACGCCGCTAACGGCGCAGAGAACGTCTCGCGCCGAATTTCATTCGCGAAGATTAACGAACCGCTGAAGGTTCCCAACCTGCTTGCTATCCAGACCGATAGCTTCGACCGCCTCGTGGGTAACGAGCGTTGGCTGGAGCGTCTGGAGTCCGCGCAGGCTGCTGGTGACACCTCTGTTCCCGCAAAGTCCGGTCTGGCTGAGATCTTTGAAGAGATTTCCCCGATTCGCGACTTCCAGGAGACCATGCAGCTCTCCTTCTCCGAGCCCGAGTTCGCCGACCCCAAGTACTCCGTCGAGGAGTGCAAGGACCGCGACGCAACCTACTCGGCACCGCTGTATATCAAGGCTGAATTCATGAACCTCGCTACCGGCGAGGTTAAGCAGCAGACCCTGTTCATGGGCGACTTCCCCCTGATGACCGAGGCCGGTACCTTCGTGATTAACGGTACCGAGCGCGTGGTTGTCTCCCAGCTGGTGCGTTCCCCCGGCGCCTACTTCGAGAAGGCTCCGGACCGCACCTCCGATAAGGACATCTACTCGGCCCGCGTGATTCCCTCCCGCGGTGCATGGTTCGAGCTTGAGATTGACAAGCGCGACCAGGTGGGCGTTCGTCTGGACCGCAAGCGTAAGCAGTCCGTGACCGTTCTGCTCAAGGCTCTGGGCTGGACCGAGTCCAAGATTCTGGCTGAGTTCGGTCAGTACGACTCCATCCGCGCAACCCTCGAGAAGGACTCCGTCAAGGACCGCGATGAGGCTCTGCTGGACATCTACCGTAAGCTGCGCCCGGGTGAGCCCCCGACGGTTGAGGCTGCCCAGGCTCTGCTGGACAACATGTACTTCACCCCGCGCCGCTACGACCTGGCCAAGGTCGGCCGTTACAAGCTGAACCGTAAGCTTGGCGTGGACGTTCCCCTGGATTCCCCCGAGGCCTCCGTGCTCAGCCAGGACGACATCGCCCAGATGATCCGTTACCTCTGCGCTCTGCACGCTGGCGAGACCAGCATCCCGGGCGTACGCGACGGCAAGGAAATCTCCCTGAAGGTCGACATCGACGATATCGACCACTTCGGTAACCGCCGTATCCGCACCGTGGGCGAGCTGATTGAGAACCAGATCCGTACCGGTCTGTCCCGTATGGAGCGTGTGGTCCGCGAGCGCATGACCACCCAGGACGTTGAGGCTATCACCCCGCAGTCCCTGGTGAACATCCGCCCCGTCGTGGCAGCTATCAAGGAGTTCTTCGGTACCTCTCAGCTGTCCCAGTTCATGGACCAGAACAACCCGCTGGCAGGTCTGACCCACAAGCGTCGTCTGTCCGCTCTGGGCCCTGGTGGTCTGTCCCGAGACCGCGCAGGCATGGAAGTGCGAGACGTGCACCCCTCGCACTACGGCCGCATGTGCCCCATCGAAACCCCTGAAGGCCCGAACATTGGTCTGATTGGTTCGCTGGCAACCTACGGTCGCATCAACTCCTTCGGTTTCATCGAGACCCCCTACCGCGTGGTGACCGATGGTCGCGTGACCGATGAGGTCCGCTACCTGACCGCTGACGACGAGAAGTCTGTTGTTATCGCGCAGGCAAACGCGCCTCTGAACCCGGACCGCACCTTCGCTGAGAACGAGGTTCTCTGCCGTGCAGGCGATGGTTCTGGCGAAGCTGTTCTGGTTGCTCCCGGCGCCGTTCAGTACATGGACGTCTCCCCGCGCCAGATGGTGTCTGTTGCTACCGCCCTGATTCCTTACCTGGAGCACGACGACGCTAACCGAGCACTGATGGGTGCTAACATGCAGCGTCAGGCTGTGCCCCTGCTGGAGTCTGAGGCTCCCGTGGTTGGTACCGGTATGGAGAAGTACGCAGCACTGGACTCCGGTGACTCCGTGCTCGCGAAGAAGCCCGGTGTGGTTTCCTCCGTGGACGCTAAGACCGTTATCGTCCGTAACGACGACGGCTCTGTCTCCACCTACCCGATCATGAAGTTCTCCCGCTCGAACCCGGGTAACTGCTACAACCAGCGCGTAGTGGTGAAGGAAGGCCAGCGCGTCGAGTACCGCGACGTTATCGCTGATGGCCCCTCCACCGACGGTGGCGAGCTGGCACTGGGTAAGAACCTGCTCGTGGCATACATGCCGTGGGAAGGCCTGAACTACGAGGATGCGATCATCCTCTCCCAGCGCATGGTTTCTGAGGACGTGCTGACCTCGATTCACATCGAGGAGCACGAGATTGACGCCCGCGACACCAAGCTGGGCCCCGAGGAGATTACCCGCGACATCCCGAACGTGTCCGAGGATGTTCTCTCGGCTCTGGACGAGCGCGGCATCATCCACATCGGTGCCGAGGTTGAGGCTGGCGACATCCTCGTCGGTAAGGTCACCCCCAAGGGTGAGACCGAGCTGACCCCCGAGGAGCGCCTGCTGCGCGCAATCTTCGGTGAGAAGTCCCGCGAGGTTCGCGACACCTCTCTGAAGGTTCCTCACGGTGAGTCCGGTACCGTCATCGGCATCCGCATCTTCGACCGCGAGAACAACGACGAAGACGATCTGCCCCCGGGCGTGAACCAGCTGGTCCGCGTTTACGTGGCTCAGAAGCGTAAGATTACCGACGGCGACAAGCTTGCAGGCCGCCACGGTAACAAGGGTGTTATTTCCAAGATCCTGCCGATCGAGGATATGCCCTTCCTGGAAGACGGTACCCCCGTGGACGTCATCCTGAACCCGCTGGGCGTGCCCGGTCGTATGAACATTGGTCAGGTTCTGGAAGTCCACACCGGTTGGCTGGCTAAGCAGGGTTGGAAGATTGAGGGCGAGCCCGAGTGGCTTAAGCACATGCCGAACTTCCCGAAGGAATCCGGCCCGACCCGCCTGGCAACCCCGGTGTTCGACGGTGCCCACGAGGACGAACTGTTCGACCTTATGGACCACTCGAACCCGAACCGCGATGGTGACCGTCTGATCAACCGTTCCGGTAAGGCACGTCTGATTGACGGCCGTTCCGGTGAGCCGTTCCCGGATCCGATTTCGGTTGGTTACCAGTACATCCTGAAGCTGCACCACCTGGTGGATGACAAGATTCACGCTCGTTCCACCGGTCCGTACTCGATGATTACCCAGCAGCCCCTGGGTGGTAAGGCGCAGTTCGGCGGTCAGCGCTTCGGTGAGATGGAAGTGTGGGCGCTGGAAGCATACGGCGCCGCATACACCCTGCAGGAAATCCTGACCGTCAAGTCCGATGACGTGGCGGGCCGTGTGAAGGTTTACGAGGCTATCGTGAAGGGCGAGAACATCCCTGAGCCGGGTATCCCCGAATCCTTCAAGGTTCTTATCAAGGAAATGCAGTCTCTGTGCCTGAACGTCGAGGTGCTCTCCACCGACGGCAAGATTATCGAGATGAGCGACTCGGAGGAAGAAGGCTTCCGGGCAGCAGAAGATATGGGCGTGAGCCTGACCCACGACGAGCCCAGCTCGGTCGACGAGGCATAAGCACCGCCTCCTTCTAGGGTGGAGAACCCCGCATGCGCTCGCATGCGTTGTGGGGTTCCCACCCGCAAACCCAAGTCTTCAGAAACTTACAGAAAGAGATTAGGACCGATATGTCCAACGAATCTTCGCTTGGTTTGATGCGAATTGGCCTCGCCACCGCCGACGACATCCGTCGTTGGTCCTTTGGTGAGGTTAAG
This sequence comes from Rothia mucilaginosa, assembly GCF_001548235.1. Taxonomy (NCBI): domain Bacteria; kingdom Bacillati; phylum Actinomycetota; class Actinomycetes; order Micrococcales; family Micrococcaceae; genus Rothia; species Rothia mucilaginosa. The sequence goes on from NZ_AP014938.1 coordinate 1,507,087, forward strand.
AAGCCCGAGACCATCAACTACCGTACCCTGAAGCCCGAGAAGGACGGTCTCTTCGACGAGCGTATCTTCGGCCCCACCAAGGACTGGGAGTGCTACTGCGGTAAGTACAAGCGCGTGCGCTTCAAGGGCATTGTGTGTGAGCGCTGTGGCGTTGAGGTGACCCGTTCCAAGGTGCGTCGCGAGCGCATGGGCCACATTGAGCTGGCCGCTCCCGTGACCCACATTTGGTACTTCAAGGGTGTTCCTTCCCGTCTGGGCTACCTGCTGGATCTGGCTCCGAAGGACCTGGAGAAGGTCATTTACTTCGCTGCGTACATGATTACCAGCGTTGACGAGGATGCTCGTCACGAGGATCTGCCGATGCTGCAGGCTGCTCACGACCGTGAGAAGCAGGAGCTTGAGGCTGCTCTGAACGCCGATGTGAACGCTATTAGCCGTGAGGTTGAGTCCGAACTGGCTCGTATCGAGGCAGAGGGCGGTAAGGCTGCTGAGAAGCGCAAGCTGCGCGATAACGCTGAGCGTCAGCTTGCCTCCGTGCGTAAGCGCTACGAGCGCGAGGTTGCTCACCTGGAGAACGTGTGGGAGCGTTTCAAGTCCCTGAAGGTCGCTGACCTCGAGGGTAACGAAGCTCTGTACCGTTCCATGGTGGACAAGTACGGCATGTACTTTGAGGGTGCCATGGGCGCCGAGGCTATCAAGAAGCGTCTGGAGTCTTTCGACCTGGAAGCTGAGGCCGAGGCTCTCAAGGAGATCATTCAGACCGGTAAGGGCCAGAAGAAGACCCGTGCCCTGAAGCGTCTGAAGGTTGTTAACGCCTTCCTAACCACCAACAACTCCCCGCTGGGTATGGTTCTGGACGTTGTTCCGGTCATCCCGCCGGAGCTGCGCCCGATGGTTCAGCTGGACGGTGGCCGCTTTGCGACCTCCGACCTGAACGACCTGTACCGTCGTGTGATCAACCGTAACAACCGTCTGAAGCGTCTGCTGGAGCTGGGCGCTCCCGAGATCATCGTGAACAACGAGAAGCGTATGCTGCAGGAAGCTGTGGACTCGCTCTTCGACAACGGCCGTCGTGGCCGTCCGGTGACCGGCCCCGGCAACCGTCCCCTGAAGTCTCTGTCGGACATGCTCAAGGGTAAGCAGGGTCGTTTCCGTCAGAACCTGCTGGGTAAGCGCGTGGACTACTCCGGTCGTTCCGTGATTGTGGTTGGTCCGCAGCTGCAGATGCACCAGTGTGGTCTGCCCAAGCAGATGGCGCTGGAGCTCTTCAAGCCCTTCGTCATGAAGCGTCTGGTGGAGCTGAGCCACGCTCAGAACATTAAGAGCGCTAAGCGCATGGTTGAGCGTTTCCGCCCGCAGGTTTGGGACGTTCTGGAAGAGGTTATCGCCGAGCACCCCGTGCTGCTGAACCGTGCACCTACCCTGCACCGCCTCGGTATTCAGGCATTTGAGCCGAAGCTGGTTGAGGGTAAGGCTATCCAGCTGCACCCGCTGGTTTGCTCCGCGTTCAACGCTGACTTCGATGGTGATCAGATGGCAGTTCACCTGCCGTTGTCTCCCGAGGCCCAGGCTGAGGCTCGTATCCTCATGCTGTCCTCGAACAACATCCTGAAGCCGTCGGATGGCCGTCCCGTGGCCGTTCCTTCGCAGGATATGATCATCGGTCTGTACCACCTGACCACTCCTCGCGATGGTCAGAAGAACGAGGGCCACGCTTTCTCATCGGTTTCTGAGGCTCTGATGGCGATGGATCGTCACGAGATTGAGCTGTACACCAAGGTGAAGATCCTGCTGGACGGCGACCAGTTCGTTGCTCCCGAAGGTTGGGAAGCTCCCGAGGGCTACAAGCCCGGCGACCCCGTGTTGCTGGACTGCACCGTTGGCCAGGTCCTGTTCAACCAGGCTCTGCCGAAGGACTACCCCTGGTTCACCGGTGTGGCAGACAAGAAGGGTCTGGGTAGCCTGATTAACGATCTGGCTGAGCGTTACCCGATGGATGTTGTGGCTCGTGCCCTGGATAACCTGAAGAACGCGGGTTTCTACTGGGCATCCCGTTCGGGCGTGACCGTGGCTGTTTCCGATATTGCTACTCCCTCCGAGAAGCCGGCAATCATGGAGCGCTACGAGAAGCAGGCTGCCGCAATTCAGGACGACTTCGAGATCGGTACCATTGACGATGAAGAGCGTCGTCAGGAGCTGATTAAGGTTTGGACCGAGGCTACCGACGTGGTTGCTGAGGCTATGCGTGAGAACCTGAGCTCTCATGGCGGTCTGAACACCATTTACCGCATGGTGACCTCTGGTGCACGTGGTAACTGGATGCAGGTCCGTCAGATTGCGGGTATCCGTGGTCTGGTGTCGAACCCGAAGGGTGAGATTATGCCTCGCCCGATTAAGTCCTCCTACCGTGAGGGCCTGTCGGTTCTGGAGTACTTCATCGCAACCCACGGTGCACGTAAGGGTCTGGCTGATACCGCACTGCGTACCGCTAACTCGGGTTACCTGACCCGTCGTCTGGTGGATGTGTCGCAGGACGTTATCGTGCGTGAGCATGACTGTGGCACTCGCCGCGGTCTGATGCTCCCGCTGGTTGACGCCGACGGCAACCTGCACCCGGACGTTGAGACTTCGATTCACGGTCGTACCCTCGCGGTAGACGTGAAGGACGAGGCTGGCAACGTTTTGGCTGAGGCTGGCGCTGACGTTTCCGATGAGCTCATCGAGAAGCTGTTCAAGGCTGGTGTGAAGGAGTTGCGTGTCCGCTCGGTTCTGACCTGTGAGTCGGCTATCGGCGTGTGCGCACTGTGCTACGGCCGTTCGATGGCTTCGAACGTTCTGGTCGACATTGGTGAGGCTGTTGGTATTATTGCGGCTCAGTCGATTGGTGAGCCCGGTACCCAGCTGACCATGCGTACCTTCCACACCGGTGGTGTGGCGTCGGCAGACGATATTACCCAGGGTCTGCCCCGTATTCAGGAGCTGTTCGAGGCCCGTACCCCCAAGGGTGTCGCCCCGATTTCTGAGGTGTCCGGTCGCGTGGCCATTGAGGATACCGAGAAGTCCTACAAGATTGTGGTGACCCCGGACGACGGTTCTGAGCCCCAGTCCTACACCGTTCTGCGCCGTGCGGCTTCTAAGCTGCAGAATGGCGATTACGTCCATGTCGGTGACCAGCTGGCTAGCGGTTCTGTTGACCCGAAGGAGGTCCTGCGAATTCGCGGTCCTCGTGAGGCTCAGAAGCACCTGGTGAGTGAGGTTCAGGGCGTGTACAAGTCGCAGGGTGTGGAAATCCACGACAAGCACGTTGAGGTTATCGTCCGCCAGATGCTGCGTCGCGTGACCGTGATTGAGTCCGGTGACACCGACCTTCTGCCGGGTGAGCTGGTCGATAACATCGTCTTCCAGACCGCAAACCGCAAGGCTCTGCTCGAGGGCAAGAAGCCTGCTGCCGGTCGTCCCGAGATGATGGGTATTACCAAGGCTTCGCTGGCTACCGAGTCCTGGCTGTCGGCGGCCTCCTTCCAGGAGACCACCCGCGTCCTGACTCAGGCAGCTATGGAGGCTAAGACCGACCCGCTGCTCGGCCTGAAGGAGAACGTGATCATCGGTAAGCTGGTTCCTGCCGGTACCGGTCTGGCACGTTACAACGATATTGAGGTTGAGCCGAGCGCTCAGGCTACCGCTGAGCGTCTGCAGTCTCTGGACACCTTCGGCGGCGGTTACCCGAGTGCTTTCCAGATCGACAGCGAGGTGTACTCCTACGGTAACAACGGCGGTTTCCGTGCCGTTTCGCTGGATGAGTACGGCCGCGGCCTGGAGCTCTAAGCTTCCTGCTGCTCGCTAGGTTTGAAGCCTAAGCATTCATAAAAGCGCGGATACTCGAGATTTCTCTCGGGTATCCGCGCTTTTGCATATTCGCGTGTGGATGGGGTATGAGAGAGAAGGAACCCAGGCTTTTCTAATCACGATGGTTATGGCAGTGGTTGAGGCTTTTGTGAATCCTATCTTTAAGATTTGATATGGGTGCGCGTTGCGTTCGTTGTTTCTCCAAAATATTTTGGGAGAATCTCAGTAGAAACAGAATTTACACAGAGAGAAAAATTCTCTTGATTGCAAATTTTTGCGGTGGGGGAGAGCGGTTAGGTTTGCTGGGTTTACTAGAGTAAACACCCCTTTATAGACCATTCATTCGTTTTTGTTGAGCAATATAAAGAATATATATTCTTGTATATTAGGATGCTTGGGTGATTGGAAAACGCTCTGACTTGGATTTACTCTTGAAGGCATGCATATTACTCCAGTCACTTCCGGATCGGGGAGAAATATCTTCACCCTGCATACTTCCGGTATCACTCCGTGTCCCTCGTTCCAGCAGGTATTTGCGTCCTCGTCCGCAACGAAGGCCAAGAACTCTCTGTTTTCACGACTCGTCATGCCCAAGCGATCTCTGGCACGTGTGGGCGCCGCCTGCCTGATTGCCGCCTCCGCAATTTTGCCTTCCGGCCAGATGGCCGGGGCGGCCCCCGCGGCTCAAGCCTCCCAAGCCACGCCCTACCTCGTGGGTGCCGGCGCAGCCGATATTACCGGTGAACCTGGCGAGGTCGGTTTCATGGGCTACGGCGAGACTTCCCAGAAGGGTAGTGGCGTGCATACCCGTCAGTATGCTCGCGCCTTTATTGCTGTTGACCGTGCCAGCGGTCAGCGTAACCTCATCGTGGTGTTGGATGCTCTCACCGGCTGGCAGTCTCTCCGAGATGAGCTGGTCAAGCGTATCCGCGCCGAGTATGGATCTGAATACTCGGAATCGAACATCATGATTACCGCAACTCATACGCATGCCACCCCGGGCGGCATTACCCATCAGAGCCTGTACAACATCACGACCCTGGGATTCCACCAGGACACCTTTAATGCCCAGGTTGAGGGAACCATGAAGGCCGTGCGTCAGGCAACGAAGGATCTGGCCCCGGGCAACCTGACGGTCTCGACCTCTAAACTCACGGGCGTGGGTGTGAACCGTTCGCGCGAGGCTTATAACCGAGATTCGCAGGAGCTGCGTTCCAAGCTTCCGAACGGTACCGACCCGACTAACATGACCCTGCGTCTGGAGCGTAACGGTAAGACTCGCGCGGTGCTGAATTGGTACGCGTTGCACCCGACCTCTCTGACCTCGAAGAATACCCTGATTTCAAGCGATAACAAGGGCTACGCCGAGTATCTGCTGGAGAACCAGGATCACGGCATTGACCGTAATGTCCCGGGTAGCGGAGATGGTTTTGTGGCTGCTTTTGCCAATGCAAACACCGGTGACGTTTCTCCGAATACTTGGCTCAAGCCGGGTCAGGGGCCCACCAAGGATGACCATCAGAACCTGAAGATTCAGGGGCAGAAGCAGGCAGATGCCGTGCGCGCCCAGCTCAAGAGTGCAGGTAACCCGGTGGGCACCGGCCTGGATTCGCGAATCTCCTACTTCAACTTCTCAGGTATGAACGTTGACGCGAAGTACACCGGAACCGGCCGTAACGAACGCACCTGTCAGGGATTCTTGGGCACCGCTTTTGGTGCCGGCTCGACCGAAGATGGCGGTGGCGGCTGGGATGTGTATAAGGAAGGCTCCGGACGTCCCTCGATTTTGGGATTCCTTGCTTTTACTCCGAGCTCCGCTCAGATTAGCTGTCAGAAACCGAAGGGTATCCTCTTCTCTGCTAAAAATGGAACGATCATTCAGGAGAAGTTTCCCGTCCAGATTATGCGCTTTGGTGACTACTATCTGCTGGGTATGCCCGGTGAGTTCACCGGCGCGGTGGGCGTGCAGTATCGTCAGGACGCCGCTAAGCTCTTCGGCGTGCCCGAGTCGCATATTATTCTGCAGGGGTACACCAACGCCTATGACCACTACGTGACGACCCCCGAGGAATACGATTCGCAGCAGTACGAGGGCGGCGCAACCCTCTTTGGTCGTTATACCTCCAGCGCTTTCCGCCAGACGATTAACGAAGTGGGTACCTCCCTGAAGAACGGTACTTCTCTGAGTATCGGCGATCGTCCGCAGGATCGTCGACCGGTCTCCAGCGCTCAGGGCAAGGTCGTCTATGACAGCCCGATGTTTGGCACGCGATATGGGCAGGTCACTCAGCAGCCGCAGGACGCTATTGCCGGTCGGCAGGAGGTTTCCGTGCGCTTTGTCGGCGCTCACCCGAATAACAATATTCATCACGACGGTAGCTACTTCGTGATTGAGCGTCGAGAGGGTAATACGTGGAAGTACTACACGGGCGATAACAACCCGGATACTTTCTACGAGTGGAAGCGCATGGGTATTGCCGCCTCGCAGGTGACGGTTCGTTGGAAGGTTCCCTCGAATACTCCAAAGGGTCAGTACCGCATTCGTTATTTCGGCACCGCAAAGAAGATTACGGGTGCGAAGACCAACTTTGAAGGTCAGACTCGCCAGTTCCAGGTTGTCTAAATACTGACAGCAACGGGATTGGGCGACGCTTGCGCCTTTGCCGGTACATGAGAAGTCGCCAAGAACTCGGGTTCTTGGCGACTTTTCGTATATTCGTATAACGGGGTGTCGGGGTGATGCCGTGGGAGTCGACAAGGACAGAATTGCAAGCATGTAATTTAAGTGGTGCAAATCACCGGAAACTGCCTTCATATCTGCTTAAAAGTGGAAAATCCGTGCAGCCCCGCTAGATTAAGCCGAGTTTAACCTGTATAGTCTTATGCGAAGTACTTGAGCTCGGTGTACTGGATCCACCCTTGGTGGGTTCCCTCGGGACTTTCCGAGGATACGGGCAAACGAATCAATGGCAGTATGGATACCGTCCTTTGGCGTTGCTTTTTGCTGACGCCTAAATGCCATTTTTACGTGTGCCCAAAAACTTTTTCGTCTTCGGATGAAAAGGAGACAGAACTCGCCGAGAGTTGAGGAACCTATAGAAACCAACCGGAGTGCCCAGCGCACCCAAGCGTTTCTGATAACCGAGAGCACCCATCCACCGCGATGGGGGCCAGTAAGTTTATACGGGCTTCTCCAACGAGAAACCCGATCAAGCAACGGAGAAAACGTGCCTACTATTCAGCAGCTGGTCCGTAAGGGCCGGACTCCCAAGGTCGTTAAGACCAAGGCGCCCGCACTGAAGGGCAACCCCATGAAGCGTGGCGTGTGCACCCGTGTGTACACCACCACCCCGAAGAAGCCGAACTCGGCACTGCGTAAGGTCGCTCGTGTCAAGCTCAACGGCGGCGTCGAGGTTACCGCATACATCCCCGGTGAGGGCCACAACCTGCAGGAGCACTCGATTGTGCTCGTTCGCGGTGGTCGTGTGAAGGACCTCCCCGGTGTTCGCTACAAGATCGTTCGTGGCGCTCTGGATACCCAGGGTGTTAAGGGTCGCGGCCAGGCTCGCTCCCGCTACGGCGCTAAGAAGGAGAAGAAGTAATGCCTCGTAAGGGTCCCGCTCCCAAGCGTCCCCTCGTAAACGATCCTGTTTACGGTTCTGCGCTGGTCACCCAGCTGATCAACAAGGTTCTGCTGGACGGCAAGAAGTCCGTCGCAGAGCGCATCGTCTACGGTGCCCTCGAGGGCGTCGAGAAGAAGACCGGTTCTGACCCGGTCGCAACCCTGAAGAAGGCTATGGACAACATCAAGCCTTCTCTCGAGGTTCGCTCCCGCCGCGTTGGCGGTGCAACCTACCAGGTTCCGGTTGAGGTTCGCCCCGGCCGTTCCACCGCTCTGGCTCTTCGCTGGCTCGTTGGCTTCTCCAAGCAACGCCGCGAGAAGACCATGACTGAGCGTCTGATGAACGAGATCCTGGATGCATCCAATGGTCTCGGTGCCGCTGTGAAGCGTCGCGAGGACACTCACAAGATGGCCGAGTCCAACAAGGCCTTCGCACACTACCGCTGGTAATTCTCCGTTTAGAGCCTGCCGAGTCGATTCGAGTCGGCAGGCTTTCGGAGTATCTCATTTAGGGAGAATAACGTGGCACTTGACGTGTTCACCGACCTTAACAAGGTCCGCAACATCGGTATTATGGCGCACATCGACGCCGGTAAGACCACCACCACTGAGCGCATTCTGTTCTACACCGGTATTAACCACAAGATCGGTGAGACCCACGACGGCGCTTCCACCATGGACTGGATGGCTCAGGAGCAGGAACGAGGTATTACCATTACCTCCGCAGCAACCACCTGCTTCTGGAAGGACAACCAGATCAACATTATCGACACCCCCGGTCACGTCGACTTCACCGTTGAGGTTGAGCGCTCCCTGCGCGTCCTCGACGGCGCAGTTGCTGTGTTCGACGGCAAGGAAGGTGTTGAGCCCCAGTCTGAGACCGTTTGGCGCCAGGCTGACAAGTACGATGTCCCCCGTATCTGCTTCGTCAACAAGATGGACAAGATGGGTGCTGACTTCTACTTCACCGTTCAGACCATCATCGACCGCCTGGGTGCACGCCCGCTGGTTGTCCAGCTCCCCATCGGTGCTGAGAGCGACTTCATCGGTGTCGTTGACCTGCTCGAAATGAAGGCATACGTCTGGCCCGGCGACGCCAAGGGTGACGTGACCATGGGCGCTTCTTACGAGGTTCAGGACATTCCTGCTGACCTGGTTGAGAAGGCTGAGCAGTACCGCGCTGAGCTGGTTGAGGCTGTTGCTGAGGCTAGCGAAGAGCTCATGGAGAAGTACCTCGAAGAGGGCGAGCTGACCATCCCCGAGATTAAGGCTGGTATCCGTCAGCTGGTTATCGCCGGTGAGGCATTCCCCGTTCTCTGTGGTTCTGCATTCAAGAACCGCGGTGTTCAGCCCATGCTGGATGCTGTGATTGAGTACCTGCCCTCCCCGCTGGACGTTCCGGACGTTGTCGGCTCCAACCCCTCCGATGAGGAAGAGAAGCTGACCCGTAAGGCATCCGCAGACGAGCCCTTCGCAGCACTGGCGTTCAAGGTTGCAGCTCACCCGTTCTACGGTCAGCTGACCTACACCCGTGTGTACTCCGGTACCGCAGCTCAGGGCCAGCAGGTTCTGAACTCCACCAAGGGTAAGAAGGAGCGCATCGGTAAGCTCTTCCAGATGCACTCCAACAAGGAGAACCCTGTTGAGGAGATCACCGCAGGTCACATTTACGCTGCGATTGGTCTGAAGGACACCACCACTGGTGACACCCTGTGCGACCCCGCACACCCGATTGTTCTCGAGTCGATGACCTTCCCCGACCCCGTGATCTTCGTGGCTATTGAGCCCAAGACCAAGGGTGACCAGGAGAAGATGTCCACCGCTATCCAGAAGCTTTCCGCTGAGGACCCCACCTTCACCGTTTCGCTGAACGAAGAAACCGGTCAGACCGAAATTGGTGGTATGGGTGAGCTGCACCTGGACATCATCGTTGACCGTATGAAGCGTGAGTTCAAGGTTGAGGCTAACGTTGGTAAGCCTCAGGTTGCTTACCGCGAGACCATCAAGAAGGCAGTCGAGAAGGTCGACTACACCCACAAGAAGCAGACCGGTGGTTCCGGTCAGTTCGCAAAGGTGCAGGTCTCCTTCGAGCCCCTGCCCCTGGATGGCGAAGAGCTGTACATGTTCGAGGACAAGGTCACCGGTGGCCGCGTTCCTCGCGAGTACATCCCCTCGGTCGACGCTGGTATCCAGGACGCTATGAAGTTCGGTGTCCTCGCTGGCTACCCGATGGTGGGCGTGAAGGCAACCCTGATCGACGGTGCTTACCACGACGTCGACTCCTCCGAAATGGCGTTCAAGATCGCTGGTTCGATGGTCTTCAAGGAAGGCGCTAAGCGCGCTAACCCGGTCCTGCTCGAGCCGCTGATGGACGTTGAGGTTCGTACCCCCGAGGAGTACATGGGCGACGTTATCGGCGACCTGAACTCCCGCCGTGGCCAGGTTCGTTCCATGGAGGACGCATCCGGCGTTAAGATCATCAAGGCTATTGTGCCCCTGACCGAAATGTTCGGTTACATTGGCGACCTGCGTGGCAAGACCCAGGGTCGTGCAGTGTTCTCGATGGCATTCGACAGCTACGGCGAGGTTCCCAAGAACGTCGCTGACGAGATCATCCAGAAGAGCCGCGGCGAGTAATTTCCGCGTCTCACCCGTGGGCCACGGGTCAAAAACCTGTGGCCCACGCTAAAATTTTCAATTAAATCCATTATTGAGAGCATGAACAGTTTCATCTCTGCGGCGTAATCCGCTATTGTAGACGCTAGACCGTTTTATAACGGGATGCGCCGGAGCGAAGATCCGCGTGCATGTTTTCAATCGTTCTAGGAGGAACACTCTTGGCTAAGGCTAAGTTCGAGCGCTCCAAGCCTCACGTTAACGTCGGTACCATTGGTCACGTTGACCACGGTAAGACCACCCTGACCGCAGCAATCTCCAAGGTTCTGGCTGACAAGTACCCGGACCTGAACGAGAAGCGCGACTTCGGTATGATCGACTCCGCTCCCGAGGAGCGCCAGCGCGGTATTACCATTAACATTGCTCACATCGAGTACCAGACCGAGAAGCGCCACTACGCACACGTTGACGCTCCCGGCCACGCTGACTACGTCAAGAACATGATTACCGGTGCGGCTCAGATGGACGGCGCAATCCTCGTGGTTGCTGCTACCGACGGCCCCATGGCACAGACCCGCGAGCACGTTCTGCTCGCTCGCCAGGTTGGCGTCCCCACCCTGCTGGTTGCACTGAACAAGGCAGACATGGTTGACGACGAAGAGCTCCTCGACCTCGTCGAGATGGAGGTCCGTGACCTCCTCTCCTCGCAGGAGTTCGACGGCGACAACGCTCCCGTTGTTCGCGTTTCCGCACTGAAGGCTCTCGAAGGCGACCCCGAGTGGGTTGCTAAGGTCGAGGAGCTCATGGACGCAGTCGACACCTACATTCCGGACCCCGTGCGTGAGAAGGACAAGCCCTTCCTCATGCCCATCGAGGACGTCTTCACCATTACCGGTCGTGGCACCGTTGTTACCGGTCGTGCAGAGCGCGGTACCCTGAAGATCAACTCCGAGGTCGAGATTGTCGGTATCCGCCCGATCCAGAAGACCACCGTTACCGGTATCGAGATGTTCCACAAGCAGCTCGACGAAGCATGGGCAGGCGAGAACTGTGGTCTGCTGCTGCGTGGTCTGAAGCGTGACGATGTTGAGCGTGGTCAGGTTGTCGTGGAGCCGGGCTCCATCACCCCCCACACCGAGTTCGAGGCAAACGTCTACATCCTCTCCAAGGATGAGGGTGGCCGTCACAACCCCTTCTACTCCAACTACCGTCCTCAGTTCTACTTCCGTACCACTGACGTGACCGGCGTTATCACCCTCCCCGAGGGCACCGAGATGGTTATGCCCGGTGACAACACCGAGATGACCGTTACCCTGATCCAGCCCATCGCAATGGAAGAGGGCCTCGGCTTCGCTATCCGTGAGGGTGGCCGCACCGTTGGTTCGGGTCGTGTTACCAAGATCATCAAGTAATTGCCGTAAACTTACGACAATTCGCTAAAGGTCTGCCGGAGGGGAAACCCTCCACCAGGTAGCGATACTCAAGGACCCCCGCATCTGCGGGGGTCCTTTTGTTATGCCCTTTGCGGGTTGCTGAAGGCTCCAAAGAAGCAAGTGCTTACTTCCCACTAGAGACCTCGTAAAACACGTTCTGAGCTTCTGCATGATAGAAACCCACGCAAAAGATAGGGGGAATACCGGACCTGCATCGGTGAGGACCCCTACCGTGGCAGCAGTATCGCACGCCTGTGTCTCAGATCTGTAGCAGGGCACAGGGTAGCGTGCATACTGTTATGGCTTGCCTTTCTTGGACGCCCGCACATTTTCAAGGAGCTGGCAAGAGGACGCGAAAAAGACACTGCGGATGCGGATAGGATTTGCGGCCAAAGAAAAACGGTTCCCAGCCCGAAGGCTGGGAACCGCAAATCGAATGACTGCCCCTCGGAAGGGACATAGGTAATCCTACTACAGAATGCTGTAGGAACAGAACCTATACCTGCAGCAGGCTAGATATTTTTTCCGTCACTAGGCTGGTAGCCCTGCGGAGCAACCTGGTGCTGCTGTACCTGAGCGTTAGCCGCCTGGTTCTGAGGGTAGGTACCTTCAGCCTGGGGCTCCTGGGGGTAGCCAACAACCTGAGCGGGATCCTGCTGGGGTGCGGGGGCGACAGCATCCTGCTTGTTCTGTCGTACCAGCAGGCGCCAGATAACGCCGGCAATGAGCAGAATAGAGATGATCAGCAGGGTCAGGGGGTTCAGACCGTTGAGCAAAATCGCTAGGTCGAGGGTGACCAGGGCGGTTGCAATATAGGTCCAGACTCGGTCGAGTAGCAGAGCGCTCAGAAGAGTCAGAGCGATGCCGAGGACCAGCACCACGATATCCGGGCCGTCAGCGGGAACTGCCCATGTTACCAGGGTGAGGAATACCTGCAGACCCAATGCCCAGTACAGAGGAGAATCCGATACCTGTTCATCTACAGGCCTCTTCGCGATGAAGTTCTTGAGGACCTTGGCTGCTACAACCGCAAGCAGGATCAGGAGAGCAACCTCAAGAATGACGCTCAAGGGGTTGGACTTCGAGTAATCAATGACCAGACGGGCGATGAAGAGGCTGAATGCCGTGGTACAAACGGTCGGCAGGTTCTTCGCCTTGGTGACAGACACGAAGGACAGAGCGCCCAGACCCCAGAGAAGTGCGTTGAGTTCTACCTGCTTAGGTTCAAAAACAAACCCAACGAGAGTGTAGAATCCCAGCACCGCCAGAGCGGGAATCATCAGCAGCGTATTGACCGGAGCGTAGATGGCTTGGGTCAGGGGACGGCGAGACCTGAAACGCGCGTAGGGGGCACCCAACGGGCCGTGCATCGGCAGTTCAACCATCGTATTACCGACCGGGACAGCAATGCGCGGACGAACATTTGCGTTCACGCCGAAGATCTCAATCGGGAGCGTAACCTTCAGAACGAACAGGATGATAACTGCGAGCAGGGCATAATAGCCCAGCAGAGTCATCTCAATCGTGCTTTCCCTCGTGTTGAAGAGATTCCATAGAGAACCAAGGCAGAAAGTCGTGATGCTGATGGAGGCACCAATCTGCATGCGGGGGATCCTGAAGATAAGGGCAAGTACCCATACCGCGATGAAGATAATCGGAGCTGCTACCGCGAACAGAAGATTATCAAAGTCGCCAATGAAACGGCCTGCGCTCAGGATAGATCCAAGAGTGAAGAAAATCGCCGCTGCATATGCCTCGTAGCTTCGCTTGGAGTACGCGTAGAGTAGAAGGCTGCACAGTGCCTGAACCGCCAGCAGGGCAAGTACGAGGAAGTCCACGAGCGATTCCTTCATATTGCCGCTGATAGCGAGCAGAATGACAGACCAGCAGATGGGGAAACGCGCAACGGTGAGTAGCTCCGAACGAATCGAAGAGCCAGCCGGCATAAAGAAACCAAGCGCACCGTATACAACGGTCAGGAGTGCAGGCAGTGCTACAGCAATGTACTCCTTCTGCAAGTCATACAGCAGGTAGTGTCGCGAGCCAATCGTCGCGATGACCAAGGTCATGTAGAACGCGATACGGATGAAAGAGACAAGCGTGGAGCGGAAGGACCCAACACTCGAAAGCCTCAATACGCGAGCCAGAATAAGAGCGCTCAAGACACTCAAGAAGAGGACGGCACCCGAGAAGAGGGGGAAACCGACCCAGAACCGACCATGTGCTCCGCCATCAACATGATTAGACACGTACCCAACGAAGAGCGCAAAAACGCCCAAGAAGAGGTAAACCGACATTTCTACAAGACGGTAGCTGGGATCCTGAGCCGCAACGCCCTGAGAGAGGACAAAAGTCAGCAGTGCAATAGCGGCGCAGACCAGTGCAAACATCAAAAGCGACTCAGAAGTCTGCATCTCGGGAATGAGAGCAAGGAAGAGCTGAATCATACCAATGGCATAACCGATGTTGCTCAGTACTGCTCCAGCGGTACGTGCCTCGGGGGCCTTAGCACTGACCAGATAGATGACTACTGCCGCGGCAAAGAACAGATAGAACGTGCCCTGATTACTGGGGGAGGCGTACATACCAATAATAGGAATGAGCGCTACAAAGCTCATCAGCAGCAGAGGCTGAATTGCCTTGCGGTACAGCAAGAAACTCATAATGCAGAGGACACCAATAACCCAGGGGGCGGGGAAGATACCTTGATTGCCTTCTGCATAAGGAAGGAAAGCGCTCCAGCGAGTTGCGTACACAGGGCTATCGGCAACGTGAGCAGTGTAGAAGGCATCCATGAGAGCAAAGAAGGAGAAGAATACGCCGACGCATGCGTCAATGGCAGGCAACCACTCCACCTTGCGAGCGGGATGGTGAGGAGCTTCCTTTGCCCAGGGGATAGACGGTGAGCTCTGTACCTGCTCGTGCTGTTCATTGGAAGCAGGAGCAGAACCAGTAATGGTCTTCTGCAGACGAGGAATAAATACGTACGCAGAAATCAGGTTTACAACCAGAACAGAGACAAAGAAAATACTGGGGAACCACGGGCTGTGATCCGAGTCCATGATGAAGGAGAGAATAGACGCAATCGGGTAGATGCGTGCCTGGGCGTAGTAATCCGCCGTGCCATTCAGCCAGGTGAACAGAATGGCGTGCACGGACATAACTGCAAAAGCAATACCCGCGTCCGTGTAGCTCAGATCGTTGGTGAAGAAGAAAATAGCGATGGCAGTGGCCGGCACAAAAATGCGGGAAGAATCAACAAGACCTTCGCGGATACCCCTCGGGGCAGCGTTCGGGGCAAAATGCAGAATCAAACCCAGAACCGTAGCAACTGCAGTCAGCGAGACAAAATACCAGACGAAAGGTAGAGCCGCCACCTTCGTAGCTGCCAACGAGTCCGAAACAATGAACGAAATCAGCAGATACGCCATCACACGGTTACGCATGAGGGCGCAGGCACCAACAATGGCGGCAGTGCCAATCAGAGAAGTGAGGAGCCAGATGTAGCGTCCTTCAGTCCAAATCTTGAGGACATAGATAGCAACGCCGGTCAGAGGAATAAACGCAAGACCCGTTGCTGCAAAAGAGTAGGAGGCAATACGCAGGCGCTCTACGAAACGGTAGGTGAGCAGACCGGCTCCGTAGAAGACAATTGCTCCAAGCGCCATTGCGAGTACACGGAAGATAGCCGTTTCATCCTGAGAAGAAGTTACCGAGGTGACAAAAAGGCCCGCAGCACCAATGAGCAGGAGCGAACCAATGTACAGAACAATATTGAGGAAGATATCCTCATTGACTCGGCGTCGCTGCGCAGGAGGCTGAGGATACGAGCCCGACAGGGACGGGGGAACGTACAGACCGAGACCTTGCGGCTGGACATGCTGAGGGCTCTGAGATGAAGAGTGAGAGCTAGAGGATGCCTGATGAGGTTGTGTCGGCTGAGACATGGTTTCTCCTTAGGCTGTAGTGATACTTCTACGATACGAGAATCTTTAGACCTAAAAGCATTATTAAGAGCAATAAAGCGCATGGAACTTACTGAAAGTAGATTGAAAGCTCCCTGAGAGTTACATCGCGGGAGTACCCTCAGGTTGACAGAGATAGTTAAGTGTTCTTAAGCACTTAACTCGTGTTTGTATTGCGTAAGCGCTCTATCTCTGAGAGAATTGACGACGTTGTCAAAGCGTCTACCTGCACTAAAGGTAGGCCCACGTATGACCCGGTCCGAAGGATGACGGGACGAGTATGTCTAGAAAATAGGCGACACGCCCGAGTTCGGGGGTCGGTACTCAGGCGGGGTGAGGAACCCGGCAAAGCCGGATTCAGTCCGTTCTGAGTGGCGCACGTGATGAATATATCGCGTTCCTTAAGCGCTATAACAAAGGGGCAAAAGCTCCGATACAGGGAATACATCAAGAAAGAGAGTCCGACAGATGGCGGGACAGAAAATCCGCATCCGTCTGAAGTCCTATGACCACGAGGTCATCGATTCTTCGGCACGGAAAATCGTCGAAACGGTAAAGGGCGCAGGCGCAACTGTAGTTGGCCCCGTGCCGCTGCCGACCGAGAAGAACGTTTACTGTGTTATTCGTTCTCCCCACAAGTACAAGGACAGCCGCGAGCACTTCGAGATGCGTACGCACAAGCGTCTGATCGACGTTGTTGATCCGACCCCCAAGGCTGTTGATGCCCTCATGCGTCTCGACCTGCCGGCAGACGTAAACATCGAGATCAAGCTGTAGAGGATCGCATCTAATGACTAATAAATTCGAGCGCCAGGTGAAGGGCCTGCTGGGCACCAAGCTCGGCATGACCCAGGTCTGGGACGAGGACGGCAAGTTCGTGCCCGTCACCGTCGTCAAGGCTGATTCTAACGTTGTTACCCAGATCCGTAACCAGGAAACTGACGGCTACGAAGCTGTTCAGATCGGTTTCGGTGCAATCGACTCTCGCAAGGTTACCAAGCCCCTGGCTGGTCACTTCGAGAAGGCCGGTGTTACCCCCCGTCGCCACATCGTCGAGCTGCGTACCGCAGATGCTTCTGAGTATTCCCTCGGTCAGGAACTGACCGTTGAGCTCTTCGAAGCAGGCCAGAAGGTCGACGTCGTTGGTAAGACCAAGGGTAAGGGCTTCGCAGGTGTTATGAAGCGTCACGGCTTCAAGGGTGTTGGCGCGTCTCACGGTCAGCACAAGAACCACCGTAAGCCCGGTTCCATCGGTGGCGCATCCTACCCCGCACGCGTGTTCAAGGGTATGCGCATGGCTGGCCGTATGGGCGCAGCACGTCACACTACCTTGAACCTGACTATCCAGGGTGTGGACGCAGAGAACAATGTCCTGCTGATCAAGGGCGCAATCCCCGGTCCCAAGGGCGGCGTTGTTCTGGTTCGTACCGCTGTGAAGGGAGCCTAATACATCATGGCTGTTAAGACCCTTAAGGTAGACCTGCCCGCAGAGATTTTCGACGCGCAGGCATCCGTGCCCCTGCTGCACCAGGTTGTCGTTGCACAGCTCGCTGCTGCACGCCAGGGCACCCACAAGACCAAGAACCGCGGCGAGGTTTCCGGTGCAGGCCGTAAGCCCTTCAAGCAGAAGGGTACCGGTAACGCACGTCAGGGCTCCATCCGTGCACCGCACATGACCGGCGGTGGCGTTGTTCACGGTCCGACCCCGCGTAACTACGCACAGCGCACCCCCAAGAAGATGATCGCCGCTGCACTGCGCGGTGCTCTCTCCGACCGCGCTCGTCACGACCGCGTCCACGTTGTCGAGAACTTCATCTCCGGTGAAACCCCCTCGACCAAGGCTGCAAAGGCTGCATTCGCAGCTATCACCGAGCGCAAGAACATCCTTCTTGTGATTGCTCGTGCAGAGGACGTTGTGGCTCTGTCCGCACGTAACCTGGAGAACGTCCACGTTCTGTACGCAGATCAGCTCAACACCTACGATGTGCTGGTTTCTGACGACGTGGTCTTCACCAAGGCAGCATTCGACGCATTCGTTGCTGCAGCTCAGAAGAAGGAGGGCGCTAAGTAATGAGCGTTTCCACCAAGTCTGTATACGACGTGATCATTGCTCCCGTCGTTTCCGAGAAGAGCTACGGTCAGCTCGACGAAGGTAAGTACACCTTCGAGGTCGCAACCGATTCCAACAAGCTGGAAATCAAGCAGGCCATCGAGAAGATCTTTGACGTCAAGGTTGCTTCCGTCAACACCATCAACCGTCAGGGCAAGCGCAAGCGCACCCGTTTCGGTTGGGGCGCTCGCAAGAACACCAAGCGTGCGATTGTGACCCTCAAGGAAGGCACCATCGACATCTTCGGCGGTCCGCAGGCATAAGCCCCGCGGAGACCACTTTAACGAAGGAAGAAATATCTAAATGGGTATTCGTAAGTACAAGCCGACGACCCCGGGTCGCCGCGGTTCGAGCGTTGCTGATTTCTCCGAGATCACCCGCTCCACCCCGGAAAAGTCCCTGCTTCGTCCGCTTCACAAGACCGGCGGCCGTAACAACACCGGCCGCATCACCACCCGTCACAAGGGTGGCGGCCACAAGCGCCAGTACCGTCTGATCGACTTCCGTCGTCACGACAAGGACGGCGTTAACGCACGCGTTGCACACATCGAGTACGATCCCAACCGTACCGCTCGCATCGCGCTGTTGCACTACGTCGATGGTTCCAAGCGCTACATCATCGCTCCGAACAAGCTCGCTCAGGGCGACATCGTCGAGTCCGGCCCCGCAGCTGACATCAAGCCCGGTAACAACCTGCCCCTGCGCAACATCCCCGTTGGTACCGTGATTCACTGTGTCGAGCTCCGCCCCGGTGGCGGCGCAAAGCTGGCTCGTTCCGCAGGTGCTTCTGTACAGCTGGTTGCTAAGGAAGGCAAGTACGGTCAGCTCCGTCTGCCCTCCGGCGAAATCCGCAACGTGGATGTTCGCTGCCGCGCAACCGTTGGTGAAGTTGGCAACGCTGAGCAGTCCAACATCAACTGGGGTAAGGCAGGCCGTAACCGCTGGAAGGGCATCCGCCCGACCGTCCGTGGTGTGGTCATGAACCCGGTTGACCACCCGCACGGTGGTGGTGAAGGTAAGACCTCCGGTGGTCGTCACCCGGTTAACCCCAACGGTAAGCCCGAGGGTCGTACCCGCCGTCCCAACAAGGAAAGCGACAAGCTCATCGTTCGTCGCCGTCGTACTGGCAAGAAGCGCTAAGGAGCCTGAAACATGCCTCGTAGTTTGAAGAAGGGCCCTTTCGTTGATCAGCACCTCTACCTGAAGGTTGCAGCTCAGAACGAGAAGGGCACCAAGAACGTAATCAAGACTTGGTCGCGTCGCTCGATGATTATCCCCGACATGCTCGGTCACACCATCGCAGTGTACGACGGTCGCAAGCACGTGCCGGTGTTCATCACCGAGTCGATGGTTGGTCACAAGCTCGGTGAGTTTGCTCCGACCCGCACTTTCCGCAGCCACGTGAAGGACGACCGTAAGGGCAAGCGTCGCTAATCGGTTCACACCGATAAGCTAACGTTTCCCTTTCGGCAATAGACGAAAGAGAGATAGGCAATGGAAGCCAAGGCATCAGCGCGTTTCGTTCGCGTTACGCCTATGAAGGCCCGCCGTGTCGTCAACCTGATCCGTGGTAAGCAGGCGGAAGAGGCTCTGGCGATTCTGAAGTTCGCCCCCCAGGCAGCTTCGGAACCGGTATACAAGATCGTTGCTTCGGCAGTAGCTAACGCTCGTCAGAAGGCAACCCAGCAGGGTCTGCCCTTCCGCGAGGAAGAGCTGTTCATCAGCGAAGCATTCGTGAACGAGGGCCCGACCATGAAGCGCATTCAGCCCCGCGCTCAGGGTCGCGCATACCGAATCAACAAGCGCACCAGCCACATCACCGTGGTAGTTGCTACCCCGGAGAAGGAGGAGGACCGCTAAATGGGTCAGAAAATTCACCCGAACGGTTTCCGACTGGGCATCACCACTGACCACGTCTCCAAGTGGTTCGCTGATTCCAACAAGCCCGGCGAGCGTTACGCTGACTTCGTCCGCGAGGACGTAAAGATCCGCGAGCTGCTGGCAAAGAACCTGGATCGCGCAGGCGTTGCAAAGGTCGAGATCGAGCGTACCCGTGACCGCGTGCGTGTGGACATCCACACCGCTCGTCCCGGTATCGTGATTGGCCGCCGTGGCGCAGAAGCAGACCGCATCCGCGGCGAGCTCGAGAAGCTCACCGGCAAGCAGATTCAGCTGAACATCCTCGAGGTTGCTAACCCCGACCTCTCCGCTCAGCTGGTTGCACAGAGCATCGCAGAGCAGCTCGCATCGCGTGTTGCATTCCGCCGTGCAATGAAGAAGGCAATCCAGTCCGCACAGCGTGCAGGCGCAAAGGGTATCCGTATCCAGTGCTCCGGCCGTCTGGGTGGCGCTGAAATGTCCCGTTCCGAGTTCTACCGCGAAGGTCGTGTGCCCCTGCACACCCTGCGTGCGAACATCGACTACGGCTTCTTCGAGGCTAAGACCACCTTCGGTCGCATCGGCGTGAAGGTCTGGATCTACAAGGGCGACCTGACCGACAAGGAGCTGGCAGCTCAGCAGGCAGCAAACAACCGCCGTGGCAACCGCCGCGATGGTGACCGCCGCCGCCAGGGCAACCGTGGTCCTCGTCGCGAGCGCCGCAACGAGAACGCTTCGGCAAAGGTCGAGGCCAAGACTGCAGAGAACGGTGAGGCATAAATGCTTATTCCCCGTCGAGTAAAGTACCGCAAGCAGCACCACCCCAAGCGTAGTGGTCTCGCAAAGGGCGGCACCGAGGTTAGCTTCGGTGAGTGGGGCATTCAGGCCCTGTCGCCCGCATACGTGACCAACCGCCAGATTGAGGCTGCACGTATCGCAATGACCCGTCACATCAAGCGTGGCGGTAAGGTCTGGATCAACATTTATCCCGACCGTCCGCTGACCAAGAAGCCTGCTGAAACCCGTATGGGTTCCGGTAAGGGTTCGCCCGAGTGGTGGGTCGCAAATGTCAAGCCGGGTCGAGTCATGTTTGAACTCTCCGGTGTGTCCGAAGAAGTGGCTCGCGAGGCAATGCGCCTGGCAATCCACAAGCTCCCGATGAAGGCACGTGTTGTGCGTCGCCGCGAAGGTGGTGAATAAGCGAGATGGCAGTAGGATCCAAGGACCTGAGCATCGATAAGCTCGCAGAGCTCTCCAACGAAGAGCTGGCTGCAAAGCTGAGCGAAGCGAAGAAGGAACTCTTCAACATCCGCTTCCAGGAAGTCACCGGTCAGGCTAACGCAGGTCGTCGCCGCACTATCAAGCGCGACATCGCACGTATCTACACCGTGCTGCGTGAGCGCGAGCTCGGTATTCGTCCCGCAACTGAAGGTGAGTCCAAGTGAGTGAAGTAAAGAACGAAGAGCGCGGCTACCGCAAGACCCGCCGCGGCTACGTTGTCTCCGACAAGATGGACAAGACCGTTGTCGTCGAGGTCGAGGACCACGTTAAGCACGCACTGTACGGCAAGGTCGTTCGCCGTAGCTCCAAGATCAAGGCACACGACGAGCAGAACACTGCTGGTATTGGTGACCTCGTTCTGATTGCAGAGACCCGTCCGCTGTCCGCTTCCAAGCGTTGGCGTATCGTGGAGATCCTCGAGAAAGCTAAGTAAGCCCTCTAAGGACTCTCTGCTAGAGCAGTAAAAGAACCCCTCTCCTACTTCGGTAGGAGAGGGGTTCTTTGCGTTTAACCTCCGTCAGAACCCGGGCGGGTGCCCTAGGATATGGGGTTATAACAGGCGCTATGACAATATCTGTCATAAATGTCTTGATATGTCATACGGGAAAGCAATATTTTTCTCTCGATTCGCTGGCATAGCCCATGAGCAGATACTGCTAGGGAAGAAAGCGCATGTGGAGACGGAATTCTAGCGAAAAAATAAAAACTAATACGTGAGTAAGGTGCCTAGAAACTATGACTTTCGATGAACAGCACTTGAAAATAACCTGATAAGGCACTTATTATCAACTTTATAGTTGCTTAGCGTAACCTTGCCTAATAATTGGTGGGGTGGCTCTGCACCTTCCGGAGGTTGCACGACCTTTGGAGAAGTACCACTACACATCATCGAGGATCAGCATGACTTCTTCACCCAAGCCCTCACGTAAGCTGCTCGCCATTGCTGGCGCACTTTCCGTTATTGCAGGCTCTTTTGCTACCGTTCCCGCTACCTTTGCGGCAAACGTCTCCGCATCTGTTCCCGGTGGGAACTCGCAGAACTCTACTGAGGAATGCCGCCACATCGCAGTAAGCGCTACCCAGTACCAGGGTCTGCCCGGCCAGTACCAGCTGGCATACTCGGCAGCAACCTCCTCCCTCTACACTTCCTTCTCCTCCGGACGCCCGCCGATTCTGACCGGTGGCGTTGGCGCCTGGAACGTTGCATCCACCCCGAGCCTTGCCACTGTCTACCAGTTCCCGACCACGGACTTTATTGGACGTGGTGCTACTGCACCGAGCGGTAAGCAGATTGAATCTCCCTACGGTATTGCCTACGACGAAGCAACCGGATACGTATGGGTGACCCAGACCCGCGTCAACAAGGTATCCGTCATCGATCCCGCGACCAACAAGATTGTTTGGAGCAGCGCAGAAGGTGACGTCAACCACCCGCGTGAGGTACGCATCGACCCCTCTAGCGGTAAGATCTTTGTCTCTGGCTCCGGTGGCATTAGCGTCTTCGACACTACCCTGCGCGCACTGGTCAAGAAGATTGAATTCACCGACGCCAAGGGCGAATCTGACATCGCAATGAACATGCACGTAGACTCCGCTGATGGCAAGCTCTACGTGCCCTCCCTGAGCGCCGGCACCCTGAAGGTGATCAACACCAAGAGCTACGAGGTCGAGAAGACCATTCAGCTGCACAAGGAAAACGCTGAAGCTGCTCTGAACCCCTCAGACGTCACTATTGACAAGTCCCTGAAGGAAATCTACGTCAGCTCCCAGGGTGACCGTAAGGGCGCTAACTCCGGTATCACCGTCTACGACCTGGAAACCGGCGCCTACAAGAAGACCATTCCTTTCGGCACCCAGGCCCTCGCCCTCGCCTCCGACGAAGCCCGTGACCTGCTGTACGTGACCGATTACGGCACCGGTAACGTCGGTGTTGTTGATGCACGAACCGGCACCGTTGTTTCTCAGGTGTCTACCGGCGCAACTAGCGGCGCAAATGATGTTCTGGTCACTGCAGACGGTAGCGCATACGCTGTAGCACGCAGCATCGAAGGCGCTTCCGCTATTGAAACTGACTACACCATCGATAAGACCACCGGCGAATACCGCACCTCTAGCACCGAGCCCAAGGGTAAGGACAACGCAGATTCCCCGATCGTTCCCGGCGTCATGGTGAAGATTAACACCACCGTTGAAACCACCGCAAAGCCTGCCGCACAGACTTCTTCTGAAGAACTGGTGAAGACCTACGCCGACGGCGCTAAGCTGTACGCTACGAAGGACTGGACCACCGGCGAAACCCTGAAGCTGCGTGGTGAAGGCTTTAAGACTCAGGACGGTTCAAAGGGTTCCGTACTCGCCGTCAAGCTGAACAAGGGCCGCATCTCCGCGAAGGAAGAGCCGAAGTTCAACGGCGCTGATGGCAACAGCGCAGGCGTCTGGGCTTACATCCAGGCAGATGAGAAGGGTAACTTCACCGCTGAGCTGCCGTACCCGACCACTGAGAACTCCAACCTGAAGGAAAACCTGAAGAGCGGCGATAAGGTATCGGTCTTCCTGCTCTCCGGCTCCATGGTTGAAGGCGATACCGCACGTGGCGGTGAAGCACTCTCCGCAACTGTTGCAGAGAAGAAGGCAGAGACCGCTGAGACCTGCGCACCGGCAGAAACTACCCAGGTTGCTGCTACTCCTTCTGGCGTGACTACCACTTACCCCGCCGGTACTAAGCTGAGCCTGCCTGATAGCAACGAGCCCACCCCGGCTCCGAGTGAGTCTGCTAAGCCTGAGCCGACTACTCCGGCACCGAGTGAGTCTGCTAAGCCCGAGCCGACTACTCCGGCACCGAGCGAGTCTGCTAAGCCCGAGCCGACTACTCCGGCTCCGAGCGAGTCCGCTAAGCCCGAACCCAGCACCCCTGCACCCTCCGAAAGTGCAGAGTCCAATGAAGTTGTACACGAGTACAAGGACGGCGCTAAGGTTTACTTCCCCAAGACCTGGGACGGCCAGAAGCTGACCTTCCGTGGTGAAGGCTTCAAGACTCGGGATGGCAAGGGCTCCATTATCGCCGTCAAGCTGAACAAGGGCGCTATTTCTGCGAAGGAAGAGCCTAAGCTCGAAGGCGTTGAAGGCAATAGTGCAGGCGTCTGGGCTTACATCAAGGCGGACGAAAACGGTAACTTCACTGCAACTATCGACCGCCCCACCGTGGCAAACTCTAACCTGACTGAAGAACTGAAGACCGGCGATAGCGTTGCTATCTACCTGCTCTCCGGTTCTCTGGCAGAGAACGATAATGTACGTGGTGGTGTGGCTGCAGAATACACCTTCAGCATCGAGAACCAGGCACCTGCGCCGAAGGTCTCAGAACCGAAGGCATCCGAGTCGGCTAACGCACCTGTAACTAACCCCTCTGCACCTGCAGATTCCAAGGAACAGGCAAAGGACCAGCCTGCTAAGGATCAGTCCAAGGCTCCCGTGGATTCTCTGAAGTCCGAGACCCAGAAGAAGGACAGCACCGCCCCGAAGACCTCCGGCTCTTCGTCGCAGAATGTCACCTCTTCCAGCAACGGCTCCACCTCTTCGAAGTCTTCACTGGCTAACACCGGTGCTTCGGGCGTCGTAGTTGCAGCCGGAATTGGTGTCCTTGCCCTGGTCGTTGGTGCAACTGTGCTGGTAGCACGTCGCCGCAAGGCATAGTCCGTACCCCACGGCAGCCTACATTACTACTGCTCGGTAGTAGCGAAAGAGGTTGAGCGGGATCTGCTAGATAATCAAGAACCCGATTGACTCTCTGAAACTGCCGATACACGCTGAAAGGGGCGGTACTCATCAAAGCGATGGGTGCCGCCCCTTTCAGTTTGTCCATACGCCTGTTATTTAGGCGGAACCTAGACTAGGGTCAGAGGTAGTAGGGGGGAAGGGAGAAAAGGAGAGAGACGCTCCCTCTGTACTCGCCCGCCCATATTTGACGAGTTATCAGCTCCCAAAGAATGAAATGTAGGGTTCTAGAGCCTCAGATACAAAGAAAACCCGCACCGAAGTGCGGGTTTAGCGGTCAAAGCGAGGTTCGGTCCCTAGACAAACGGATTAGCGAGGAAAAAGGGACCCAAGAAATCTGTCCGATAGGGACCGAACCTCTTATTTGACGCATGCGTCTCTTCTATTATGGTACATCTCGCTGATTTTCGCACCTTGAAGCGCGTTTTTTACTAAAAAACTTGATTTTTGAAAAAGCGACCCTTAGTTTCTAAATTTTTAAGCAGATTTTTTCAGAATACTGCTTTAATAGGGGGTCAGAGGTGACGAAATATTACGGAATTCATGGCTCTAGACACCTCAGGGTAAGCTTATAAATTCTCTAAGCTGTCAACATCTCTAGTTTGATGTCTATTGTGGTTATTATATGTAGAATGCAAAGCCTTCCTTGAGTAAATCCACCCTGCTCAGAGCCTGGGGGAGAGCAATATGTACTGCTGATAGAGGGTGTCTTAATCATGAGCCATGTAGTGCGTGGCCTGCGCTAGAAAAGCCTCAAAATGGAGGGTAAAGCGTAAAATATACAGCAGAAAGCTCCGGAGGCTAAGCTCGCAAAATATGAGACGAGCTAGCCTCCAAACTACATAACTCTGGAGATACCTATGCTTCCCTCGGCTGCTGGAGAAGAACAGAAGAATACGCTGGATACCAAGCGTTTTTCCGTAGATCGTTCTGCGGGACTCGCCGGTCAATATCAGGTGGCATACAACCCTGAAGAGAACGTTCTTTTTGTGAGCGGAAGCTTCAACCATACAAAGACCCACGGCACTCTCTGCGCCACAATTGCTCGTATCAACGCAGATACCCTGCAAATTGAGAAGACGGCTGTTCTGCCTGCTATCCCGGAAAATAAACCCGAGCTAGAAAACCTCTTCCAGATTCAAGCTGCCTATGGTCTAGCTGTAGACAATCAGCGAGGGCTTCTTTGGACCGGAGGAACCCGTACAAACTCGGTAACTGCATACTCCCAAAAAGACCTATCGCTCGTATGGGATTCTCTCACTCTAGGGGTGGAGATGCTGACGCCGCGTGAGCTATACGTTGCACCCAACGGTGCCGTACTCGTTACCGGAATGGGGGGTTACCAGGTAATCTCTGCATCCACCGCGGAGAGGGAACGCACGGTTAGTCCCCTTCAAGGGGAAGGCCCCGCCATGCTGCTAGGACCCGTAGCGGATGAAGCTCGTAGCCGTCTGTACATCCCGAATATTTTGCGAGATGAAATCTGGGTTGTGGATATGAATACCTGGGGTCTCGTGCACAGACTGCCCGTAACTGGTGGGGAAGACGCCAATACTCCAGTTGGCGTTCACGGCGTAGAGATTGATTCGACCCGTGGTGAACTTTATGTCTCTGCACAAGGACGCGAGGGTAAAAATGGTGGTCTATACGTTCTGAGTTTTGAGGGCGAGCACCTCGCTTATCTTCCCTTCGGTAAAATGCCCACCGATATCTTGCTCGATGCAGAACGTCATCTGCTGTACGTCGCTGATTTTGGAGGTAAGGGAGAGTCTGCAGTTGCCGGTGGTGGAACCATTACCGTCATTGACACGCTCAATCGAACCATCATCGAGACCTTGCAGGTAGCCCCGACCCGTATTAATCACCAGGTCCTGCTGGGAGACGGGAGCGTCATTGCTATCGACAAGGCGGGTGACTACCCCGCAGCTGAGGTACCCTACGTGTTGGATGCGCGCTCTGGCGAATACTACGAGGCAGCGGAAGAAAACCGGCCGGGAGAAGATCCTCGTCCTATCGTTCGTGACGGTATCGCGAAAGTATATCTGTCCTAGCTGCTGAGTGAAGAGCAGCTGATATATCAACGTAGCGCGTGCTGTGCTTTTGTGCTGTGTGTACGCTCTCGGGGTGGGGAGTAGGGGCGGGGTGGTCTCTTGCTCATCCCGCGGCAAGTCTGTCGTAGAGGGACATTAAAGCGTAGTAAAATATAAATATCTATCATCCTTGTTTGACACATTGTTTGATAGATTTCTCGAGGCCCCTTCAGTTTCTTATGCGTCAGGAACTACACGAAGGGGCCTCCTGCTTTAAGTGTCAAATAAGGGACCTTCTCAATCGATGGTGATGTGGGATATGAGGTTTTTACTCTCTAAACCCGACTCTTCCCCAGAGATAGGGTAGGGGAGACTGAAATCATAGTCGGCAAACTCTTGCGCTACATACCTGCTTCCTGTACAGTGTTAAGACTGTGTGGCTGTATCCAAATAGCCGCACAACCACGGGCTTCTCGTGCCAGTGCATAATGCCGCTACTTACGGGTGGGATACGCCCGCTTCACGCGGGTCCAAATGCTTCTGGCATGGGTTTGCCCCAGGCGTTTCCGCTAACCCCTTCCGCAGAGATGGGGCCCGGGGCGTCAACCAATCCCGTAAAAATGTTCCGCAAGGCTGGCTCGCGCCTAAAGCGAGTCGGAACCGGCGAGACGACAGGAGAAATATGATTCAGCAGGAGTCGCGACTGAAGGTCGCCGACAACACTGGTGCGAAGGAAATCCTGACCATCCGTGTTCTCGGTGGTTCCTCGCGTCGCTACGCAGGCATTGGCGACATCATTGTCGCAACCGTCAAGGATGCAATCCCCGGCGGTACCGTAAAGAAGGGTGACGTTGTCAAGGCAGTCGTCGTCCGCACCAAGAAGGAAACCCGTCGTCCCGACGGCTCCTACATCAAGTTCGACGAGAACTCCGCAGTGATCCTGAAGAACACTGATGGTGATCCCCGTGGTACCCGTATCTTCGGCCCCGTGGGTCGTGAGCTTCGCGACAAGAAGTTCATGAAGATCGTTTCGCTGGCTCCGGAGGTGCTCTAATTCATGGCTAAGATCAAGTCCGGCGACCTGGTTCAGGTTATTTCCGGTGCAGATAAGGGCAAGCAGGGCAAGGTTCTGAAGGTTCTCCCCAAGGAAAACCGCGTGATTGTTGAGGGCATCAAGGTCGTCACCAAGCACACCAAGGCTAACCCCCTGACCGGCGCAGCAGGCGGCATTCAGAAGGTTGAGGCACCGATCCACGTTTCTAACGTTGCGATTGTTGACCCCGAGACCAAGAAGCCGACCCGTGTTGGTTTCCGCCTCGAGACTGTAGAGCGTGACGGCAAGGAGCGCACCGTTCGCGTGCGCGTTGCTAAGCGTTCGGGTAAGGACATCTAATGACCGAAACCAAGATCACCCCCCGCTTCAAGACCAAGTACGCTGAGGTCGTCGTTCCCGCTCTGCAGGAAGAGTTCAAGTACGAGAACGTCATGCAGACCCCGAAGATCGTTAAGGTCGTCGTAAACATGGGTGTTGGCGAGGCAGCTCGCGACGCAAAGCTCATGGACGGCGCAATCCGCGATCTCACCGCAATCACCGGTCAGAAGCCGATTGTTACCCGCGCTAAGAAGTCCATCGCACAGTTCAAGCTGCGCGAAGGTATGCCCATCGGTGCACACGTCACCCTGCGTGGCGACCGCATGTGGGAATTCCTGGACCGCCTCGTCACCCTGGCACTGCCCCGAATCCGCGACTTCCGCGGCCTCTCGGACCGCCAGTTCGACGGTAACGGTAACTACACCTTCGGTCTGACCGAGCAGTCCATGTTCCACGAAATCGATCAGGACTCGATCGACCGCGTGCGTGGTATGGACATCACCGTGGTGACCTCCGCGAAGACCGACGAAGAAGGCCGTGCAATCCTGAAGGCACTGGGCTTCCCGTTCAAGACCAACTAACGACTACGTTGTAGGTCCAGACCCCGTTACCGCGGGGTAGGGAAACCACAACGAGGAAGGGCTAAAGCCCACAATGACTATGACTGATCCGGTCGCAGATATGCTGACCCGTTTGCGTAACGCAAACTCCGCATACCACGACACCGTATCCATGCCCTACTCCAAGCTGAAGTCTCGCATTGCAGAGATCCTGAAGGCTGAGGGCTACATCGCCGACGTGAAGGTTGAGGATGCAAAGGTCGGCAAGACCCTGACCCTCGTCCTCAAGTACGGTCCGTCCCGCGAGCGTTCCATCGCTGGCGTGCGTCGTATTTCCAAGCCGGGCCTGCGTACCTACGCAAAGTCCACCAACCTGCCCCAGGTTCTGGGTGGCCTCGGCATCGCAATCCTGTCCACCTCTTCGGGTCTGCTCACTGACAAGCAGGCTGCGAAGAAGGGCGTGGGCGGCGAAGTCATCGCTTACATCTGGTAGTCGGTTAGAAGAGAAAGGAAGAGAATAATGTCACGTATTGGACGTCTCCCCATCTCGGTTCCCGCCGGCGTTGAGGTTAAGGTCGATGGCAACCTGGTCACCGTTAAGGGCCCGAAGGGCGAGCTCTCCCACAAGGTAGCTTCCCCCATCACCGTGGCTCTGAACGAAAACGAGATCGTTGTATCTCGTCCGAACGACGAGCGCCTGTCTCGCTCACTGCACGGTCTGACTCGTACCCTGATTCAGAACCTGATTATCGGCGTTACCTCCGGCTACGAGAAGAAGCTGGAAATCGTTGGTACCGGTTACCGTGTGACCCCGAAGGGTAACGACCTGGAGTTCGCTCTGGGCTACTCCCACCCGATCAACATCACCGCTCCCGAGGGTATTACCTTCGCAGTGGAGGGTGCTAACAAGCTGACCGTGTCGGGCATCGACAAGCAGCTCGTTGGTCAGGTTGCAGCAAACATTCGTGGTCTGCGTAAGCCCGATCCCTACAAGGGTAAGGGTGTTCGCTACGCAGGTGAGCACATCCGCCGCAAGGTCGGAAAGGCTGGTAAGTAAACATGGCTATCAAGTCGAAGGCAGCGCAGCGTGCACGTCGTCACGCTCGCATCCGCAAGTACGTTTCGGGTACCGCTGCGCGTCCGCGCCTGTGCGTCACCCGTTCGACCCGTCACATGTTCGTTCAGGTTATCGACGATGTCAAGGGCGTAACCCTGGCATCCGCTTCCACCATGGAAGCAGAGCTGCGTGCAGCTGACCTGGACAAGACCGCTAAGGCAAAGCGCGTTGGTGAGCTCGTTGCAGAGCGCGCCAAGGCAGCTGGTGTTGAGGCAGTCGTGTTCGACCGCGGTGGTAACAAGTACCACGGCCGTGTTGCAGCCGTTGCTGACGGTGCACGCGAGGGAGGTCTTGCACTCTAATGAGCGAGCAGAACGTAAAGGAAACTCAGGTGAGCGAAGCAGTAGTAGCTGAAACCGCTGAGACCTCCAACCAGCGCGAGGAGCGCCGCAACAACCGCGGCGAGCGTCGTGGCCGTGGTGAGCGCCGTAACAACCGCGCTCGCGAGGAGGAGAAGGACAAGTACATCGAGCGCGTTGTGACCATCAACCGCGTTTCCAAGGTCGTCAAGGGTGGTCGTCGCTTCAGCTTCACCGCACTGGTCGTCGTTGGTGACGGTAACGGCCTGGTCGGCGTTGGCTACGGTAAGGCTAAGGAAGTTCCCGCAGCAATCTCCAAGGGTGTCGAGGAAGCAAAGAAGAACTTCTTCCGCGTTCCCCGCATCGAAGGCCGCACCATCCCGCACCGTGTGCAGGGTGAAGCAGCTGCAGGCGTTGTGATGCTCCGTCCGGCAACCGCTGGTACCGGTGTTATCGCAGGTGGCCCCGTGCGTGCAGTACTCGAGTGCGCAGGCATTCACGATGTGCTGTCCAAGTCGCTCGGTTCCTCGAACCAGATCAACATCGTTCACGCAACTGTTGCAGCACTCAAGGAGCTTGAGGAGCCCCTGGCAGTGGCAGCCCGCCGTGGCCTGCCCACCGATGAGGTTATCCCCAGCTACCTGCGCAACACCAAGTCTGAAAAGGCAGGTGCGTAGTAATGGCCAAGCGTATTCAGCCCAGCGACGCAAAGCTGGAAATCACCCAGGTCAAGTCCTATGTTGGTCAGAAGCAGAACATGCGCGACACCCTGCGTTCCCTGGGCCTCAAGCGCCCCGGCAACAAGGTAGTCCGCACTGCTGACCCCGTCACCGTTGGCATGGTTAACACCGTTGCTCACCTGGTGAAGGTTGAGGAGGTCAAGTAAAGATGGCAGAAGCTATCAAGATTCACGATCTGCGCCCGGCACCGGGTGCCCACAAGGCAAAGACCCGCGTTGGCCGCGGTGAAGGCTCCAAGGGTAAGACCGCAGGTCGCGGTACCAAGGGTACCAAGGCACGTTACCAGGTTCGTGCAGGCTTCGAAGGCGGCCAGCTGCCGCTGCACATGCGCCTGCCGAAGCTGCGCGGCTTCAAGAACCCCTTCCGCACCGAGTACCAGGTTGTTAACCTGGACCGCATCCAGGAACTGTTCCCCAACGGTGGCGACGTCACCGTTGAGGCACTGGTTGCTAAGGGCGCCGTTCGCAAGAACGAGCTCGTGAAGGTTCTGGGCAACGGCGAAATCTCCGTCAAGGTGAACGTTGTTGTCGACAAGGCATCGGCTTCCGCTATCGAGAAGATCGAGGCCGCTGGCGGTTCTGTAACCGTTAAGTAGTCTTCAAGACGAGAAAGCCCCCGTCCGTACACTGTACGGCGGGGGCTTTTTGCTGCTCGAAAAGACTCACAACAGGGGAATATTCCTGTATTCGCATATTTGAACGCTTGGTGTGCGCCACATTTAGCGTCCAAAAATCACGCTAAGAGAATATAAAAGCTACATAATCTGCTAGGGAGTTATCGTTACCCGCTCTAAACACGATAGACTGGAAGATGTGTTTACTGCGCCCTAAAACTCTTTGAGAGGGATGGGCGCCCCATAGACTTACAGGAGGACATGTGCTGAGCGCATTCGGGCGAGTCGTCAAGACCGCCGATTTGCGGCGTAAGCTGCTGTTTACCCTGGCAATGATTGTGCTGTACCGCGTGGGCACTTTCATCCCCGCGCCAGGCGTTTCCTACGGAAATGTACAGCAGTGTCTGAAGGCCAATATTACGAGCGGTGGCGTCTACGATATCGTCAACCTCTTCAGCGGTGGCGCACTGCTGCAGCTTTCGATCTTTGCCCTCGGCGTGATGCCGTACATTACCGCGTCCATTATCATCCAGCTGCTGCGCGTGGTTATCCCGCGATTCCAGGAGCTGCACGATGAAGGCGCGCAGGGCCAGGCAAAGCTCACCCAGTACACCCGCTACCTGACCATCGCTCTTGCTCTGCTGAACGCAACCACCATCGTCTCGATGGCGCGCTCCGGTGTTCTGCTGGGTAACTGCCCCGGTATCATCCCTCAGGATGATGTACTGCACATCCTGCTGATTATCGTCACCCTGTGTGCAGGTACCACCGTCATCATGTGGATGGGTGAGCAGATTACCGAGCGTGGCGTCGGCAACGGCATGTCCCTGCTGATCTTCACCTCCATTGCTTCCTCCTTCCCGAGCGCTCTGGGCTCCATCCAGCGCACCCACGGTTGGGGTATCTTCGCAGCTGTCTGCGGTATTGGTCTGCTGGTCATGCTCGCCGTGGTCTACGTGGAACAGTCCGTTCGCCGTATCCCCGTGCAGTATGCAAAGCGCATGATTGGTCGACGCACCATTGGCGGCACCAGCACCTACATTCCGCTCAAGGTCAACATGGCCGGCGTGATCCCGCTGATCTTCGCCTCCTCCCTGCTGACCCTGCCCGGTCTGATTGCTCAGTTCAACACCCCGACCAACGGCTCCACCCCGCCGGACTGGGTTAACTGGATCAACGCATACCTGGTGCGCGGCGACCACCCGCTGTACATTGTTCTCTACTTCTTCATGATTATTGGCTTCGCGTACTTCTACGTGGCGGTCACCTTCGACCCGGTAGAGGTAGCGGACAATATGAAGAAGTACGGTGGCTTCATCCCCGGTATCCGTGCCGGTAAGCCCACCGAGCGTTACCTCAGCTACGTACTCAACCGAATTACGTTGCCTGGCGCACTTTACCTGGGTGTAATTTCCATGATTCCCCTGGTAGCGCTTATCCTATTCAACGCAAACCAGAATTTCCCGTTCGGCGGCGCCTCGCTGCTGATCGTGGTGGGTGTTGGTCTTGATACTCTCAAGCAGATCAACGCTCAGCTCCAACAACGAAACTACGAAGGACTGCTCCGATGAACCGTCTGCTCATCGTCGGCCCTCCCGGTGCCGGTAAGGGCACCCAGGCCGTCAAGATCGCTGAAGCGCTGAAGATTCCCGCGATTTCCACCGGTGATATCTTCCGCAAGAACATCAAGGAAGAGACCGAACTGGGCAAGGAAGCGAAGTCGTACATCGACTCCGGTAACCTGGTTCCCGACTCCGTCACCAACAACATGGTGCGCGCACGCCTGGCGGAAAGCGACGTCGTCAACGGCTTCCTGCTCGACGGCTACCCCCGCAACACTTCCCAGGTGCACGAGCTGGACTCCATCCTCGAAGCCAAGGGCGAGAAGATTGACCGCGTTCTCCTGCTGGTCGCAGACAACGATGAACTCGTCGAGCGTCTGCTCAACCGCGCAGCAGAGCAGGGTCGCACCGATGATAACGAAGAGGTCATCCGCCACCGCCTGAAGGTCTACGAAGAAGAGACCGCACCGCTGATTGCAATCTACCGCGAACGCGGCATCGTCAAGGAAGTTAACGGCCTCGGCGAGATTGCTGAAGTCACCGAGCGCATCCTCGACGCTCTGAAGTAATCTTCTGCTGTACCCCCGCAACTTGAGGTGCATGATGCATCACAAAGACTTGCGGGGGTACAGTGCTGTCTGTAGAGTTCTAAGCTTGGGCGTACCGCCCCACATACCTAAGGAGCCAGAATGGCACGAGTCGAAATTAAAACCAACGCACAGCTTCAGCAGATGGCTCGTGCAGGCGTCATTACCAGCCATGCACTTGATGCGGCAGTGGCGGCAGCGCGCCCCGGCGTAACCACCGCAGAGGTGAACGCCGCCTTTGAACGCACCCTACTGGAACTGGGCGGCACCTCCAACTTCTACGGCTACTACGACTACCCGGCAACCGTATGCACCTCCGTCAACCACGAGGTTGTTCACGGCATCCCCGGCGACTACGTGCTCAAGGACGGCGATATTCTCTCCATCGACGGTGGCGCATACGTCATCGACCCCGCTACCAACCGCCAGTGGCACGGTGACTCGGCGCGCACCGTACTGGTTGGTGACAACATAAGCGAAGCCCGCGCGGAGCTCTCCGCCGTCACCCGCGAGGCGATGTGGCACGGCATTGCCGCTCTGGCAACCGCAAAAAAGGTCGGCGAAATTGGTCTTGCCATCGAAGCGTACGTGACCGAAGAATACGGCGACAAGTACGGCATCATTGAAGACTACGTGGGCCACGGTATCGGTTCCCAGATGCACATGGCGCCGGACGTACTGAATTACGCAGTACGTGACATGGGCCCGAAGATCAAGCCCGGCATGGCTTTCGCTATCGAACCGATGCTCGTCACCGGTTCCATCGAGACCAAGGTACTCTCTGACGACTGGACCGTTGTGACCGTTGACGGTTCCGATGCATGCCAGTGGGAGCACTCCGTTGCTGTGCACAGCGAAGGCATCTGGGTTCTGACCGCAGAAGACGGCGGCGCAAGCGAACTTGCTCGCTTCGGCGTAACCCCGGTTCCGATCCCCGCCTAAGTCCCACCACTGGGGGAAGGGAACCCACCTTTAGCTGCCCCACCTCCACTCGAAGAAACCGGCGAATCCGGTCCGGTGCGTGATAGCGCATCCGAAAGCATCCACATCATAAGGAAGAAGCTCCATGAGCGAAACTCTCAACAGCGGCGAGGCATCCGCACCCGCTGCGACCAAGGTGCCGGTTGAAATCTCGAACGTTCGCCCCGCCCCCGGCCAGATTGCCCTGAAAGCACCGCGCCGTGCGAAGCCGCCCAAACACATCGCTGACTTCGACATGGCTGGTCGCCGCGAATTTCTGAAGGAACTGGGCTACCAGTCGTTCCGTGCGTCGCAGCTGTCAAAGCACTATTTTGAGCGTCTAGTCACTGACCCAGCCGAGATGACTGACCTGCCGGCTAAGGATCGCGAGCAGATGGTTGCTCAGGCGATGCCGCAGCTTCTGACTCCGGTCCGTACCCTCGAGGCTGACGGTGGTGACACCCTGAAGGTTGTGCACCGCCTCTTTGACGGTGCGCTCATTGAGTCCGTCATCATGCGCTATGACAACCGCGTGACCATGTGCATTTCTTCGCAGGCTGGCTGCGGAATGAACTGCCCCTTCTGCGCAACCGGTCAGCAGGGTTTGACCCGTAACCTTTCTACTGCAGAAATTGTGGAGCAGGTCGTAGCTGGTGCCCGCTACCTGAAGCAGATGAAGGGCCTGGAAGAAGCAGAAGGTGGCTCTGAGGATACTCGTCCGCTGCGTGTTTCCAACATTGTCTTCATGGGTATGGGCGAGGCGCTCGCTAACTACAAGGCAACCATGGGTGCTGTGCACCGTCTGATTGATCCTTCCCCCGAGGGCCTGGGTATTTCTGCTCGTGGCCTGACCATGTCAACCGTGGGCCTGGTGCCGGGTATTCGCAAGTTTGAGATGGAGAAGCTGCCCATTACTTTGGCTCTGTCTCTGCACGCTCCGGATGATGAACTGCGTGATGAACTGATTCCGATTAACCAGCGTTGGAAGGTTGATGAGACCCTGGACGCTGCGTACGACTACTACCGTACGACCGGCCGTCGCGTCTCCATCGAGTATGCGCTGATTCGCGATATTAACGATCAGGGCTGGCGTGCGGATCTGCTCGGTAAGAAGCTGGCGCAGCGCGGCCGTGGTTGGGTGCACGTGAACCCGATTCCGCTGAACCCGACCCCGGGTTCGAAGTGGACGGCATCCCGTAAGGGCGTTGAACAGAACTTTGTGGAGCGTCTGCGTGCTCACGGTATTCCGACGACTATTCGTGATACTCGCGGTTCCGATATTGATGGAGCATGCGGTCAGCTTGCCGCTAAGGAAGACTAAGCGGCTGAGCTTTGGTCGATAAACGGTGCCCCTTTCCTGCGGAAGGAAGTCCTTAAGACTTCCTGGAGCGTGGGGGAGGGGCTTCTTCCTTTTAAACCTTAAGTGCCTGATGTCATAAAAATCACGGTTGTTTTTCCACGGTCTTTGCCGTAGAGTTAACAGTTGGTTGTTTGTGCCAGTGTTAAGTGCGCCTTAAAACGCCCTAGCACCTCACCACGGTGAGCTCACAAACAGAAGATACATTTGCCCGCCGCACCTGCGACGGGCACCGACGTTAGCGGAGGATATGGCTAAGAAAGACGGCGTCATCGAGATTGAAGGCTCTGTGGTTGAAGCTCTGCCCAACGCGATGTTCCGTGTTGAGCTGGATAACGGCCACAAGGTTCTCGCACACATCTCGGGCAAGATGCGTCAGCACTACATTCGCATCCTGCCTGAGGACCGAGTAGTAGTGGAACTGAGCCCCTACGACCTTTCCCGAGGTCGTATCGTCTACCGTTACAAGTAAACCCGAGATAAACGTCGCCCCTGGCGGCGTTTAAATCGTGTTCAAAGGGATAACGCAGTTCCCCAACGTAAGTGAGGGAACCTCTTATCTCGCCAGTAATCAAGTTGCAATCAAAAGGAATGCGATGAAGGTCAAGCCGAGCGTTAAGCCGATCTGCGATAAGTGCAAGGTGATCCGCCGTCACGGTGTGGTCATGGTGATCTGCGAAAACCCGCGCCACAAGCAGCGCCAGGGCTAATCCCTAGCAGCTGACTTCATAGCCGCCCTGTAAGAGGGCGGAATTGTCATAGGCACCGCTCCGAAGCAACGCCAACGAGGCGCCTTCGGATACCTCCGGACTCAGAGGCCGGGGACCGGGTCAGAACAACCCGGGCAGTGATGCTATAGACCTCTGGAAAACAACAAGGAGAAGCCAGTATGGCACGTCTCGCTGGAGTTGATATTCCCCGCGAAAAGCGCGTGGAAGTTGCTCTCACTTACATCTACGGCGTGGGCAAGACCCGTGCACACGAAACCCTCGCTGCTACCGGCGTCAACCCTGACACCCGCGTCAAGGACCTGACCGACCAGGAGCTCGTGGCACTTCGTGACTTCATCGAAGGCAACTACAAGGTTGAAGGTGATCTTCGCCGCGAGGTTGCAGCTGACATCCGCCGTAAGGTTGAAATCGGTTCCTACCAGGGCCTGCGCCACCGCCGCGGCCTGCCGGTTCACGGTCAGCGCACCAAGACTAACGCACGTACCCGCAAGGGCCCGAAGCGTACCGTCGCAGGTAAGAAGAAGTAAGCAACGTTGCTCTGTTGGATATCTCTATCCGACCAACGTATTAGAAAACCTTTGTAGGAGAATCAAAAATGCCTCCCAAGACTCGCGCTGCGGCAGCTCGTAAGACCAACCGCCGCAAGGTTAGCAAGAACATCGTTGCTGGTCAGGCTCACATCAAGTCGACCTTCAACAACACCATCGTCTCCATCACCGATCCCACCGGTGCAGTGATCTCCTGGTCCTCCGCTGGCGACATGGGCTTCAAGGGCTCCCGTAAGTCCACCCCCTACGCCGCACAGCTGGCTGCTGAGGCTGCTGCAAACCGCGCCAAGGAGCACGGCGTCCGCAAGGTTGACGTGTTCGTCAAGGGCCCCGGTTCCGGTCGCGAAACCGCAATCCGCTCCCTGCAGGCTGCAGGCCTCGAGGTCGGTTCGATCCAGGACGTTACCCCCGTTGCACACAACGGTTGCCGTCCCCCGAAGCGCCGCCGCGTCTAATTAGGTTCCTGACCTAATCCCTCGACGGGTACGCTCCACGGAGTTGTGCCCGGAGAGTACAGACACCCGTCTGCTTCCTAAGATATGTTTTCCCCAACCTGTGGGCTCATATAGCGGAGCTCACCGAAAGGAAACAAAGTGCTTATTGCACAGCGCCCCACTCTGACTGAAGAGGTCGTAGCGCCCAACCGCTCGCGCTTCACCATCGAGCCTCTGGAGCCCGGTTTCGGCTACACCATGGGTAACTCCCTCCGCCGTACTCTGCTGTCCTCCATCCCCGGCGCCGCTGTTACTAGCGTCCGCATTGATGGTGTGCTGCACGAGTTCAGCACCGTTCCCGGCGTGACCGAGGACGTCACTGAGATCATCTTGAACATCAAGAAGCTCTCCATCTCTTCTGAGAACGACGAGCCCGTCGTGGCCTACCTGCGCAAGCAGGGCGAAGGTGAACTGACCGCAGGCGACATCGAGGTTCCCGCTGGCGTGGAGATCCACAACCCGGAACTGCACCTGGCAACCCTGAACGCCTCGGCAAACTTCAACGCTGAGCTGGTTATCGAGCGCGGTCGCGGCTACGTGACTGCAGCTCAGAACAAGGTCGGCGATGGCGAGATTGGCCGTATCCCGGTTGACTCCATCTACTCCCCGGTTCTGAAGGTTACCTTCAGCGTGAACGCGACCCGTGTTGAGCAGCGCACCGACTTCGACAGCCTGACCCTGGACGTCGAAACCAAGGAAGCCATCGCACCGCGTGACGCCGTTGCTTCTGCAGGCAGCACCCTGGTCGAGCTCTTCGGCCTGGCACGTGAGCTGAACATTGCAGCTGAGGGTATTGAAGTTGGCCCGTCGCCCGCCGACGAGTCCATGGCCGCTGATCTGGCACTGCCGATCGAGGACCTGAACATGTCCGTCCGCTCCTACAACTGCCTCAAGCGCGAGGGTATCCACACCGTGGGTGAGCTCGTGACCCGCAGTGAAGCTGACCTGATGGACATCCGTAACTTCGGTGCTAAGTCCATTGACGAGGTCAAGGCAAAGCTCATCGAGCTCGGCCTGGCCCTGAAGGACTCCCCTCCCGGTTTCGAGCCTGCTGCACGCCCGCTTGATGACGAAGACGGTTCCGGCGAATAATTTCGACCGAATAGTTCACCCGGTTCCACCGGGATCAGTCAAACTTGATTCCCTAAGAGGCTCCGCTGCTGGGGCGTTAGGGAACGCAACTATGGAGATTTAACTATGCCTACTCCCACTAAGGGTCCCCGCCTCGGCGGTTCCCCGACCCACGAGCGCCACATGCTCAACAACCTGTCGGCGCAGCTGTTCCAGCACAAGCGCATCACCACCACCCTGACCAAGGCAAAGCGCCTGCGTCCGGTGGCAGAGCGCTTCATCACCTTCGGTAAGAAGGGCGACCTGGCTGCTCGCCGTCGCGTGCTGCGTTCCATCACCGACAAGTCCGTCGTGCACGAGCTCTTCACCGTTATTGCTCCGGCAATGGCAGAGCGCCCCGGTGGTTACACCCGCATCATCAAGATCGGTAACCGTAAGGGTGACAACGCTCCCATGGCAGTCATCGAGCTCGTCATGGAGCCCGTTGCAACCAAGGGTGCAGTTGCTGAGGCAACCAAGGTTGCTGAGAAGGCAGCTGAGGCTCCCAAGGCTCCCAAGGCTGAAGCAGCTGAGGGCCTGCCCGCAGGTTCTCACGCACCCCTGGAGTCCGGCGAGGCTCCCGAGGGCTTCGAGGTTAAGGGTAACGCCGATTCCATGAAGTACCACGTGCCCGGTTCCCGCTGGTACTCCAGCACCAAGGCTGAAATCTGGTTCGACTCCGCTGAGTCGGCAGAGGCTGCAGGTTACGCCCCCGCAGGTGGCGCAGCAGCACAGAAGGTTTCCGAGTAATACGGATCCCAGCTGATTTAGGCTAAGCCTAAAATATGTCAATCCGCCGTCCACTGTTGTGGGCGGCGGATTGGTGTATCTGCATACTTAACGAGGAGACGGTTCTTTGCGCATTCGCTATACAAGAGCCGGCCCGTATTCTTCAACCGTCCTTTACCGCTGAAAGGTACACCAATGCATAACGCTACTGCTTTAGAGAACCGTGAAGCGCAGCCCTTCACTGCTACGCACCGCGTGCGTATTGATTGTGCCTACGACGGTTCTCTTTTTAGCGGGTGGGCTGCCCAACCGAACCTAGTTACCGTGCAGGGGGTCATTGAGAACGCCCTTGAACTGATTTTGCGGGCGCCTCACCGCGTGGTGGTCGCGGGCCGAACCGATGCCGGTGTGCATGCGGAAGCCCAGACCCTGCATTGCGATTTGAACGATGAGGATTGGACTCGCCTGCAAGGTCGAACGGGGGAGGACGACCCGACGGCTGCCCTGGGGCGCCGCCTCACCGGCGCTCTTCAGCGTTGTCTTTACGATGCGGAAGAGCAGTTGAACTTGCCGAAGAACGTTCGCGGTATTCTGCAGGGTGCTATTCAGATTCACCGCGTGAGCGAAGTTTCTTTTGAATTTGATGCGCGTTTCTCGGCTACCGGTCGCCGCTACGTATATCGCATTGCAGATGGCGCGGCGAACGGTCTTAATCCTCTGCACCGTACCTACACCTGGGCGGTACCTGAGCACCTGGATTGTGCTGATCTTAACCAGTCAGCGCAGCAGCTACTCGGTCTGCGTGATTTTCTCTCCTTCTGCAAGCCGCGTGAAGGCGCGACCACGATTCGTGAGCTGCGAGAACTTAGCTTCACTCGTACTGAAAGTGGCCTTATTGAGGTGCGTGTGGTGGCTGATGCCTTCTGTCATCACATGGTGCGTTCACTTGTGGGTGCGTTGGTGCTCTACGGCACGGGTAAACGTGACGCCGCCTGGTTGCGTGAGCGGATCGAGAACCCGGGACGCGAGGCTTCGCTGACTCTGGCGCCTCCGCATGCTCTGGCACTAGCTGAGATTTACTACCCTGCCCCGGAGTTGTATGGAGCGCAGGCGGAACGTGCTCGAGCAAAGCGCGAGGACCACGAAGCACAGAGCGCTTAACGCCCTGTGTATATTGAGCCCCGTCACGTTGCTCATGCGCCGTGAAGCGTCGCGGGGGAGTGCAACTACCTCAGGTGAATTACACGGATGGAATTTAAAATGTGTTTAAGGCAAAAAAGCCCTATTTTTAAGGCTTTGGCGGTGGATTAAGCACTCGACGTCCTGTATAGTCTTGATATGTTGTGCGTGTTCTACCCGAGCGCGCTCTAAATCGCTGTCTAGTTGCAGGACGTTAAGGCGATATAGAGTACGGGCAGAACGGGCGGCAGCTCGGTCCTCACCCGGGTGTTCGTCATGCACGTAAGTAAAAGGCGCGATACCCAACTAAGCGCCGTATGTACATTTCGAGACAAAGGCCAATATTTTGCGCACTTATACTCCCAAGCCCGGCGAAGTCGAGCGCCAGTGGCACGTCATTGACGCCACCGACGTTGTTCTCGGCCGCCTCGCAAGCCAGACCGCTATCCTGCTGCGCGGTAAGCACAAGCCGACTTTTGCTCCCCACGTTGACACCGGTGACTTCGTTATCATCGTGAACGCTGAGAAGGTCGCCCTGACCGGTGCAAAGCTCGAGCAGAAGCGTGCATACCGCCACTCGGGTTACCCCGGCGGTCTGAAGTCCGTGAACTACGCAGAGCTGCTTGAGACCAACCCCGTTCGCGCGGTTGAGAAGGCTGTCAAGGGCATGCTGCCCAAGAACAAGCTCGCTGCACAGCAGCTCAAGAAGCTGAAGGTCTACGCTGGCCCCGAGCACCCGCACGCGGCACAGCAGCCCAAGACCTACGAATTCAACCAGGTCGCCCAGTAATTCGGGCCTACGAAGAAACAATAGGAGAAATCGTGGCTCAGAACGAAGAGCAGATCGTAGTCGAGGAAGAGCTGACCAGCTACACCTCGGAGTCCGCTGCCCCCGCAGCGGCTAAGGCAGCACGTCCGGCACTGACCGTTGCAGGCGCAGCAGTTGGTCGCCGCAAGGAAGCAGTCGCACGCGTTCGCGTTGTGCCCGGTTCCGGTAACTGGACCATCAACGGTCGTACCCTGGAAGACTACTTCCCCAACAAGCTGCACCAGCAGGACGTCAACCAGCCCTTCAAGCTCCTGGAGCTCGAGGGTGCATACGACGTCATCGCACGCATCAACGGTGGTGGCCCCTCCGGTCAGGCAGGTGCTCTGCGCCTGGGTATCGCTCGTGCACTGAACGAGATCGACCGCGAGAACAACCGCCCCGCACTGAAGAAGGCTGGCTACCTGACCCGTGACGCACGCGTCATCGAGCGTAAGAAGGCTGGTCTTAAGAAGGCACGCAAGGCTTCGCAGTTCTCCAAGCGTTAATCGCTGGTTTTCTCGAAGCGTTACGCCCCGTCTCTCCCTAGGAGAGCGGGGCGTTTTGCGTATCTACTCACCGTGAGCGTTACAAGGTTATAGGGTGCATATAACTGTTACGTTTGTTCATCGAAGAGCACACCGGTAGAGTTAAAGGGTCAAAGCAGACAGGAAGAAAAGAGTACTCATGGCAGAGCAGAATCCCTCCACCCAGCCCGAAGAGAAGGCTGTGGAGGCTCCTCAGACTGAATCCCACCACCACGCCGCTGAAGGCGCACATGCACACACCGGTTCTGAGAAGAAACAAGCCATCAAGGAAGCCCTGAAGCCCCAGGCACGCCGCACCTCCGTTGTCGAAGACTACTCGGCAGAGCTGGACGAAATGGCTTCCCTCACCCGCGCCCTCGGCAAGGACAAGAAGGACGACGAAACCTCGCAGGCATGGAAGAAGGGTTACCCCTACGACACCAAGCTCAGCCGTAAGGCATACGAGAAGGAAAAGCGTGCCCTGCAGATTGAGCTGCTGAAGCTGCAGCTCTGGGCTAAGTCCACCGGTCAGAAGATCCTCATCATCTTCGAAGGCCGTGACGCAGCGGGTAAGGGTGGCTCCATTAAGCGCTTCACCGAGCACCTGAACCCCCGTGGCGCTCGCGTTGTCGCATTGGAGAAGCCGACCGATATCGAGCAGACCCAGTGGTACTTCCAGCGTTACATCAAGCACCTGCCCTCCGGCGGCGAAATCGTTCTGATGGACCGCTCCTGGTACAACCGTGCCGGTGTTGAGCGCGTTATGGGTTACTGCACCCAGGCACAGTACTTCGAGTTCATGCGTGAAGTTCCGGACCTGGAGCGCATGCTGGTGAACTCCGGTATCCACATCATCAAGTTCTGGTTCTCCGTCACCCGCGAAGAGCAGCTCGCACGCTTCACCTCCCGCCGTACCGACCCGGTTCGTCAGTGGAAGCTTTCCCCCACCGACCTGGCCTCCCTGGACAAGTGGGACGACTACACCGCGGCGAAGGAAGCAATGTTCTTCTACACCCACACCGGTGACGCTCCCTGGACCGTTATCAAGTCCAACGACAAGAAGCGCGCACGCCTGGAAGCAATGCGTTACGTGCTCACCCAGTTCGACTACCCCGCCAAGGATGAGGCAGTCGTGGGCGAGCTCGACTCGCTGATCGTCCGCTCCGCATCCGACGTCTTCGAGGACGAGTCCGGTGACTCTCCCGACGGCTTCCCGGTTGTCAAGTAAGCGTCGATAGATAGGGGAGAGTAAAAACTCAACCCTGCGGCGATATGGCTGCCAAACAGCTTGCGCTATGAAGGTGCCTGTCTCTCTTTTCCCAACCCGGGAACGGAGAGCAGGCACCTTAGCGCATTTACACGAACCTTAGTTATGAAGCAGATGTGTAGCCGCTGAAAATCACTTTCTGATTCTGAAGAATTTACGGTGTATGCGCCTAAGCAGAGTTACGCACAACGTAAAATAAAAGGGTGACTGAACGACTTTTTG
This sequence comes from Rothia mucilaginosa, assembly GCF_001548235.1. Classification (NCBI taxonomy): domain Bacteria; kingdom Bacillati; phylum Actinomycetota; class Actinomycetes; order Micrococcales; family Micrococcaceae; genus Rothia; species Rothia mucilaginosa. The sequence continues at coordinate 1,550,421 of NZ_AP014938.1, forward strand.
GAACCGACGGCGTACGCGGTCTGGCAAACGATGTAATTACTCCCGCCCTGGCTATGGAGCTCGCGCAGGCGGCTTCTATTGTTCTGGGCTTTGACACGGTAGAAGAGGGTGTACGCCCCCGTGCCGTGATCGCAAATGACTCCCGCTCCTCTGCAGACTTCATTGTCTCTGCTATGAAGGCTGGCTTCGCTAGCGCAGGTGTTGACGTGCTGGATGCCGGTATCGTCCCCACCCCCGCGGCAGCTTACCTGGTGGCGCACACCGGTGCTGATTTCGGCGTGATGATTTCTGCATCGCACAACCCCGCAGCGGACAACGGTATTAAGTTCCTGGCTCGCGGCGGCCAGAAGCTGGAAGACTCCGTTGAGGACGCTATTGAGCGCGTCTACCGCGAGAAGTCCTTCCGCTACCCGACCGGTGGTGCTGTGGGTACCGTCAAGCCCCTGGAGGACGGTACCAAGGCTTACGTGAAGCACCTGGTCTCCACCCTTCCCGAAGGCAAGCCCCTTGTCGGCATGAAGATTGTTCTGGACTGCGCAAACGGTGCAGCCTACGCGGCATCCCCGGCAACCTTCGAGGCACTGGGTGCAGAGGTCATTGCACTGGCTGTAGAGCCCAACGGCACCAACATCAACGACGGCGTGGGCTCCACCCACCCGGAGAAGCTGCAGGCAGCTGTGGTTGAGCACGGCGCGGACCTCGGTATCGCCCACGACGGCGACTCCGACCGCTGCCAGGCAGTTGACGAAAAGGGCAACCTGGTAGACGGCGACCAGATCATGGCTATCCTGGCTGTTGCGGCTAAGCGCGAAGGTAAGCTCGCAAAGGACACCCTCGTCGCGACCGTGATGAGTAGCTTGGGTCTGGAACTGTACCTGCGCGAGCACGGCATCACCCTCGGCCGCACCGCTGTGGGCGACCGCTACGTCCTCGAGTCCATGCGCGAGCACGGCTACAATCTGGGCGGCGAGCAGTCCGGCCACGTCATCATGAGCGACTACGCAACCACCGGTGACGGCGTTCTGACCGGCATCCAGCTGGCTGCAGAGGTGGCACGAAGCGGCCAGACCCTCTCGGAGCTGGCATCCCGCATGCAGCCCACCCCGCAGCGCCTGATCAACGTCAAGGGCGTTGACCGTGCGGCTGTGAAGACCAACGAGGCGCTCGCTACCGCTGTGAGCGAGGCTGAGGGCGTACTGGGTGAGAGCGGCCGCGTGCTGTTGCGTGCATCCGGTACCGAGCCTCTGGTTCGCGTGATGGTTGAAGCTGCAACCCAGGAGCAGGCTGACGAGGTTGCTCAGCAGCTGGCTGACGTTGTGGCTAAGGAACTGGCACTCTAAACGTATTCTTCCCTAACGGAGGATCGAGAAAGGGCTGGGAAGGTGTAGAGATACCTTCCCAGCCCTTCTACGTTATCTTGAGTGGGCGCAGGGGGGAGAGGATACGGAAAACCCCCGCATCCACAGGGGATACGGGGGTTGAAAGTTAGTGGTAGAGAGCAGAGAAATTACTTCTTTGCCAGAGCGTCGCGAATCTCCTTGAGGAGTGCGATCTCGGTCTCTTCCTCTTCTTCAGCAGCCTCGTCTTCAGCCTTCTTCTTAGCCAGTGCGATTTCAGTCAGCTTCTGAGTGGGGACAACAACTGCGAAGTACACAGCAGCTGCAATCAGGATGAAGTTAACGACGGCAGTCAGGAATACGCCGACCTTGATCTGGTCAAAGACCAGGAACTCGTCGAAGTTGGGGGACTTAACCAGCATCGAGATAGCGGGCATCAGGACGGACTGGACAAGTGCGGTCACCACAGCGGTGAAGGCGGTACCCATGATCAGACCAACTGCGAGGTCGATGACGTTACCGCGGATCAGAAAATCTTTAAAACCCTTAAGCATGAGATATAGAATAGCGCCTTTTAGGTGTTCAAAAAGCAGTATCTTGAGAAAATTTTCGTTGTAAAGCATGTGTTTTTCTTCACGGCAGTTCTATGGTGTCCAATACTTAAGGTCTAGGTCACATAAAGTATGAGTAAGAATCTCTGAAACCTGCGAAAAACCGCGGATTTACGGGGTGTGTACGCGAAAAAATATGCATCTGCTGTGCCTATTTATTTCCGGTGCGGAACCTAGAAATACGACACACATCACCAATTGGCGCACCCGGCAAAGCCGAAAGATTAGCTCAGAGCCTAGTTCGCACTTGCATAATCGGGTGCCGCACCCGTACCGATAAACTCCTCAAAAGTCTTCGCACCCGAAGACACATACTCCTGAGCAATCTGCACACCCACATAGCGGTAATGCCACGGCTCAAAACGATAACCGGTCACCGACTGACGACCATCAGGGAAGCGCAAAATATATCCGTAACGCGGAGCATTCTTCGCCAACCACTGGCCAGCCAGTGTATCGCGGTAACACTCCTCCAAACGGCAACCCTCAGGAGAAGCAAAATCAATCGCCAAACCCGTCTGATGCTCCGAATAGCCGGGACGAGCCGACAACTGGTCCGCCACCTGCTGACCGTTCACCGAAACCCAATACTGATAGGTCTGCTGCTGCACCGCATACGAACGATACGCGCTAGAAACAAGCAGAGTCACGCCATCAGTAGCGGCTGCATCAATCATCGTATCCGCCGCCTTCGCCGCCTCAGCACGCAATTGATGACCGTAGAACTCCACCAGGTCACTCGGCTCCCAATCCTGCTGCGCAAAGGGGCGCATCTTATTCACGAGGCAACGCAACGAGTCCGGCTGAGACTCAACACTGGGCTGAGCAAGAGCCAGCGGGGAAGAAGAGGCGCTCGCAGAAGCCGAAGCACTTGCAGAGGCGCTGGTAGCAGAAACAACAGGGGAGGGCGCGGTAGAAGAAGCCGCCGCAGTGGAAGAGGCACTAGACGAAGCCGCCGAAGCCGCCGCAGACTCAGAAGCAGAAGCGCTCGCTGCAGAAGATGAAGAAGACGCCCCCCGGCCCTGCGAGCCACAAGCTGCCAATAGCGCAGTGCCACCAACACCCAAAGCGGCACCCAAGAGAGTGCGGCGGTTCACCACAGAACTATCAAAAGGCTCCTGAACGGTAGACGTACGGTGCAGAGACTTCACAATAACTCCTCATCACGGTGTAGGTTCATACAAAAGTAGGTGCATACAAAAAGTGCCGGAGACCTAAAACCCACCCCGAAAGGGGAATGGAGCCTCCGGCACCTTCTACTAGAATGCACCACAAACGAGCTACACGGGTGACTGAAAGCCGCACACGAACAATAAAAACCTAAAAGCCTCTAATTCTTACGCAGAAGAACCTGCTCCACGGTATGCTCGGGACCCTTCTGCAGAATCAAATGCGCACGAGCACGAGTCGGCAAAACATTCTGCAACAGATTCGGCTCATTCACACTCTTCCAAATGCCGGTCGCCACCTCAACCGCCTGCTCATCGCTCAACTCCGCATAACGCTTGAAATACGACTCCGGATTCGCAAAAGCCGAAGAACGCAGAGTCAAGAAACGATTCACATACCAGCGCTCAATATCCTCAGTGCGGGCATCCACATAAATAGAGAAATCAAAGAAATCACTCAGCGTCAGATCAGAAGTCTCCGGACCCTCAGCCTGAGAAGGCGCCAAAACATTCAAACCCTCAAGAATCAGCACATCCGGTGCGGTGACCTCAATATGCTCATCCGGCATGATGTCGTAATACAGGTGCGAATACTTCGGTGCGACCACACGCTCGGCACCGGACTTCACCTGCGACACAAAATTCAACAGAGCACGGCGATCATAGGACTCCGGGAAACCCTTACGGTGCATAATGCCGCGACGCTGAAGCTCCGCGTTCGGGTACAAGAAACCATCCGTAGTCACCAGCTGAACATTAGGAGTAGACGGCCAACGACTCAAAAGAGCCTGCAAAATACGCGCCGTCGTCGACTTACCCACCGCAACAGAACCCGCCACACCAATAATGAACGGCACGCGGCGCTGAGACACATGCAGAAAATCATTCGTCATATGGTTCAACGAAGAAGCAGCAGTCACATACAGATTCAGAAGACGAGAAACCGGCAGATAAATACGCTGCACCTCTTCAAGGTCGACAGTCTCACCCAGACCTCGAAGAGACTCAATTTCCTCAGCACTGAGGGGAACAGAAATCTCATCGGCTAGGTGCGACCAACGGGAACGGTCAAGATGCATGAAGCGGTCATCGCCAGAAATATACGGTGCGGTGCTCATTTATCTAAGTGTACGAACTTTCAGCCCGCGGGGAAAATACCCGCCCCACGGTTTGTTTCGAGAAATAAATGTATGAGAAGAAAAGGGTAAAACCTGAAAAAGCTAGGAAAGCCACATTAAACGTGACGTATAACTGTATTTCACCGTGCGCATATTCGGATACTTGTGGGATAAACTTATAGCATGTGTGGAATCGTAGGATATGTAGGTCTGGACACTGCTCCGGACGGTAACAAGTTTGACCACAACGCATACGATGTGGTCCTCGAAGGTCTGCGCCGCCAGGAATACCGCGGCTATGACTCTGCTGGCGTGGCACTCGTATGCCCCGACGGCATCGTATTCCGTAAGAAGGCAGGCAAGCTCCTGAACCTCGAAAACGAGGTCAAGGAACACCCCCTGCCGGACTCTCAGATTGGTATCGGTCACACCCGTTGGGCAACCCACGGTGGACCCACCGACAACAACGCTCACCCCCACGTTGTCGACAACGGCCGCCTCGCCGTCGTACACAACGGTATTATCGAAAACTTCGCAGAACTGCGTGCCGAACTGCTCGCCGAAGGTGTAGAGTTCGCATCTCAGACCGACACCGAGGTAGCTGCAGCAACCATCGCAAGCATTTACAACAAGCTCGGTACCGGTGACCTCACCGAGGCAGTACGCGTTGCATCCAACCGCCTGGAAGGTGCGTTCACCATCCTGGCTATCCATGCCGACCACCCGGACCGCGTTGTGGCAACCCGCCGCAACTCCCCGCTGGTCATCGGCCTGGGCGAGAACGAGAACTTCCTCGGTTCGGACGTTTCCGCGTTCATTGACTACACCAAGGAAGCCGTCGAGATGGGTCAGGACCAGATCGTGACCATCACCGGCACCGACTACTCCATCATCGACTTCGAAGGCAACCCCGCAGAGGGCAAGCCCTTCCACATCGAATGGGACGCAGCGGCAGCTGAAAAGGGCGGCTACAACTCCTTCATGGAGAAGGAAATCCACGAGCAGCCCGCAGCGGTAGAACAGACCCTCATGGGCCGCCTGGATGAGAACGGCAACCTTACCCTCGACGAGCTGAACATCGACGATTCGGTGTTGCGCTCGATCGACAAGATCATCGTCGTCGCATGTGGTACCGCAGCATACGCAGGCCAGGTGGCGCGCTACGCCATCGAGCACTGGTGCCGCATCCCCACCGAGGTTGAGCTCGCACACGAGTTCCGCTACCGCGACCCCATCGTGAACGAGAAGACCCTCATCGTGGCACTCTCGCAGTCCGGTGAAACCATGGACACCCTGATGGCAGTGCGCCACGCACGCGAACAGGGCGCAAAGGTTATCTCCATCTGCAACACCCACGGCTCGACCCTGCCCCGCGAATCCGACGCTGCGCTGTACACCCACGCAGGCCCCGAAATCGCAGTGGCATCCACCAAGGCATTCCTGGCACAGATCACCGCAGCATACCTGCTCGGCCTGTACCTGGCACAGCTACGCGGCAACAAGTACAAGGACGAAATCGCTTCGATCCTCGCCGAGCTGCAGAACATGCCCGCAAAGATTCAGAAGGTCATCGACAACGACACCCAGGTCAAGGAACTGGGCGTCGAAATGAAGGATGCCTCCTCCGTGATCTTCCTCGGCCGCCACGTGGGCTTCCCCGTAGCAATGGAAGGCGCACTCAAGCTCAAGGAAATCACCTACATCCACGCTGAAGGCTTCGCAGCAGGCGAGCTCAAGCACGGCCCCATCGCACTGATCGATGAAGGCCAGCCGGTCATCGTAGTGGTTCCCTCCGCAAACGGTCGCGACTCCCTGCACGGCAAGGTCGTCTCCAACATTCAGGAAGTGCGCGCTCGCGGCGCCTTCACCATCGTCATCGCCGAGGAAGGCGACGAGGCCGTCAAGCCCTACGCAGACCGCCTCATCACCGTCCCGGCATGCCCCTCGCTGTTGCAGCCCCTGCTGGCAACCGTGCCCCTGCAGATTTTCGCATGCGCACTGGCAGAAGCTAAGGGCCTGGACGTTGACCAGCCGCGTAACCTTGCAAAGTCCGTGACCGTGGAGTAAATCTTTGGGGTAATCCTCTAGAGTAATCCTCGGAAATCGCCTCGCGATAACGAAAGGGCGGTGGTTGAGTTCTTAGAGAACTCAACCACCGCCCTTGTCGTTTAACCGGGCGGTTATTCGTGGATTAACCGACAAAAATAGACGCTGTGAAACAGGTATCAACCATGCGTCATATTTGACGCTATCCCACCTAAAAGAAGCGAATCTCGCTAGACTTAAAACAAGAGAAACCGCAAACAGGACGCGGTCACCACCCCTAACGTAAAAGGTGTAGCTCATGATCATGGGAATCGGCGTAGATACCGTCAACATTGAACGATTCGAACGAATCGTCACCGAAACACCCGCCTTCGTCCGCCGCGTCTTCACCCCCAACGAACGCACCCGAAACGTACGCTCCCAAGCCGTACGATTTGCCGCCAAAGAAGCCGTCGCAAAAGTACTTGGAGCACCCGCCGGACTCAACTGGCAAGACTGTGAAGTCGCTACTGCCGAAAGCGGCCAGCCCTACCTCATCATTCAGGGCACCATCGCCCGCCGAGCCAAAGAACTCGGCATCAACCGCATCCACCTCTCGCTGACCCACGACGAACCCATGGCTATCGCCATCGCAACCGCCGAATACCTCAGCGACGCAGAACTGGCGCACCTGCAAAAGTTCAACCCCGAAAGCTACCGACTCAGCGTCATCGCCGGCGACGATACCCCCGACGAAAACTAACGTCACGACGAAAACTAACGCAGAGCCACATCAACACCACAACCGGTCACCATAAGGCCCGCACGGTGCCACCCAAGGAGACAGCAATGAAGCTCATCTACACTGCTTCCCAGGTACGCGAAGCAGAAAAGCCCTACATCGAAGCCGCCGACTACGACGGCTACCTCATGCAACGCGCCGCAGACGCCGTCGCAGCCGAAGCGCAGGAACTGCTCCACGGCAAAGACACAGCAAAAATCCTGCTGCTCATCGGTCCGGGCAACAATGGTGCAGACACCATCTACGCCGGCGCCCGCCTCAGCGCCAAGGGGCACCGCGTTGACGCAGTCATCTTCGACCCCAGCGAAAAGAACCTCGAACTCATCGCCCGCGAAGGCGGCGAAGGCACCCGCGTACTCGACCCCGAACACACCCTCGAACAGCTTGCCGGCTACGACCTGACCATCGACGGCATCCTCGGAACCGGCTCCAGTGGCGCCGTACGCGGTAACGCCGGCGAATACCTGGGCGTACTCCGAGCCGCACAGCTCGATGGTAAGCTCGGCGTAGTCCTCGCCGTCGACACCCCCTCCGGAGTCGACAACAACCGCGGAACCGTGCACGAACCCTCCCTGCGCGCCGACCGCACCGTCACCTTCATCGGTCACAAGCTACCGGCAGGCACCAGCCACAGCGTCCGCTCCGGAGACATCAAACTCTATGACCTGGGCGTGCCCGAAGCCCTCGACGCCCACAAGCCCGCCCTGCGCGTTCTCGAACGCGAAGACTACCGCGAACTCATCGAAATCCCCGACGAGCACTCCCACAAGTACACCCGCGGCGTACTCGGCATGCTCACCGGCAGCCTCGAATACCCCGGCGCGGCTCTCATGAGTGTGCGTGCAGCCCTCAACACCGGCGTTGGCATGGTTCGCTTCGGTGCTAACTCCCACGAGTTGCGCCAGCTCATGATCGCCCACAACCCCGAAACCGTCTACTTCAGCGGCGCACCCGCTCTGCAGAGGGTCACCGTGTGGGCCGGCGGCTCCGGCTCTAGCTACGACTCGCTGGACAAGAACCGCTACCTGCTCCACTCGCCCGAACCCGCCATCCTTGACGCAGGTGCCTGCGACCTGGCGGCAGAATACATGGCAACCGGTAGGCACCTCGGACCCCACAAGATTCTCACCCCGCACGCGGCAGAACTCGAACGATTCCTGCGCATCGTACACGAGCTCGCCCCCGAAACCTGGAAGAAGCACCTGGGCGACGCCATCGTACCCAGCCGCAAGGACATTGACGCAGAGCCCTTCCGCTGGGTGCGTGCCGCCTCCGAACTCTCCGGCGCCACCGTCATGCTCAAGGGCGGTTACACGCTCATCGCGGCACCCAATGGCGCCACCTACAGCGTCGCCGGAGGAAGCCCCTGGCTCGCCACCGCAGGCAGCGGAGACACCCTCACCGGCATCTACGGTGCACTGCTCGCCCAGACCGTAGCCGCCTTCGAAGCCCGCGGAGAAGCCCTGGAAGGCTGCACCTTTGCCTCTATCGGTGCGCTCGCAGTCTACCTGCACGGCGAAGCCGCACGCGCCAGCGCCACCGGAAGCGTCAAGGACGCGCTGCTGGGCCCCGCCCCGGCAACCCGCGTCGCGGAGATGCTCCCCGAAGTCATTGCGCGACTCATCGCCGAATAGGGCAGAGGCGCCCAGTACGCCGCCTCCAGCCTAACGCCCTCCAGAGATTCTAGAGCCTCTCTCAAAGAACCAGGCAGAAGGCACAAAGGAAGGGGCGTGAATCCACCGGAAATGGATTCACGCCCCTTCTGCGCGTTTATATCAATGGATGATGCCAAGCTGCCTGTGCCGGAGCAGCGTCTTCAAAGGAACAGCGTCTTCAAAACGGCATACATACCAGCGGGAGAAACCCCAACTCTTCTTAGTACGCGCCTTCCTTAGCGAAAACAGCACGGACAGTACGCAGAAGAATAATCAGGTCACCGGTAAGCGACCAGTTCTCAACATAGTAGAGATCCAGACGAACCGACTCTTCCCACGAAAGGTCACTACGGCCCGAAACCTGCCACAGACCGGTAATACCCGGCTTCACCAGCAGGCGGCGGTACGCAATGTCCTCGTACTGCTCAACTTCCTCAACCAGCGGAGGACGCGGACCCACCAGCGACATATCGCCAATGAACACGTTCCACAGCTGAGGCAACTCATCAATCGAGTACTTACGGATGAACTTACCAACCGGGGTAATACGCGGGTCATCCTTCATCTTGAAGAGCACACCATTACCCTCGTTCTGCGCCATGAGGCGCTTCTTAACCTCTTCGGCGTCAGTACGCATCGAACGGAACTTCACCATCTTGAACATTTCACCGTTCAGACCCACACGGTTCTGCAGGAAGAAGACCGGACCGCCATCACGCTTGACCAGCAGCGCCACCACCAGGAACAGCGGAGACAGCAGAATCAAACCCAGACCCGAAGACACAACATCCATAGCGCGCTTGAAGAACGCCGACAGACCGGTAATACGCGGAGTCGACACGTGCACCAGCGGCAGACCATTCAGCGGCTGCATGTGCATACGCGGACCAGCAATATCGGTCGTCGCGGGAGCCATAATCAACGAAATATGCGCATCAGCAAGCTTCCAACCCAGCAGGCGAACCTGATCCGGGCTCAAGTGGTGACCATTCGTCACAGCAACCATGTGAATATCGTTCTCGCGGATGGCTTCCATAATGTCAGCCGGAGAAGTGCTGTAACCAAGCACCGGAATCGGTGCGCCAGCAACAGTAGTACCGGGAGTGAAACCGGGCAGGTAGAACGCAGCGGGGGACAGGCCGGAAGCAACCACACCCTCCAGGTTCTTGTACAGGTGCTGACCGGTCGTCACATCAGAAATAATCATGACGCGAGTCAACGCGCGACCACGAGTACGCGAACGCACCAAGCCCTGACGAATCAGCCAACGCTCAACGAGCAGAAGGAACAGACCCAGCGGGTAAGCAATCAGCAGGTACATGCGGGTGACGTCGACCTTAAGGAAGAACGCCACAATAATCAGCAAGCAGAAGAAATAGGTGCTACCGCGAGTAATGAGGCGGTACTCCTCGTTGCCGAAACCCATGATGCGCAGGCTACGGGAGCCGTTCACCTGGAGGATAAACCACCAGCCGACGACCATGCCGGCACCCAGGAAGATGTAATCAATAGCGGGAATACGGCCATCCAGGGCGTTAATAGGCCAAACGTTCACATAGGGCAGGTCAGCATTCTCCCACCCGAAACGAATCAGATGCGCAGCGACGACCGCAATAACAATGGCGAGAAGGTCGCCACAATAAAGGGCGCGCTGAACCTTGGGATGCCAGCTTCGCTTGACGACGAAGTCTGAACCCCACATTTTTTTAAGACGATCTTGTACTTTCAACGGTGTAATCTTCCCCGGAAATTTGTCCTGTGTCGTGGACTGAGAGCGGCGAATAGGCACATTTACCCCTAATTATCGGTGAATAGGGAATCGTGTCCTAGTCATTGTTATGAATGAATGAGTGAACCAATAATCTCGCTGAGTGAATAGTGGCAGAGACTACGGTAAAGGCGCTGGTAAGACGCCTAGTGGAGCGTTAGATGAGCGCACAGCGCGCATAAACGTGTTCCGTAAACTATTCTACGGGGTCGGGGGGTCTTCAGTCTCGAAGAATGAAGACGCAAAGTCGCTCCAGTGTGATGAAATCAATCACAGAAAAAAGAAGAAAAAGGGCCTTCGGGAAGAATGCCTAGTGGAGCTAAGAAACCCCAAAACCATCAGCATGTTTCACGCACTTGCAGGAAAACAATAACCGACAGATAAAAGACAAACCCCGAAGACCCCAAACCCTAAACACAGGGTGCAGAAGGGGACATTAAGGACACTCAAGCCCCGCACGATCCAAAATGAAATCAATCATCGGCTCATAACGACGCGGCGGAACGTTATCGTCCATCGGCACGCACACCGGCAGATCCCCCTGCTCAGCCGCCACAAACAGACCCGGATCATTACAATCCGCAATGCCAATTGTCAGCAACTTACAGGTCGAAGAAGCATAACCAGCCATACCGTGATCCGAAACCACCAGATCCGGAGTCACACCGCGCGCCTTCAACTGATCCAGCGCGATGCGCATCGGGCCAGGGAAATGCGTATGCTGCAGATTACCGTACTGCTCAAACATCACGACATCCATAATCTGGCGGACGTCACCGTCCAGGAAGCGCTCGCCCTCCTCAATCTGAAGAACCTCAGCACCGGCAGCCTTCGCCGCCGCAGCCATCACCGCATACATGGGGAACAGACCCGCCGGGTGGCCGGTTGCAAACAGAATACGAGAACCGGCACGCACCGCCTCGCCAAAGATACGGGCGTACTCCTCCAACGCGCTGATGCACTGCTCGGCACCAATAGTGTCCTGACCGTGAGTATGCGAACGGTCCGGGTTCAGACCCGCGCGGCGGACCATCACCTCAAACACCGAATCGTAATCCCACTCACGGGTCCACTGCACACCAAACTCAAGGTGCTCATTACCATCCAGGAAACCCTGAATATGGTCCAGGTTATTCTCGCGGGGGGTCGCCACCTCACCGGTAATACGCGCCGAATCCAGGTACGCGGCGAACTCATCGCGGCTCATGGAGAAAGACATTAAAACTCCTCACAACGTGAAAATACATTACTGCGAGATACCCTGACGTACCTCGGCATAAGCTTCAAGGGTTCGGCGCGCCGTCTGATCCCAACCCATTGTGCGGGCACGCGCCGCGGCGTTCGCACCCAACGAATGACGCAGATACGGGGCACGCACCAGACGCTCAATAGCCGCAGCCCAACGCTGCGGAGTACGAGGCGCCACCAGCAGACCCGTACGGTGGTTCTCCACCGCATAGCGCAGACCGTCAGCATCCGTAGCGAGCACCGCCGCGCCGCATGCCTGCGCCTCCAGAGCCACCAACCCGAACGTCTCAGATGAGGACGGGGACGCCACAATATCGGCGGCACGGAAAATATTCGCCAGCTCAGACGCCGGAACCGGGGCCTTCAAATGCACCCGATCTGCCACACCCAGCTCAGCTGCACGCTGCAATAGGCGGCGCTCATAATCCGAATCGGAACGACCAATAATATCCACGTCCACCTGCAGGTCGGAGGGGAGCAGTGCGAGCGCCTCCACCAGCAGATGCGGGCCCTTCAACGGCTGAGGCCTACCGGCAAACACAACGCGGCAACGAGTCTCCGAGGTGTCATTGAGCGGATGCACGCCAGGAATCGTATGGAAGATTGACGTATCAACACCCGGCGGGATAATGGCAAGCTTCTGCGCGTCCGTACCGTAGTACTCGCCCATCTGCTGCGCCTCCAGGGGAGTATTCACAATCACCCGGCTCGCGGAGCTACTCATCAGGCGCTCGGCGGCATAGCGCTCCTCGGGTTCGGGCGCCTCACCTTCGCCGCGGCGCGCATCCTTAGCGGCAGCCGTCGTATGCGGAGTGAAAAGAACAGGAACCGGGAAACCAATGCCCTGAGCCGACCACAGGTCGGATGCACGAGCCGCAGCCTGACCAGACAGCCAATAGTGGGCGTGAATAATATCCGGGGTGTACAGCGCCTGCTCCACGCACGCCTGCGCAAAATCATCGGTGACCGTAGCCAACTCGTTCTTCGAAAGACCACGAGCGGACGGAAGATCAAGGCTGTGGCGCACAATGCGCTCGCCGGGCTGAGGAGGCTGACGGAACGGCGAATCAGTCGGAAGCGCCTCGCCGCGGTCCAGCGTGAAAACCTCAACCCGTAGCTCGGGATCCAGCTCCAGCATGGCGTGCACCGACCGAGCAATATAGACGTTCATGCCGCCTGCATCTCCGCTACCGGGCTGCGCAAAGGGGTCGGTGTGCATGGAATACACGTGAACCGTCCGAACCGGCGGCAGAGTGCTCATCGATGCTTTCCTCTCTCAAAGGTGTACCTGACCTAGTGTAGCGCGATAGGACTTTCGCGCACCGGGAGGTCTAGAATTTAGTAGAAGAGAGGCTGCCCAAGCACAGCCTGTAGTACCCGCCCGTCAGAAGGACCGTGAAGGACCATGACTCACCCTCAGCAGCCTGCCGAACCGCTCTACTGCCCGCCGTGTACACCCGGCCAGGTAGAACGAAGCGCCACCATTGACCTTGATGCGCTAGAACATAATGTGCGCCGCCTCAAGGAACTGATTGGCGACCGCGCGCTCATTGCAGTGATTAAGGCGGATGCATACGGTCACGGTGCGTACCCGGTGGCACGTTCGGCTATTGCCGCCGGTGCTGACCTGTTGGGCCTGGTACACGTGAACGAGGCGCTGGAACTGCGTTCTGACGGTATTGATGCGCCGCTCATGGCGTGGCTGCACACCCCCTCCACCGATTTCGAGGCGGCGTTGCGGGAGAAAATCCGTCTGGGCGTTTCCGGTTGGGACCTGGAGGCGGTAGCCGCCGCCGCTGAACGCACCAGCGAGCGCGCTATCGTGCATCTGAAGGCTGATACCGGTCTGGGCCGTAACGGTGCCACCGCTGCGGATTGGCCTGCGTTGGTGGCTCGCGCCGCCTCCCTGGAGGAGTCTGGGCTGATTACGGTTGAGGGTATTTTTAGCCACCTGGCGGTTGCCGATGAGCCGACCCGCTCCGAGACTGCACAGCAGCTCGACACCCTGGATACTTTTGTGGCTCAGGCTCATGATGCCGGTCTGGACCCGAAGATGGTGCATCTGGCGAACTCTCCGGCGACCCTGACCGCCTCGCTGGAGGGTTGGGATGCGGAGGAGCGTCTGCTCGGTGACGGCGTGCGTTGCGGCCTGGCGCTCTACGGTCTTTCCCCGCTGCCGGAGGTCACCGCTGAGGACCTGGGTCTCAAGCCCGTCATGACGGTGGGTAGCTACATTGCCGCCGTGAAGGAAGTTCCTGCAGGTCAGGGTGTTTCCTACGGGCTGCGCTACCATACCGAAAAGCCGACCACCCTGGCGCTGGTGCCGCTCGGCTACGCTGATGGTGTGCCGCGCATTGCGGAGAACGCGCCGGTGCGCATCTACCCGGGCGCGCAGAACGCACAGAACGCGCAGGACGCACAGAACGGCTCCGTGCCCAATAATGCGGAGGGTAAGACCTACCGCGTGGTCGGTCGCATCGCCATGGACCAGATGGTCGTTGACCTGGGCGAACCCGGCCTGAGCGATCCCGCCCTGGGTTACCTGGGTGCCCCCGCCATCCTCTTTGGTGCCGGTGAGAACCCGCCCGTGGAAGAGTGGGCGGATGCCGCGCAGACCATTAACTACGAAATCGTGACCCGCATTTCGCCCCGCGTGGAACGCCTCTACGTTGGCGGCTCCTGGGTTGAAGCTGAACTGAACGAGCTGTGGGGCACCGGTCAGGAGGAGGGCTAATGAGCGCTGAGTACATTTCTGCCGCCCTCGACCTGGATGTGACCGGCCCCGACCATACCCGCCGCCTGGCGCTCACCCTGGCGCAGCATCTGAACGCCGGGGACGTACTATTGCTCTCGGGCGAGCTCGGCGCGGGTAAGACCACGTTCACCCGCTCCCTGGGTGAAGGCCTGGGCGTGCGCGAAGGTGTTATCTCACCGACCTTCGTGCTCTCGCGCGTGCACCCGAACCTGCCGGACGGCCCCCGACCCGGCGGCCCCGACCTGGTACATGTGGACGCCTACCGCCTCTCCAGCGCCGAAGAGCTCGACGACCTGGATCTGGAGTTCTCCCTGCCGCGCTCTGTGACCGTCATCGAGTGGGGTCGCGATAAGGCTGAGCACCTGAGTGATTCCCGCCTGGAGCTGGACTTCACCCGACTGACCGGCGCGGATGCGCGCTTCGCCTACTCGGGTGCCGAAGAGTTCAGCTGGGACGACGAAGACGAAGACGAAAGTGACGAGGATGCGGACACCCCCGAACCTCGCCTGCTGCGGGTGCGCGCTTTCGGCCCCCGCTGGGAGCACGCTTTCGATGCTCTGAAAGAGGCCCTGCAGAGCGCCTAGAGCCCGCGCGTTAGAATGATAGGGTGCTAGTACTTGCCCTTGATTCATCCGCCACCGCATCTGTGGCGCTCGCCCGTGTGCACGGCTCCGAAGCCGGCGCGTCCTTCGAAATCCTCGCCCGCTACGAGAGCGAAGATACCCGCTCCCACGCCGAGGTGATGGGCCCCTACGCGCAGGCTGCCCTGCAGGACGCTGGCGTGCGCGGCGAAGATTTGGATGCGATTCTGACCGGTACCGGCCCGGGACCTTTTACGGGTCTGCGTGCCGGTATCGTTACTGCGCGCGCTCTGGGTTTTGCCTGGTCGGTGCCGGTGTACGGCATGATGAGCCTGACCGCTCTGGCCGAGCGCGCCTACCAAGAACGGATATTCGCTCAAGGCGGGGGAGCCGGGGGAACGGAAGATGCTGAGCTACTGGTCGCCTCCGATGCGCGCCGCCGCGAAGTCTACTCCGCCCGCTATCGCGTGAACGCCGATGGTTACAGCCTGGTGGACGACCCGAACGTATGCCCCGCCTCCGAAATTCTGCCCGGTGAGGCTCCCTCCTACGCCTACGGCTACGGCGCTGGCCTGTACTCCGAAACCCTCGAAGAGCACGGCTGGACCATCGTCGAATCTGCCCGCGAGGTTCACCCCCACGCCGAGTACCTGGTTGCCGCCGCGGCACGCCTGGGCGTAGAGAACCTGAGCGAGGACACCTCCGCCCAGTACCTGCGCGACTCGGATGCAAAGGTCCCCGCCGCAATGCTCGCCCGCCAGCAGAAGCAGGCTGCTACTCAGGGTTCCTCCACGCAGGCTGCCGTGCAGGAAACCGGGCAGAAGGAGAGCTAAATGAGCGCTACCGACAATATCGTGCGAGACGACCTGGCACTGAATAACCTGGCACTGGGCGCCCGCCTGCGCATTGCCGAACTTGCCGATGTGCAGACCATGCACCGCATGGAAACCACCCTGTTCCCCGCCGACGCCTGGCATATCGACATGTTCCTCGAAGAGCTGACCCACCCAACCCGCACCTACTACATGCTCGAATTGCCTGCAGAAGGTTCGGAAGATAACGAGGGTGGCTGGCGCGGTATCGGCTACTGCGGAACCATGGTCGTAGCCGACACCGCCGACGTTCAAACCATCGGCGTACTCCCCGAGTACGAAGGCCACGGCTTCGGTCGCGCCATGCTCGAGCAGATGCACGAGCGCGCCCGCGAGCAGGGTGCCGAGCGCATCCTGCTGGAGGTGCGTGCCGACAACCCGCGCGCCCAGCGCCTCTACGAACGCAATGGCTACCGTGCGATTCACGTACGCCGCGGCTACTACGATGACGGAACCGACGCCATCATTATGGAATGTACGTTCTAAATACTCCGTTGGGCTAAACGGCAATCCCCGCAGTAGGGGCGAGCTTCCGCCACCCTCTATGCCGCGGCAACCCTACACCACGGTATCCCTACATCACTGCACCTAGAAGCACTACGCGCAGACAGCGCAACAGAAAGATAGACTATGAGCACTCGCGAACCCCTCGTTCTGGGCATCGAATCCTCCTGCGATGAGACCGGTATCGGCATTGTGCGCGGTGCACAGCTGCTCAGCAACACCATCTCCTCCTCCATGGAAGAGCACGTGCGCTTTGGTGGCGTGATCCCCGAAATCGCCTCCCGCGCCCACCTGGACGCCATGATTCCCGCCCTTAAGGCGGCACTCGCCGAAGCGGACATCACCCTCGATGAGGTGGACGCTATCGCCGTCACCGCGGGCCCCGGCCTGGCGGGTGCACTCATGGTCGGTGTCTCCGCGGCGAAGGCGCTCGCTATTGCCACCGGCAAGCCCCTCTACGGCATTAACCACCTGGTCGCCCACGTTGGCGTTGGCCTGCTGGAGGATAACGGCACCGAGGACGGCTCCGACCTGCTGGCGAATGCCGGTTCCGGTGGCCTGGGTGCGCTGCTGGTTTCTGGCGGTCATACCGAAATCCTGCAGGTGCGCGACATTACCTCCGATGTGCGTCTGCTCGGCGCAACCCTCGACGATGCTGCAGGCGAGGCCTACGACAAGGTCGCCCGACTGCTCGGCCTGGACTACCCGGGCGGCCCCGCGATTGACCGTGCCGCCTCCGAGGGCAACCGCAACGCCTTCGTGTTCCCGCGCGGCCTGTCGAACCGCAAGTTCATGGGCACCGCCGAGGAGCCCGGTGCGCACCGCTACGATTTCTCCTTCTCCGGTCTGAAGACCGCCGTGGCGCGCGTGATTGAAAGCTTTGAAGCGGCCGGTGAAGAGGTGCCGGTTGCCGATATTGCCGCGTCCTTCCAGGAGGCGGTCGTGGACGTCATCACCAAGAAGGCGATTCTGGCCTGCCGCGAGCAGGGCATGAAGACCCTATTGCTTGGCGGTGGCGTGGCGGCTAACTCGCGTCTGCGTGAGCTGCTTGCCGCCCGATGCGCCTCCGAGGGGGTGCGCCTGATTATCCCGAAGTTCACCCTGTGCACCGATAACGGCGCAATGGTTGCGGCGCTGGGTGCTCGCCTGGTTGCCGCCGGCCGTGAGCCCTCGGGCGTGGACTTCACGACGGACTCCTCGCTGCCCGTGACCACTGTCTGCTTCTAAGCAGACTGCCTCTACAGGGATTACCAGCGCGAGCGCGTTGATGCGGCTCGCCTCGAAGAATACCTACAGAAATGCCTCGGCGCAGTTTCCCAAAAGGACTCTCCTAAAGGACTGCGCCGAGGCATTTTCTGTATTCAAACTTTAGGTGGGGCGGCTCTAACGCAGCGCTCGCGCACGGGACTGCGCGGCAACATCCAGCGCCACCTCACGCAGGGAGCCGGTCTTCTCAAAGACCGCACGCTGACGATCCGCGCCCGTACCCTCAGTGAGGATGCGGCGTACCTGCGCCAGCTCTACTTCGCAGTCAAGGTCGCGTGCCACCGGCTCCAGCTTGGGCAGAAGCAGCTCAAAATCTTCACGCAGGGTGCGCTGCACCGGCTCGTTAGAGACCACGATCTTAGCCTCCAGGCCGTAGCGGGCGACGCGCCACTTGTTCTCCTGCGCGTGCCAGGGGGCGAGCACCTCAATGTTTTCACCCGCCTCAATACGGCGAGAGAAGTACTCCACCAGGCACTGCGTGAACGCCACCAGCGCCGCAACATCCGGCAGGGAGGCGAGGCCATCGCAATAGCGCATCTCAATGGTGCCGTAACGCGGAACCGGGCGAACATCCCAGCGGTCCTCGCTCGGGTCGTTAATCACGTCGGTCGCCACGAGCGAATCCAGGTAGTTGCTGTACTGCTCCCAGGTATCAAAGTGGAAGGGCAGACCGTTCGTCGGAAGCTGCTGATAAAGCTGGGTGCGGTGCGAGGCGTAACCGGTGTCCACACCATCCCAGTAAGGGGAAGAGCACGAAAGCGCCAGCAGGTGCGGACCGTAGTTGGTCAGCGCGTCAATGAGCGGCAGAACCTTATCGCGGGAGTCAACGCCCACGTGCACGTGCACACCGTAAATGACCATGTGGCGGCCCCAATACTGGGCACGCTCGACCACACGCTGGTAGCGTTCCTTCGCCACGACCGGCTGGTTGGCCCAATGGGAGAAGGGGTGAGTGCCGGCGGGGTAGAACTCAATGCCGAGCTCATCGGTAATTTCACGGATGATGTCGGTGAGCTCCTGCAGCTGACGGCACGCCTCAGCGACGGTGCGGCAGATGCCGGTCACCACCTCGATGGTGTTCTCCAGGAATTCGCCGGTTACGTGCGCCCGGTCGGAGGCGGGCTCGAGCAGTTCGGGGCGGCGCTCGCGCAGGATGGACAGCACCTCGCTGGCGCGCTGGGTCAGTTCGCCGCTTTCACGGTCGATAAGTGCAATCTCCCATTCCACGCCGAGAGTGGACTGCGGGGAGGAAGCAAAGTCGATCATATTGCCTTTCCTGCGTCTGGAAATAGGGTCGTGCATGGTGCCGACTGTGGAAGTTATTATCGGTGGGTTCTACCCGGCTGCGCGCTAGCTGGTGAGAGTTGGCCCCGCGGGGGAATAGCTCTACTAGGTAGCGTGTCTTATCGGGCGCCGTATCTTTATCAGACACCGTATCTAGTGTACGGTCTTGCGGTGCCCGGTGCCCTGTCGAGTGCAGAATCCGGAACGGGAAACGTCACGAATCGTCATGAACGGTAACCCGTCCTCGGGGCGGAGTAGTCAGGGGCTGGGTAGCCCGGGGCTGGGCAGTCGGGGTTGAGTAGCCGGGGTTGGGTAGTTAGGGCTGGCGAGGCTAGAGCGGGCGCACATGCCAGCCGACGCGTCGTGAATCCCTGCCCGAACCGATGCGGGTAAAGACCAGCGTTGCCGGACGGTACGAAGATTCCTGAACGCCCTCCTGCGCACCCGAAGAAGAATTAGCGTTCTTTTTCTGTTTCTTCTTGGACGGCTTAGAACCCGCAGAACCCAGTAGACGCGCACGCAATTGCTCCGGAACAATATCCACGCCACGCTTCTTAATCGTCAGTGCCGTAAAGCCCTGCTCACGCACCCAGCGCTTCAACTGCTTCTCCTGCAGGGGAATCTCCTCCAGCACCTCGTAGCAAGCAACCAGCGGATGCTCCACCGGCTCGGCAGAACACAGGTATGCCAGGTGCTCATCCAATAGAAACGCGCCAATACTCTGCGCAAACTCAGCGACCAGATGCGAACGCACAATCGCCGGGGCAGGCTCCAGCAGGTAATCACCGGGCTGCGGTAGGGACACCGGAACGTCAACGCTCTGCTCTGCCTCTTCCGCCGTCAAGGGGCTACGGAAGCTGACCGCCTCATACGGCGGCAGTAGGGCACTGGTTTCGGCAGAACCTTCGGCGGGGCCTTCGTTGCAGTCGGTCTCTTCGGCAGACACTTCACGCACAGAGGTTTCACGCACAGAGGTTGCCGTGCGAGCCACCCCCTCCTGAGCCAGCGCGTTAAACCAGAGCACCAACTCGGCGAGGGAACCCTCCGACTGAATCCACTCCGCCTCAACGCGCGGGTTGGGGTTCGCCTCCGAGGCAATATCTTCGGGTGAGGGGATGCCCTCATGCGGAAAACCGGGGCCCAACTTCACGCCCATCGGCACACCCGTACGCGCCAGATTCAGCACGAATGAGAACGGGGGAGAGAACGCCTCCGGATCAAAAAGGCGCTCCGTCTGAGCCTTCTTCGCACCCCGCAACTCGCGGCGTGCCGGGTCCATCCACACAATACCCACCGGTTCACCGGCGGCGTCCAGAAGTTCACCGTGCACGTAGTCGGTCACATCCCCCGAATACACGCGCGCCTGCGGGCAAAACTCAAGGTTCTTTGCCGCAAAAGAAGCCGTCAGCGGGTCCAGCTCCACCGCAACCACGGCACCGCGCTCTGCCGCATATACGGCAGAATCCGAGGCGATACCGCACCCCAAATCAGCCACCGTGCCGGCAACCGGGCGCAGACGCTGCGCGCGATAATGCGCAATCACCGGGCGGGTCGCCTGCTCCGCCGCCTCCTGAGTGAGCATGAGGGTGCGGGCGCGCTCGCCGAACTTGGCGCGCGCACGGGTGCGAGCCTGCGCCAGCGAAATAATCTGCGCAGACTCCTCGGGGCTGAAACCTCGCGAACGCAAAGAAGTAACGGCGCTGAGCGTATCCGAGCCCAGCGGGTAGAGCTCATCGGCTGCCGCGAGCGCTTCGGCGCTGAACGGAAGCTTAGGGGCGGGAGTAAAAGGGGATGCGGGAATAGGCATGCTCCTCATTTTACGGGGTGCCGATTTTGGCAGGTGGGAAGCCTGATCTGCTCGGCTTTTTGCTCAGCGTTCGCCTTGCGGTGAAACACCCCGGCGCAGGGGCGCTTTTCTTGACCGAAAGCACAGGTGAAACTAGAGTTGAGGTAGCACTCGAGACAGACATCGGGCGCGCCACTGCGCCGCTGTCTCGCATCAAACGTAAATCCACAACCCGGAGGAACCGATTATGGCTATCAAGCCCCTGGAAGACCGCGTCGTTATCAAGATCGAGCAGGCTGAGCAGACCACCGCATCCGGTCTGGTTATCCCCGAAACTGCGAAGGAAAAGCCGCAGGAAGCACGCGTTGTCGCCGTTGGCCCGGGCCGCGTGGATGAGAAGGGCAACCGCATTCCCGTAGACATCAAGGAAGGCGACGTTGTCGTGTTCTCCCGCTACGGTGGCACCGAGGTTAAGTACCAGGGCGAAGAGTACCTGATTCTCTCCGCACGCGACGTTCTGGCAATCGTCGACTAATACTTTCAGATGCTCATGCGCCGTACCGCTCATCCGGTACGGCGCATGAGCTATCATCTGCCCCTTAAAAATTTCCTTTCTGTGACGCACTAGGAGTAGCGAACACATGGCTAAGCAGCTTGAATTCAACGATGCCGCCCGCAAGTCCCTGCAGGCTGGCGTCGATAAGCTGGCAAACGCGGTCAAGGTAACCCTCGGCCCGCGCGGGCGCAACGTTGTGCTCGACAAGCAGTGGGGTGCACCCGTCATCACCAACGACGGCGTGTCCATTGCCCGCGAAATTGAACTGGACGACCCGTACGAAAACCTGGGCGCCCAGCTGGCGAAGGAAGTCGCCACCAAGACCAACGACGTAGCCGGTGACGGTACCACCACCGCAACCGTGCTCGCACAGGCACTGGTCAATGAGGGCCTGCGCAACGTCACCAGCGGCGCGGCACCCGCCGACGTCAAGCGCGGCATTGAGGCTGCTGTGGAGGCTGTCTCGGCACGCCTGCTCGAGAACGCACGCCCCGTGCAGGGCCCCGAGGTGGCGCACGTTGCCGCTATCTCCGCACAGTCCGAGCAGATCGGTGAGTTGCTGGCTCGCGCCTTCGAGAAGGTCGGCCAGGACGGCGTCATCACCATCGAAGACGGCTCCTCCACCGAAATCGAACTGGACATCACCGAAGGTATGCAGTTCGACAAGGGCTACCTCTCGCCTTCCTTCGTCACCGACGCTGAGCGCGGCGAAGCAGTGCTGGAGAACAGCCTCGTGCTGCTCTACCAGGGCAAGATTTCCACCATCGCAGAAATCATGCCCGTGCTCGAGAAGATCGTCCAGGCGAAGAAGCCGCTGACCATCATCGCAGAAGACGTTGACGGTGAGGCGCTCTCCGCACTGGTCGTGAACAAGCTGCGCGGCACCATCAACGTGGTCGCCCTGAAGGCTCCCGGTTTCGGTGACCGCCGCAAGGCCATCATGCAGGATTTGGCAATTCTGACCGGCGGCACCGTCGTAACCGGCGAGCTCGGCATTGACCTGCCGCAGGTCACCCTGGAGCACCTGGGCTCGGCACGCCGCGTGACCGTCACCAAGTCCCACACCACCATCGTTGACGGCGGCGGCGACCCCGAGGCAATCGAAGACCGCGTGCAGCAGCTGCGCCGTGAAATTGAGCGCGTGGATTCCGAATGGGACCGCGAGAAGCTCAAGGAGCGCCTGGCTAAGCTCGCCGGCGGCGTGGGCGTCATCAAGGTCGGTGCCGCAACCGAGGTTGAGGCGAAGGAACGCAAGCACCGCATCGAGGACGCTGTGTCCTCCACCCGTGCAGCTCTGGAAGAGGGCATCGTCTCCGGTGGCGGCTCTGCACTGGTTCACGCGCTGAAGGCGCTGGACGGCATGGACCTGGGCAACCACGACGCAAACGTGGGTGTACAGATTGTTCGCCGTGCCCTGGTTCAGCCGCTGCGCTGGATCGCTGAGAACGCTGGCGAAGACGGCTACGTTGTCGTCTCCAAGGTCTCCGAGCTGCCCGTGGGCCACGGCTACAACGCCAAGACCGGCGAGTACGTGGACCTCATCGAAGCCGGCGTGATTGACCCGGTGAAGGTGACCCGTTCGGCTCTGCAGAACGCCTCCTCCATCGCGGCTCTGGTGCTGACCACCGAGACTCTGGTGGTTGAGAAGCCCGAAGAAACTGAAGAAGCCTAAATAGCGTGTGTGCCCGGTGCCGCCACCTCCATCGTGGAGGCGGTACCGGGCACTCGCTGTCGGTAGGCTCGGATGCGCCCGCGTTCGCGGGGGCGCTAGAACCTGCCGGCTGCCTCCCGCTGAGGAATGCTTACTCTGAGTGCTTCTCAGCAAAGAAACCTTTAGCGGTTTACTATAGAAGGTAAGCTGCTCCCGTTTGCGCTCAAACCACCGTGTGGGGTGCGGGCAGACGGTTCGTACCGCATCTTGACATATGCAACGTATAGGCTGAGCTTCTCACCGATGAAGCCAGCATCCGAAAGGTAGACAATGACCATTCCCACCGCTCTGTCCGAGGATCCGTTCGGCTTCACCGGCCTGACCTACGATGACGTGCTGCTGCTGCCCGGCAACACCGACGTCATCCCCTCCGATGCGGACACCTCCACCCGCCTGTCTAAGCGCATCACCCTGAACACCCCCATCATCTCCGCCGCAATGGACACCGTGACCGACTCCGCTATGGCAATCGCTATGGCACGTCTGGGCGGTATGGGCGTTATCCACCGCAACCTCTCGATCGAGGACCAGGCGGCACACGTGGACCGCGTGAAGCGTTCCGAGTCCGGCATGATCATTAACCCCGTCACCATCGGTGCTGACGCAACCATCGCCGAATACGACGAGGTCTGCGGCTACTACAAGGTCTCCGGCCTGCCCGTCGTCAGCGAAGAGGGCGTGCTGGAAGGTATCATCACCAACCGCGATATCCGCTACATCTCCCGCTCCGATTACGAGGGTATTCGCGTCCGCGACATCATGACCCCCATGCCGCTGGTCACCGCGCACCCCAGCGTCACCAAGGACGAAGCATTCGCGCTGCTGTCCCACAACAAGATTGAGCGTCTGCCCCTGGTCGACGACGCAGGCAAGCTCGCCGGTCTGATTACCCTGAAGGACTTCGTCAAGACTGAGCAGTACCCCAACGCCACCAAGGACGAGGACGGCCGCCTGCGTGCCGGCGCCGCTATCGGCTTCTTCGGCGACGGCTACGAACGCGCAATGACCCTGGTCGAGGCAGGCGTCGACGCACTGTTCGTGGACACCGCAAACGGCCACTCCCAGGGCGTGCTCGACATGATCGCCCGTCTGAAGAAGGACCCCGCCGCAGCACACGTGGACGTCATCGGTGGCCAGGCTGCAACCCGCCTGGGCGCACAGGCAATCATCGACGCCGGCGCTGACGGCGTGAAGGTCGGTGTTGGCCCCGGCTCCATCTGCACCACCCGCATTATCGCCGGTGTTGGTGTTCCCCAGGTGACCGCTATCAACGAGTCCGCTAAGGCAGCAATCCCGGCGGGCGTGCCGCTGATTGCTGACGGCGGTATGCAGCACTCCGGCGAGATCGGCAAGGCACTGGTTGCCGGCGCTGACTCCGTGATGCTCGGCTCCCTGCTGGCTGGTACCACCGAGTCTCCCGGTGAGCTGATCTTCATGAACGGTAAGCAGTACAAGGCATACCGCGGCATGGGTTCGCTCGGCGCGATGCAGACCCGCGGCCGCCACAAGTCCTTCTCCAAGGACCGCTACTTCCAGGCTGACGTCTCCAGCGAAGAGAAGCTGATTCCCGAGGGTATTGAGGGTCAGGTTCCCTTCCGCGGCCCGCTCTCCGCAGTGATTCACCAGCTCGAAGGTGGCCTGCGCCAGACCATGTTCTACGTCGGTTCCCGCACCATCGAGGAGCTCAAGTACAAGGGTCAGTTCGTGCGCATCACCCCCGCAGGTCTGAAGGAATCGCACCCGCACGACATCATGATGACCGTTGAGGCACCGAACTACCGCGGCTAAAACGCCTCACCAACGATGATTCGCCGCATGGTGTGCACACCGTGCGCCGTTGAGCCCGCCCCATACCCGTTCAGGTATTGGGCGGGCATCGGCGCGAATAACGCCCAGCGGCACCCCTCAAACCGAATTCGAAAGGATTCACCCCATGTCTGAAATTCAGATTGGCCTCTCCAAGAACGCCCGCCCCACCTACTCCCTGGACGATGTGGCGCTGATTCCCACCCGCCGTACCCGTGACCGTCGCGACGTTGACACCTCCTGGCAGATTGACGCGTTCAAGTTCGACACCCCCATCATTGGTGCGCCCATGGACTCGGTCATGTCCCCTGCGACCGCCATTGCACTGGGTAAGCTGGGTGGCCTGGGCGTGCTGAACCTCGAGGGCCTGTGGACCCGCTACGAGGACCCGCAGCCGCTGCTCGATGAGATTGTTGAGCTGCCCGAGGCGGACCCCGCCTCCGCGACCACCCGCATGCAGCAGATCTACTCCGAGCCGATTAAGCCGGAACTGATTACTGCGCGTCTGGAAGAGATTCGTGACTCCGGAGTGGTTGTTGCCGGCTCCCTGAGCCCGCAGAACACCCAGGAGCACTACGAGACCGTGGTGAAGGCGGGCGTTGAGCTGTTCGTCATCCGCGGCGCATCCGTCTCCGCTGAGCACATTTCTACCTCGCACGAGCCGCTGAACCTGAAGAAGTTCATCTACGAGCTCGACGTTCCGGTCATCGTCGGTGGCGTGGCTGGCTACTCGCAGGCTAAGCACCTGATGCGTACCGGTGCGGCCGGCGTGCTGGTGGGCTTCGGCGGCGGTTCCGCACAGACCACCCGCCAGGGCCTGGGCATCTCCGCACCGATGGCAACCGCTATCGCCGACGTGGCTGCGGCACGTTCGGACTACCTGGATGAGTCCGGCGGCCGCTACGTGCACGTGATTGCTGACGGCTCCCTGGGCCGCTCCGGCGACATGGTGAAGGCTCTCGCACTGGGCGCTGACGCTGTCATGCTGGGCGCTCCGCTGGCTCGCGCATCCGAGGCTCCCGGCCAGGGCTGGTACTGGGGCAACGAGGCGCACTCGCTGGACTTCCCGCGCGGCGTGCGCACCCCGCTGGGTGTTGTCGGCTCCCTGGAGGAAGTCCTGTACGGTCCTTCGCACCACGTGAACGGCACCAGCAATATTGTCGGTGCGCTCAAGCGCGCAATGGCTAACTGCGGTTACCTGGACCTGAAGAAGTTCCAGAAGGCGGACCTGACCGTGGTCCCCGCGTACCGCGGCTAATGTAGCTTCATGAATCACCGCCTGGCGGTTGGCAGGTTTTGATCTGCCGGTCGCCGGGCGGTGCTTTCTATACGCACGCGCTACCCCCGTTAGGGCATGTAGCGGCACCCCGGGATGGGGGAGCAGCTACGCACCGTCGGCGGCGTACAGCGATAGCGTAAAATAGATATATCCCCGCGCAAGTGCGCGGATTAGTACCAACACGTTGAGGTAATTTTCGTGACCAACTCTGTGAACCTGGACCAGCTCGAAGAGCGTCCCGTCCTGGTGGTAGATTACGGTGCACAGTACGCGCAGCTCATCGCTCGTCGCGTGCGTGAAGCCGGCATCTACTCCGAAATCGTCCCCCACTCCATGAGCACCGAGAAGATGCTCGCCAAGAACCCGGCAGCTATTGTGCTCTCCGGTGGCCCCTCCTCGGTCTATGCCGATGGCGCCCCCAAGGGTGACAAGGCCCTGTTCGAAGCTGGCGTGCCGATCTTCGGTATCTGCTACGGCTTCCAGGTGATGGCCCAGACCCTCGGCGGCACCGTCGCCCAGACCGGTCTGCGCGAATACGGCGCAACCGACGCTGTGGTCTGCGCTGAGAACTCCTCCTTCCTCACCGGCACCCCCACCACCCAGAACGTGTGGATGTCTCACGGTGACTCCGTGACCGAAGCCCCCGAAGGCTTCGAGGTGCTGGCAAAGACCCCCGGCGCATCCGTGGCAGCATTCGTGGACGAGTCCCGCAAGCTCGGCGGCGTGCAGTGGCACCCCGAGGTGAAGCACTCCGACTACGGCCAGGTCGCCCTGGAGAACTTCCTCTACAATGTGGCAGGCCTGAAGCCCACCTGGTCCACCAACAACATCATCGAAGAGCAGGTCGCAAAGATTCGCGAGCAGGTCGGTAACGACCGCGTTATCTGCGCGCTCTCCGGCGGCGTTGACTCCTCCGTGGCAGCAGCACTCGTGCACAAGGCTGTTGGCGACCAGCTCACCTGCTTCTTCATCGACCACGGTCTGCTCCGTGAAGGCGAGCGTGAACAGGTCGAGCAGGACTACGCAGCATCCATGGGTATCAAGGTCATCACCATCGACGAGTCGGAGCGTTTCCTCTCCGCGCTCGAGGGCGTGACCGAGCCCGAGGCAAAGCGTAAGGCTATCGGCCGCGAGTTCATCCGCTCCTTCGAAGAGGCACAGCGCAAGCTGATTGCTGAAGCAGGCGAAGAGGGCGCAGACATCAAGTTCCTGGTCCAGGGCACCCTGTACCCGGACGTTGTCGAGTCCGGCGGCGGCGACGGCACCGCAAACATTAAGAGCCACCACAACGTGGGCGGCCTTCCCGACGACCTGACCTTCGAACTGGTTGAGCCGCTGCGCACCCTGTTCAAGGACGAGGTCCGCGCTATCGGTCGTGAGCTCGGCGTTCCCGAGAAGATCGTGGCACGTCAGCCGTTCCCCGGCCCCGGCCTGGGCATCCGCATTGTCGGCGAGGTTAACCGTGAGAACCTGGACACCCTGCGTGCCGCTGACGCTATCGTGCGTGAAGAGCTGACCGCAGCAGGTCAGGACGAGCACATCTGGCAGTGCCCCGTGGTTCTGCTGGCTGGCGTTCGTTCCGTGGGCGTTCAGGGTGACGGCCGTACTTACGGCCACCCGATCGTTCTGCGTCCGGTCTCTTCGGAAGACGCAATGACCGCTGACTGGTCGCGCCTGCCGTACGACCTGCTGGCTAAGATTTCGAACCGTATTACGAACGAGGTCAAGGACGTTAACCGAGTGGTGCTGGACGTTACCTCCAAGCCCCCGGGAACCATTGAGTGGGAGTAATCCCGCTTTGGGCTACCTAGCTTTGTAGCTGGGAGCCTGTGAAGGAGCCGCCCGGTGCATCCGATTGTGGATGCGCCGGGCGGCTCCTTTTGTGAGTACGTACGTTGCAGATGCCAGGGATGAACGAAATATAATGTGCTTATGCATGCTTCGTCTGACATGCGCAGAGCACTAACCTAATGGCATAAGGAGGGGCTAAAGGTGTTAAAAGCTGATAACGAGCACGATCAAAAGCAAGAGCGTGAATCCTCCGTCTATGAGTTTTTCGTCAGTTTTCCTGCCCTTACAGATGACGCAAACTGTTCTGAAGAAATCCCCCTGGCGGAACGTTCTGCCTCGCAGCGCCCTATCCCAGACTTTTAGCTTAGAAGTAAGCCGCCCGGTGCATCCTGTTTGTGGATGCGCCGGGCGGCTTCTTGTATCAAGTCGTGTAGAAAAGGGGAGAAGCGTTTTGGGATGTATTAAAAAATCCTCATTTATTTTTTAAACGCGGGGTCTAAATAAAAGAAATGCATTCCGAAAATACCGAAAAAAACACGCCGAAAAACTACACCCAGATATAAACCTTTTTAGTGTGGGTGATGCGGGTGACGAATCGAATCACGCCAATGAGCGCTCGAACCCAACCCAAAATGCAGAGCAAAAAACGTACCAAAACAGCAGAAACCAAAAGCGCATGCCATATACACGCCGTAGGTCAGCATCATGAACTCAGAATCGTGACTCACTCCCGACGCGACATTCAACACCAATGAGACGCCCAGAATGACAAGCCACACAGCGCTCGCAGCCGCAATCAGCCACGAGATAACACTCAACACTGGGTGAGGCACCCTAAAGGTCTGCTCAGGGCTCTCCGAGGCGGGTACAGTGGCTACAGAAGCTGTAGCAGGGGTAGTAAGCAGAGCAGAAGAGCGCCGCGGAATATGCGCATCAGCATGCTGGCTAGAAGCCTGCGCAGGACGCTTTGCAGATTGCTGGGGGACGCCACCGGATTCGGGAGGGGAAGAATGATACGGTTGCTGCATTGCGGGCTCCTGCATATTGAGTCTTACGGGAGAAGAAACAGCCTAGTTCCTCATCTCGTAAGAAATGAGTGTCTGTGATAGAACGAAAGAATGTGGTGGAAAATATATTCTCTCTATATTTCAAGATTAGAAGCGAACCGTATAAAAAACGAGAGCATCAGCGAATAAGATGCAATATGACGCGAAAATTTCGAAAAGTACAACGAAAAATCAATAAGCCTCAACCTGAAGGTTCAGTGTAGGGTTATTAGACAGGGACCTTAGCCGTAAAACAACGGCACATACACAGCAACAGCGAAAGGAACGAGCATGGGAATGATCCTCCCACTCCTCTACTTAGGGGTAGGTTTCGGACTCGCAATGTTGCTACCCGAGCACTGGGGCAACCGCCTGAAAGAAAGCGCCTCCGCCCTGCTGACCCGCTGGATTATCCCCACCGTCATCGTTTACATCGTCGCCACCAGCCGTCCCGAACTCTTCTTCATGGCAGCCTCCACCATGGTGCTCATGGCGCTTCTCGTACGCTGCGCCGCCTTCTTCACGAACGACCCGGTACAACGGCTCGCCCTCGTCTACCTCAACGCCGGAATCTTCGGAATCCCCGTAGTCGCCAGCTTCTGGGGCGAGGAAGCCGTACGCCTCTACGTCGGCGCGTACATCGGCAACTCCGTCATGGGTAATATCCTCGGCACCTCACTCATGCGCAGAGAAACCAATACAGACGGACTCACGACTAGCCGAGCCAAGCCCACCCGAAAAGCTGTCACACACAAAGCTGCCGTCGGTGCAGTACTGCGGTCCCTGCTCACGAACCGCCCCATTATCGCCGTAGCAACCGGGCTGATATGCCTGCCAGTCGGACCGTTCCTCAACACCCACGCCGCCGGTATCTACCGGCTCATCACCTGGGTCTTCAGCTTCGTAGGGCTCATGGTGCTCGGCATGTGGCTGAGCACCGCTCGCCTGCACCGAACCGACCTAACACAAGCCCTCCGGTGGGCCGTACTCCGTGTCGTGCTCGTGAGCGTCTACAGCGTCGGCGTACTAACCGCCGCACACTGGATGCACACGCACACCGGGGTGCACCTTGAGCAGCTACTGGCACACCCGCAGGTACTTTTTATCCTCGGAGTGCTACCGCCAGCCGCTAACATCGTCATCCTGGAAACCCACTACCGGCACGAAGGAACAGCCGCACCCATTATCGCCTCCGGAGCAGTCGTCAGTCTGGGAATGATAGCGCTCGCCGTGCCGATCCTGCAGCTCGTGTTCTCCAGCTAAGCAGAGCCAATACCGGGGACAACATAGGGGAGAACAAAGAAGGCAACACAAAAGGAGGGCGGGGCATAAGCCTCACCCTCCTTCTGCTGTCTATCACCTTATCGGCACGCGGTAGCACTCAACGAGCTACAACGCTTAGCGAACGATGTGGTACACCTTCGCCTCGTAGGGGCGCAGGGTCGAACCCGCATCGTCCTTGTAGTTCGAGCTCACCAGCTCAACGCGAGCACCAGCCTCACGAGCCTCATCCAGCACAGCGAAGTCGCGCTCCTGCTCCTTATCGGTGAAGTTCGAAACAACCAGCAAAGACTCGTTCGCGGGGCTACCGTCCGCACCACCGGTACGGGTGTACGCGTACACAGCCTCGTCCTCGTTGTGCGGAACCTGAACCGAATCCACCGGAGCGAAGGACGCGTAAACCATCAGGTCCTTCAGCTTGCCGCGGCGCAGAGCCACCAGCTGCTGGTAGTGGTAGAAGATCGAATCCTCATCAGCCAGAACAGCCTCAGCGTTAATCGACGGGTAGTTCGGGTTCACAGCAATCCACGGGGTCACGCCCTCGGGGCTGAAACCACCGTTAGCGGAGTCATCCCACTGAACCGGGGTACGAGCATTGTCACGGCCCTTAATGTAAATCGCCTGCATTGCCTCTTCGTGGCTCAGACGCTTGTGGTCAACGTGCATGTCCTCGTAGAAGCGAATCGAGTCACCATCGCGGTAATCCTCAATCGAATCAAACTTCACGTTGGTCATGCCAATTTCTTCACCCTGGTAAATGTACGGGGTGCCCTGCATGAAGTGCAGAGTGGTCGCCAGCTGCTTAGCGGACAGGGTGCGGAACTCATCCGAATCGTTACCGAAACGGGAGACAACGCGCGGCTGGTCGTGGTTGTCCCAGTACAGCGAACCCCAGGCGTTACCCTCCAGGGTGGTCTGCCAGTCGTTCAGGATGCGCTTGAGCTCGGTCAGCTTGTACGGCGCGTAGGACCACTTGCCGCCCAGGGAGCCGTTCGGGTCGTTATCCACGCCCATGTGATCGAAGTGGAAAATCATGTTCAGCTCACCGGTGTGGTAGCCAGCCCACAGCTTAGCGTCCTCGGGGCTGGTTGCGCTGGTCTCGCCCACGGTCATCACGTCGTAGCGGCTGAAGGTCTCGCGGGTGAGCTCCTTCATCCACGGGTGCACCATGGTGCCGTTGGAGATGACGAACGGAATCGAGGAGGTGTGCTTCTCAAAGTCGGTGGAGGGATCATCCGGGAAGCCCTCGGGCTTGGAGATGATGTTGATAGCGTCCAGACGGAAGCCGTCAACGCCCTTGTCCAGCCACCAGCGAACCATGGAGTACAGGTCCTCGCGAACCTTCTCGTTCTCCCAATTCAGGTCGGGCTGCTCCTTGAAGAAGATGTGCAGGTAGAACTGGCCGGTCGCCTCATCCCACTCCCACGCCGGGCCACCGAACTCGGACGCCCAGTTGTTCGGAGGAATCGGGTTGCCGTCCTCGTCGAAGCCCTTCGGATCCTTCCAAATGTAGTAATCGCGGTAGGGGTTGTCCTTGGAGGAGCGAGATTCCTTGAACCAGGGGTGCTCATCGGAGGTGTGGTTGGCGACCAGGTCCATCAGGATCTTGATGCCGTGCTTGTGAGCGGTTTCAAGTATCTCGTCGAAGTCTTCCATGGTGCCGAAGTCACTCATGATCGCGAAGTAGTCAGAGATGTCGTAGCCGTTGTCCACGTTCGGCGAATCGAACACGGGGGAGAGCCAGATGACGTTGATGCCCAGCTTAGCCAGGTAGGGCAGCTTCTCGGTGATGCCCTTCAGGTCACCGATGCCGTCGCCGTTCGCGTCGTTGAAGGAGCGGGGGTACACCTGGTACACCACGGCTTCCTTCCACCACTGGCGGCCTTCGTAGGAGGGAACCTCGTATGCCTCGGAGTTGCTCATAATTGCCTTTCTGTACCGGCGGTTACGCCGAAGAGAAAAAAAGAGTCTGTGATTGAAGTATAGCGCGAGGGGGGCCGGAACGTCCGCGTCTGGCCCCCCTCGCGCATTATTATTTCGGAGCGTGCCTACTCGGCGTTACCAAAGAGGTAGACCTTAGCCTCGTAGGGGCGTAGCAGAGTGCCCTCGTCGGTGAACTCGCGGTTCTCATCGCGGTAGTTCGAGCTGATCAGCTGCGGAACGTTCGAGATAGCCTTCAGCTCGGTCGGGGAGAGAGCCTGCGAGTTGGTCAGCACCACCGAGTCCAGGTTGCCGCCCGCGTAGTTCAGCTGAACGGTGTCGTCAGTGAAGTTGGCGACGACCAGCAGGGCGCGCTCGCCGGTTGCGGCGGCGTCCTCATCGGAGTTCACGCGCAGGTAGGCGTAAACCTGGTCATCCTCTTCATCCAGCAGGCGGTACTCGCCGGTCAGGATGATCGGGTACTCGCGGCGCAGGCTAATCAGATCGCGGTAGTGGTAGAACACCGAATCCTGGTCGGCGAGCTCTGCCTCCGCGTTGATTTCGGTGTAGCGCGGGTTCAGCTTCAGCCACGGGGTGCCGGAGGTGAATCCGGCGTTTTCACCGGCGGTCCACTGCATGGGGGTGCGGGCGTTATCGCGGCCGGAGGCGCTAATGTAGCGCAGCATGTCCTCCGCGGAGACACGGCCCGACTCTTCAACGTACTTGCGCCAGGAGTCGTGAATCTCCAGGTCGTTGTAGTCCTTCACATCGTCGAAGAAGACGTTGGTCATGCCCAGCTCTTCGCCCTGGTAGATGTAGGGGGTACCCTGCATCAGGTGCAGTACGGTGCCCAGCATCTTGGCGCTGACGGTGCGGTACTCGGGGGAGTCGTTGCCGAAGCGGGAGACGGTGCGCGGCTGGTCGTGGTTGTTCCAGTACAGGGAGTTCCAGCCGCGGCCGTGCAGGCCCTCCTGCCAGTGGGTGAGGACCTTCTTGAGGTCAACCAGGTTGAAGCGGCGGTCGGACCACTTGCCGGTTACGCCACCTTCGGAGGCGTCTACGTCCATGTGCTCGAACTGGAACACCATCTGTAGCTCGTTGCGGTCGAAACCGGTGTAGAGCGCGGCGTCGTCCACGGTCACGCAGGGGGTTTCGCCCACGGTCATGACCGGGTACTGGCTGAGGACCTCGCGGTTCATCTCCTGCAGGAATTCGTGCACGCGCGGGCCGTTAGCTGCGACAGCCAGGCAGTTGTCGAGGCCGCCGGCGAGGACTGCCGGGTCATCGGGGAAGGAGAGGTCCTTAGAAATCAGGTTGATGACGTCCATACGGAAGCCGTCCACGCCCTTGTCCAGCCAGAAGCGCATGATGTCGTAGACCTCTTCGCGGACCTTCGGGTTCTCCCAGTTCAGGTCGGGCTGCTTGATGGAGAAGTAGTGCAGGTAGAACTGGCCGGTCGCCTCGTCCCATTCCCACACGGAGGGGCTGAAGCAGGAAATCCAGTTGTTCGGCGGAATCGGCTTGCCGTCCTCGTCGAAGCCCTTGGGGTCGCGCCAGATGTAGTAGTCGCGGTAGGGGTTGTCCTTGGAGGAGCGTGCCTGCTTGAACCATTCGTGCTCGTCGGAGGTGTGGTTGACGACCAGGTCCATCATGAGCTTGATGCCGTGCTTGTGCGCGGTTTCGAGCAGCTCATCGAAGTCTTCCATGGTGCCGAACTCGGTCATGATGGCGCGGTAGTCGGAGATATCGTAGCCGTTGTCATCGTTCGGGGAAGCGTAGATGGGCGAGAGCCACAGCACCTGAATACCCAGCTTGGCGAGGTACGGAATCTTCTCGGTAATGCCGGGCAGATCGCCAATGCCGTCGCCATTGGAGTCGTTGAAGGAGCGGGGGTAGATCTGGTAGACCACCGGTTCCTGCCACCACTGGGTTTGGGTCGTCATGATTGTTCCTTTCCTTGGAGATTGTCAGGGGTGTTGGCGCGAGAGGTGCCGTCGTGTTGGGCGGCTAACGTCTGGTGCCCTTTAGCCCTGGTTGGTGAGGGGTGTAAGGAGGCTCTGCGGCGCCCAGCTGGAGGGGTCAATTTCCAGGAGTAGGCCGCTGTGGTCTGAGATGGCCTCGGGGGAGTTGTCGCGGAAAACAACTGAGTGGGAGAGGACCGTGAGCAGTCGGTCGGCGAAAACGAAGTCGATGCGCTTGGCGTCCGTGTTACCTTCCCAACCGGCGATTTCGCGGTGGACGGTGTTTTCGCCGTCGGTGTGCTCCGCCAGCGAGCGGGTATCGACCATACCGCTGGAGGTGACCAAAGCGTAGCCTTTATCGCTCAGATGCGCGGCGGAGTTAAAGTCGCCGCCGAGTAGCACGGGTGCGGTGAGGGCGCATTCTGCGAGTGCCTGCGAGAGGCGGGTGTATTCCTGCGCGAAGAGGGGCTCGCCGTTGAAGTCCCACCAGGACATGTGGGTAGTAGCGCACCAGAAGGTGCCCGTCTCAGTTTCGATGAGGGCTGCCTGCGCGGCGCGGCGCTGTACCTGGTGGTAGTCGTAGTCGGGGGACATCTCGATGGGCTTGATGCCGCGAATCGGCAGGCGCGAGAGGATTGCTACGCATTCGTCGTAGAGGTCCCAGCCGATGTGGGCTTCGGTGAGGGTCCACTCGTAGGTTGCACCCATTTCATTGAGTGCCTGTACGAGGAGCAGGGCGTAGTTATCTTCGCGGACCGGCACGCCTGCGCCGCCGCGGTAGTTCAGGGGTTCCTTCACCACGGGGGTGGAGGTGAGCTGGTTGACTTCCTGCAGTGCAATGACATCCACCTGCTGTTCAATGATGAACTTTGCGAGGGTGCGGATTTTCGAAATCTGGTGGATTTCGCACCAGCTGTGGGTGTTGAGGGTGAGGAAGCGCATAAAACTAAGTCCGGGGTAGTGCGTGATAAAGAAGTTTGAGGGATGCACTCCGTTGTTGACGGTTGGGAGCGTTGTGTGGGCTCTCAACCTACGGGTGCACTGTTTATGCTATCGATTCTGTGGGCTGGGTAATAGAGGAAAAGTCTCATCTGCGGCAAGTATTTTTAACCAGTGCCGGGAGATGTTTCAGGTTCTGAAAAACTCTTTCAAAACTTCTATTTTTGGTATGTGTGGGCAGGTATGACCTGGCATTATTGTTTTTGTCTAAAACACATTCGGCATTTAGCGCACGCAGGTTATGTGGCGCCGCTCTCATACACTTCCATTTGGGGGTATAAAGATACGGCGTTCGAATGCATGAACAGCAGGCTGGCAACGAGCGCCAACCCCTGCGTCCGCTCACTCGACAACCCGAAAGGGCGTATAGCCTCATGATGGAAAAAGTACAGAGGTTCGGCTCTGCCATGCTGGCACCCGTTCTTCTCTTCGCATTTGCTGGCCTCGCGGTCGGTATTGCGATCATTGCACAGAACGGCGACCTGATCCCCCTCGCTGCTGACAAGGAAAGCGCGTGGAACCACTTCTGGTCTGTTTGGGAAGCCGGCGCATGGACCGTCTTCAACCAGATGGAACTGCTCTTCGTGATTGGTCTGCCCATTGCACTGGCAAAGACCGCTAACGCACGTGCAGTGATGGAAGCTGCAATGGTCTACCTGACCTTCAACTACTTCGTCGGCGCCATGCTCAAGGTATGGGGCAAGGGCGGCACCGGTTTCTTCGACCTGGACTACAGCACCGACATCTCTGAGAGTGCTGCAGGTACCGGTCTGAAGATGATCGCCGGCATCAAGACCATGGACACCGGTATCTTCGGTGCCATCATTATCTCCGCAATCGTGGTGTGGGTACACAACCGCTGGTTCGACAAGAAGCTGCCCGACTTCCTCGGTATCTTCCAGGGCTCGCAGTACGTCTACGGCGTCTGCTTCTTCCTGATGATGCCCGTGGCATTCCTGTTCTCCTGGCTGTGGCCCTACGCTCAGCACGGCATCTCCTCCCTGCAGGGCTTCTTCATCGCATCCGGCGCACTCGGTGTGTGGGTTTACACCTTCCTCGAGCGCTTCCTGATTCCGACCGGTCTGCACCACTTCATCTACTCCCCGTTCGTCTTCGGTAACGTTGTTACCCCGAACGGTATCGCTAAGGACTGGCCGAGCCACCTGAGCGAGTTCGCTAAGAGCGACAAGCCCCTGAAGGAACTGTTCCCCGGCGGCGGCTTCGCACTGCACGGTAACTCCAAGGTCTTCGCACCCATCGGTATCGCAGCGGCGTTCTACACCACCGCTCGCCCCGAGAAGCGCAAGGAAGTTCTCGCTCTGATGATCCCCGTCAGCCTCACCGCGATCCTGATTGGTATCACCGAGCCCCTCGAGTTCACCTTCCTGTTCCTGGCACCCCCGCTGTTCCTGGTCCACGCAATCCTGGCAGCATCCATGGCAGCAATCATGTACCAGCTGGGTCTGGTTGGTTACATGGGTGGCGGTCTGCTGGACTTCCTGTTCCAGAACTGGATCCCGCTGTGGGCAAACCACTCCGGTACCTACCTCATGCAGATTGGTGTGGGCCTGTGCTTCACCGTTATCTACTTCCTGGTCTTCCGCTTCATGATTCTGAAGTTCGACTTCAAGACCCCCGGTCGTGAAGAAGACGGTGGCGAGACCAAGCTCTACAGCAAGGCAGAGTACAAGGCTGCCAAGGCTGCTGAGAAGGACGGCGGCGCAGCAGCTCCCGCAGCTGACGGCGACCTCTACGCACCCCGCGCAGCAGGCTTCCTCGAACTGCTTGGTGGCGCAGAGAACATCACCACCGTGAACAACTGCGCAACCCGCCTGCGTGTCTCCGTTGCTGATGAGTCCCTCGTCAGCACCTCGGATGCAGACTTCAAGAATGCAGGTGCTCTGGGCCTCGTCCGCAAGGGCAAGGCATTCCAGGTCATCGTCGGCATGGACGTTCCCCAGGTTCGCGAGCGTTTCGAGACCATGGTGAACGAAGCTAAGACCCTCTCCTAAGAGACTTCAGCTTTCAACCACCTGACGGCATAACGCCTCATAAGGTATAGACTTCGCCGGCGGTATCGGATAACACCGATGCCGCCGGCGAAGCTGTACCCAGGCTCGCACCCGGACTCAAATCTGCACGAGGCACCCACCCAAAGTGAGAGACGACCAACCTCGCCCACCCTGGCCGATGACCCTAGAGCGTGTACTATTTATATATTGCTCACCATCGGATTCAGGAGCTTTGAGTGGATTTACAAGACGTCGTGAATGCGAACCAGCACCGATTCAGTGAAACTGAACGGGAAATTTTGGCATTCATGCTAGAAAACGAAGAGTTCGTTGCAGAGTCAACGATCAACTCTCTGGCACATAAAACCTATACTTCGACCAGCTCAATTATCCGCCTGACGAAGAAGCTGAACTTCTCCGGATTTGCCGAGTTGAAGTACTTCATTAAGTCCTCTCTGAACCGCAGCGAACCTTTCAACCCGCGGTTCATTGAGAGCGGTCGCGAAGATATTCAGCGCACCTACGACTACCTCGAGCACATGGAGCTGAGCGGACTGCTCAAGCGCATCCATGAGGCTCGCACCGTGTACTGCTTCGGTACCGGCTACGCGCAGCGCAACGCCGTGCAGGAATTTACCAAGTCCATGCAGGTGTGCGGTAAGTTCTGCCAGGTCATCCCGGCGCGCAATGAGTTCGAAAGCGCCATGAACAATATGACCCAGGACGACGTGGTCATTATTGTGTCCTTTTCAGGTCAGACCGAGAACATGCGCGAACACATTAAGATGCTGGCGCTGCGCCGCATCCCCATGATTGCGGTGACCGCCATTGGTGTGAACTACATGTCTTCACACGCCGAGTACTCCCTGCACTACCAGACGACCCCCACCCAGATCAGCACCCAGCGCAAGCCCTACTACTCCTTCGTTGCGCTGTCGGTACTGCTGGACTACATCGTGCGCCGCTACATTGAATTCGTTGAGAATGAGCGCCGCGAGTCCCTGCAGGACCAGGTGGATGACGTCCTCAACAGCGGGGGCGAAATCGACGCCTGACAAGGCATTACTGTGCCCACCTGCCCCTTCACTCACTCCTCCTGAATCCGACCGAATCCACCTGAGATCACCTGAAAGAGACACCCAGTGACCGCAATTTTCGCGCTCATCGAAAACACTGAGAAGATGCGTAAGTACCTGTTCTGGTACCTCATGATCATCCCCGCGCTGCTACTGCTGTGGATTGCTCTGGGCGCAGCGAACTCCCAGATGGACTTCCAAGCAGCCCTGAAGATTCCCTTCTTCACCGTGGCATTCCTGAACGCATGCCTCAGCCTGCTGTTGGGCGGCACCCTCAAATTCGCGGGCGCAGAGAACGAACGCACCGAACGAGCCTACGCCCTGTACCTGACCATTCTGCTGGTCATCATCGGTAACCTGCCCGGCGCAATCCTGAGCTTCTTCCTCTTCCGCTCCCTGCGCTTCGGCAACCTGGAAGGCGAACTGGCACCCAAGTACCGTTGGGCGCTTCTGCCCGCCATGGTCTTCTACGTATTGGTCACCGTAGTGCTGCTCGCCGCCAACCTCGCAATGTGGTCGAAGTAAGCACCCGGCGTATTAAGCACATCGGCGCATTAAGCACGCAGGCGCGCACTGACACCCGCCCCGCTTGAAACACAGCATGAGGCACACCGGGCAGAGGACCCCGGAAGAACCACCATCTTCGGTGTGTACGCGCAAACGTACACCGCACTGACCCACAAGGACACTCACGACGTGAACCAGATTCCCGAGCCTACCGACGCGCAACACGCACCCGGCGCCCCGGCTGATACCGCTCAGCCCGCCGCAGCCGCCGCGACCTCAGCAGAGGAAACCCACGAAGTAGCCGACGAAATCAACATCGCCGAGCTGCCCGCACACCTGAACCCCGCCCACGAGGACTTTGACCCCTCGGCGGGGCTTGAGCGCTGGGCGGAACAGATGGACGTCTACACCGGTCCCGACGCGATGCTCGACTTCAACCAGGTCGACTACGTGCACATCGACCTGTCCGAGGCGAACCCCTCCGGCCTGGCACAGCTGCTCGCCGGACGTAAGACCCGCCTCTCCACGATTCTGCGCGACAAGTCGCAGCTGGAGGCGGGCATGCGTTCCGCACGCACCCTGCGCACCAAGATTTACGAACTCGCCACCGACCACGGCCTGGACTCCGGCTACTTCGTGGCGGGTACCGCCTCCTGGCTGTCGCACGACACCCGCGAGGATGCCGCCGCCTACGA
Source organism: Rothia mucilaginosa (assembly GCF_001548235.1). Classification (NCBI taxonomy): domain Bacteria; kingdom Bacillati; phylum Actinomycetota; class Actinomycetes; order Micrococcales; family Micrococcaceae; genus Rothia; species Rothia mucilaginosa. Next base: position 1,589,842 of record NZ_AP014938.1, read on the forward strand.
GAAGCGCTTCATCGCACCGATCCTCATGGCGCCGCTGAGCATCACCCCGCACCCGAAGGACGACGACTTCGAACTGCGCCTCGCCGGTTCTGCACGCCTGAACCCGGCGATGGTCCGACAGATCAAGCAGGAATACGGCATTGACCTGGGCACCATGGACGTGGCGCAGCTGGCGAACTCCATGTCCCGTCTGGACCCCGAGCCGGTTATTGAGCGTATGCGCGCCTCCGCCGGTCGTATTCCGGGCATGACCATCGAGTCGAAGTACTTCATCTCCACCTTCGCTGATCTGAAGGAAAGCCTGGGCGAGCTGCCGCACACCGCCATCACCCCTCTGGTTCGTGACCTGGCGGCGCTAAAGGTTCCCGGCGTGAAGCCGCGTGAGCTCAACGCACACAATCTGCAGCAGCCTCTGGATCAGCGCGACCCGGCAGAGGAAATGCTCCTGCTGGACGCTGACGCCAACGCTCAGGAGATTATCGACACCGCGGTCAGCGGCTTCTCCTTCACTATCACTGCGGCACCCGGCACCGAGCCGCTGCGCACCGCAGTGAACATTGCTTCTGCGCTGATGGGGCGCGGTAAGTCCGTGCTCGTCGTGGGCGAGAAGCGCTCCACCCTTGCCGAGTTCTCTGCGCTGCTCAAGCGCACCGGCATCGAGAGCCTGCGCTACGACCTGCTTGCCGAGCACGATTCTGAGGCTCAGCGCGCCGAATTCATTCGCGCCATTGTGCGCAATGAGAGCGCCGAAGAGCCGAACTCTGAGGACCTGAACGAAGAGCTCGTCGCGACCCGTGCCGCGCTACTCGACCACACCCGCGCCCTGCTGAACAAGGACGCGAACTGGCAGATTTCCGTCTACTCGGCGCTACAGCGTCTGGCTGAGCTGACCGCCTCCGAGGACGGCCCGGCAACCCGCGTGCGTTTTGACCGCCCCATGCTCGACTCGCTCATGGAGCGTGAGCAGGTGCGCGCCGACCTGGTACGCCTGGGCGAGATTGACGGTTTTGCGGCGGCTTCGCGTACCTCCCCGTGGTACCGTGCCCGCCTGGTCAATGACGAGGAAGCCGCCGAGGCGTACGCCCTGGTCATTACCCTCAAGTCCTCCCTGCTGAACCTGCGCGAGGCGATGAACCGCACCAGCGCCATGCTGGGTCTGCGCCGCGGCCGCACCATCGCCGAGTGGGAGTCGCAGCTGGCGATTCTGATGCGCATCCGTGAGACGCTCAAGCGTTTCCGCGCAGACGTCTACGACCGTCCAGTGACCGACCTGATTGCGGCGACTGCATCCGGTTCGTGGCGCCGTGAGAACGGCATCGAGATGAGCAGTATGCAGCGTTCCCGCCTGCGCCGCGCGGCAAAGGAGTACATCCTGCCCGGCGTGAATATTGGTGACCTGCACGAGCAGCTGAAGATTGTTCAGGCCGAGCGTGCCGAGTGGATTCGCCACATTGAGGCGCCCCGCACCCCGCAGATTCCTGAGAACCTGGATCAGCTGGCTGCCGCCCTGAACTCCCTGGTATCTGAACTGGCGGGCCTAGGCATTGTCCTGGCTGACACCGTTGAGGGCACCGACTTTGTACGCACCGACCTGGATGCCCTGGACGCGCGCCTGGACGCCCTCATGGCGGACCGCGTGCTGCTCATGACCCTGCCGGAGCGTGACGCCCTGACCCAGAAGCTGCGTGAGCGCGGCCTGTCGGAGCTGCTCGATGACCTGTACGCGCGTCAGGTTCCGACCGAGGTTGTTTCCGCTGAACTGGAGCTTGCCTGGTGGCAGTCTGCCTTGGAGTTCTTGCTGCAGCATCACGAGGGTAAACTGCTGGACGGCGACCGCCTGCGCGATATGGAGTCCCGTTTCCGCCGTGCCGACTACGCCCACATGACTAGCGCCCCGGCGCGTCTGCTGGCGAAGGTTGCTCGCGTGTGGACTGAGCGTATTGAGTCTGAGCATGATCAGGCAGCGTACCTGAAGAGCCAGCTGCGCGGCTACGAGTTCGTGCTCGAGGAGCTGCTGACTCACGCCCCGGTGATGGCACGTACCCTGTTGCCGCTGTGGACTGCGAGCCCCTTCGCCCTGGCGCGTAAGGTTCCCGCCTCCATGCGTTTTGATACGGTGCTGCTGCTGGACTCCGAGTCGACCCCGCTGGCAGCGAACCTGCCAGCGATTACCCGCGCCGACCAGGTGATTGCCCTGGGCGACCCGCATTCGGGTTACCCCTCGCCGTTCATCGTGTCCGCCCCGACCTTTGGGGCGCCGGAACCGGCAGGTGAGCAGCTGGACAGCACCTTCGACGTGCTCGCTACCGTACTGCCCAACCGCACCCTGGCGATGCTGCACCGTAGCATGGACCCGGTGATTCTGGACTACCTGAACCGTGAGTTCTACGGTTCGCAGCTGCATGCGGCTCCGGTGAGCCGCGCCTCCGCCCAGCCCGCCGGTTTGCTGACCGTTGAGTACATTGATACTCGCGGTAAAGTGAGCGATAACGCGAACCTGGATTCGCCCGGTGTTGAGGTGGAGCGCGTGACGAACCTGGTACTGGAGCACGCCTACCGTACCCCAGACCGTTCGCTGGCGGTGGTGACGGCTAGCCCGAAGCACGCTCAGCGTGTGGCTGAGTCGGTGCGTCACGCCCTGAGCCTGTACCCGCAGCTGGCGCCGTTCTTCGCCGCCGGTGAGGAGTCTTTCCGCGTGGTCGACCTGACCCGCGCCGAGACCCTTGAACGCGATACCGTGATTTTCTCCCTGGGTGTGGGTCGTGCCCGCCTGGGTCAGGCGTCCTACGATTTGGGTCAGCTGTCTGCTGAGCATGGCCGCCAGGGCTTTGTGGTGGCGTTGACTCGTGCACGCCGTGCCCTGCGCATTGTCTCGTGCATTGACCCCTCCGAGCTGGACCCGCAGAAGCTGCATCATGGCGCGGTGGATTTCTACCACCTGCTGCGTGAACACGCGGAACGTCAGGCGCGTGAAGAGGTGGAAGCGAAGGCACAGCGCGTGCCGGAGACCCTGCCGCGTAACGCGTTCTTGGCCGCCGACGACGCGGACACCCCGGATTTGGGCGACTGGCTGCTGAACGATTTGGTGGCGCGTCTGCAGGCTCGCGGTGTGCGTGTGACCCGCGGTGAGGGCGATATCGCTCTGATTGCGCACGCCCCGGAGAAGCTGGCGGCTGAGCCGGTTCCCGCGCTGGGTGTGGCTCCCGTGGTCTCTTCGAACCCGAGTGTTCCGGCGGCTATGCCGCTGGTGGCGTGCTCCGATGGTGAGCCGAATTATGCGCGTGCTTCGGTGCGTGAGCGTACCCGCCTGCTGCCGGAGCGTCTGAGCCGCACGGGCTGGAACTACATTACGCTGGGCACCCTGGAGGTTTTCGCCGATCCGGACGCTGTGGTGGCGCGCGTGCTGCACTACCTGGATATGGATGAGGGCGCTGAGGTTCGTGGCTAGTTATTCGTCGACGCCGAAGCCTCGCCGCGGTCACCGTCGTGTGAGCGGCGGCGGCTCGGTGAGCGGGGCTGAGCCTCTGCTGGTGGGTGTGACGACGCCTCCGGTTGTGGCTTCGGGTACTTCCTCTGCCGCGGGGGCTTCCCCGAAGAAAGCTGATGCCCAGAAGCAGAACCCCCAGAAGGCGAGTTCTCAGAAGGCGGCTGCTTCTGCGCAGCCGCTGACCCCGGAGGAGCGTGAGCGTCTGGAATGGATGCGTCAGCAGCGTCCTCCGCACTGGGGTAACAATATCGTGTAGCGTCTTCCTGAGGGAGAGCACTTCTTAAAACGCCGAGGGGCGGGGCAACCTGTGTTGCCCCGCCCCTCTTTTGGGCTGGTGTGGGACCCCGTTTAGGAGTTGCCCTTGTCGGTGCTGTAGAAGCCGGAGCCCTTGAAGGTCACTCCGACGGTGTTGTAGCGCTTGCGCAGGGTTTCTTCGCCGCACTGCGGGCAGATGCGCAGTGCATCGTCGCTAAAGGACTGGCGCTGTTCAAAGACGTGGTTGCAATTCTTGCACTGGTAAACGTAGACCGGCATTTTGTCCTTCTGTATCCGTTTTCGCTGGGATGGTTTATTAACGTGGTTTGAGTGTACCGCTTTTGAAAGGTTGGGAGCTATTTGCGTTTTCTTCTCAAATAGCTATTTCTGTTTCTTTTCGTCTTTTTCGTGAGCGCTTTTATTAATGTGTCTCGCATATCTTTACGCTTTTGCCTAAAGATTTGGGGTGTCAATCAAGAGCAAACCGGGGATGGGTGAGTCGGGTTCTTTTAGCCCTGCGGGTGAGTGCGGAAAATACCTTCCTCGGTGAGGATCACCGGCAGAATGGCGTCCCACCGGTCGTAGGGAATAGCTTCATAAATTTCATCGGCGAAGACCACGCCGATGCTCTGCTCCTGTAGCTGCTGTGCGCTGAGCAGGGGGATAAGACGGTCGTAGTAGCCGCCTCCTTGGCCGAGGCGGTGCCCGCCAGCGTCAAAGGCGAGAGCGGGGATGAGGCGCACATCGGCGTTCACGAAGGCTCGCTCGTCTTGTTCTTCGCCCTCGGGTTCGGGGATTCCCATGGGGCTGAGCGGGTGCTCAACGGCGGGGTCCCAGTGCACCCAGGCGAGTTTGCGTCCGGGGCGCACGACGGGCACGAGGATGCGGTGTCCGTCCTTGTGCAGGCGGGTTAGTGCTTCAATGATGGGCGGCTCGGATTTGGTAGGCAGGTATGCCGCAATGGTGCCGGGGGAGTGGAGGCGCTGCGCGATGGCCTCGAGAATGTGGCGGGTGAAAAGGTTAGTCATCCGCTGCTGGCCGTGTTCGCCACGGTGGCTGCGTGCGGTGAGGCGGCGCGGGCGGATTTGGGAGCGGAGAATGTCTTTATCCAGGGAGATGTCGTCTGCGCTGGCTCCTGCGTCGGAGTTGCTGGTGGCGGCTGTGGTGTTGAGAGGCATTGTGTGTCCCATCGTCATTGCGGGTGAGGTCTTATAGGGGGTGGGGGAGAGTGACTCTATGGGCTAGGTGAGCTGGTTTGGGCCATGGCGCCTTCGCGCTGAGGATGTTCGAGGCGGTGCGAAAACATCCTTGTGGGCAGCGAAAAGCGGCCTAATCTGCCGGGGTATAGAATCCACTTTTTAGTATAGGGTTTGTGAAGAATAGCGTTGAGTGGAATGGGGCGTATTCTCTCTGCACCCCTAAGAATGTACCTTCACTGATATGTAGTTAGTCACGTTGAAGATTTTTTCATGTCATAGTCTCGATAAATCGCCTTAAGTACTTTACAACTTAGGGTATTCTTGTGGCATGGCTACTGAAATTAAGTCTGTTACTAAGGCAGTTATTCCTGCTGCTGGTCTGGGCACCCGATTCCTGCCCGCAACGAAGGCAACCCCTAAGGAAATGCTCCCCGTCGTCGATCGCCCCGCGATTCAGTACGTGGTGGAGGAAGCAATTCGTGCCGGTCTGAACGACGTTCTGATGATTACCGGTCGTAACAAGCGTGCTCTCGAGGATCACTTTGACCGCGTTCCCGTTCTGGAGCAGCAGCTCGCCGAGCAGGGTAAGGACGCTCTGCTCGCATCCGTGGTAGCTACCAATGAGATGGGCGGCGACCTGCACTACGTGCGTCAGGGCGACCCCAAGGGTCTGGGCCACGCTGTTCTGCGCGCAAAGCGCCACGTCGGCGATGAGGCATTCGCTGTTCTGCTCGGCGATGACCTGATTGACGAGAAGGAAGATCTGCTCGCTCGCATGGTGGAGGTCCAGGAGCGTACCGGCGGTTCCGTCGTTGCTCTGATGGAGGTTCCCCGCGAGGCTATTTCTGCTTACGGTGCAGCTGCTATTGAGGCTGTTGAGGGCGAGGACGGTTTCGTTAAGATTACTGGTCTGGTTGAGAAGCCTGCTGCTGATGAGGCTCCCTCGAACTACGCTGTGATTGGCCGTTACGTTCTGAGCTCGAAGGTCTTCGAGGTTCTGGAGAACACCGCTCCGGGCCGCGGCGGCGAAATTCAGCTGACCGACGCTCTGCAGACCCTGGCTCAGGGCGAGGGTGAAGGCGAAGGTGTCTACGGCGTGGTCTTCTCTGGCCGCCGTTTCGACACCGGTGACAAGCTGTCCTACCTGAAGGCAAACGTTATTCTTGCTGCTGAGCGTCCCGAGTTCGGTGACGACCTGCGTGCATGGCTGAAGGACTTTGTCGCAGAGAACTGCTAAGCACTCTGCATCCGCTCTCTAGCGAGGGCAACCGATAAATACCAACCACGCTGAGGAAGGCGTTCTTTCCGGTGGGGCGTTAGCTCCGAGGGAGGGCGCCTTCCTTGTTTCGTAGACAGATAGTGCCGAGTGAGAGCTTGGCGATATTTCTGTGGTGAGTATGCTCCGGCATGCTCGGGTGCATATTCCTTCTGGGGTATATGCGCATATCCAGCCCGATTCTTTCCTCTTATGGAAAGCATCGGGAATATAAGGGTATGATTAAAGTCTAGGGATAAAGGGACGATAGAGGGCGACCTGATATGACGCTGTTGAACACCTCCGGTGTGTTGGTAATTCTGACCGTGATTTTGCTGCTGTGGTTTGTGCCCAGGAGCCTCCGTCGCGCGCCCGCAGGTCACGTCATGGAGCCTGAGCGTCCCCTGATTAGTGCCGAGCGTACCGCTGAGGACATTCTCGCCTCCGCCGGTGTGCTACTGAATGAGTCGGAGGCGTACCAGTCTTCCGATCATGCGGTGGCGCCGGGTACCTCCCTGCCCTCTTCTGCTCTTCCGCAGGCTTCTTCCTCTCACGCTGTCGATGACTCCGCTCAGCCTGCCCCGGACACGGCTTCTATTTCGCAGATTCGCGAATCTTCCCCCACTGCGCCCTATACCGATGCAATCCCTGTAGTGGAGGAGGCAAAGCCTTCCGTCCTGTCGTACTTTGATACCTCAAGCCCGAGCGGTATTGCCTTGCTGGTTGCCGCCGGTCTGGGTGTGCTTGCCCTGGTCACCGGCCTTCTGGCACTCTTTGCTGGTTTGGCGTGGGGTTGGGCTGTTCTCTTCCTGATTCTTGCCGGTGGTGCGTGGGCTGTGAGCCGTTTTGGTCTGCTGGAGTCTCTTGCCCATCAGGTGAAGGCGAACCGTGATGAGCGCCGCGCCAAGGCTGAAGCAGAAGGCGCTGAGGGTGATGATGCTGAGGACGAAGCGTACGAAGGCTCCGAGGATGACGAAGCCTACGACGATGCACCCGAATCGGTAGATGGCCCGGGTGCTGAAGGCCCGGATTCTGAAGTTACTGAAGAATCTGAGCCTCAGTCGCGTCCCGCTACCCGCAAGCCCGCTGCCCGCAAGTCTGCCGGCAACCTGAACCGTGAGGCGGCACGCCCGAGCCGTGCGCACATTGCGGTGGAGGCATCTGAGGATGCACCCGGGGCTACTGCTCGCGAGGAGGCGCCCGCGCCTTCTCAGGCTGCTCGTCCCGTTCGCCCGGCACCCGCTCGTTCTGCCCCTACTGGTTCTACCGAGCCGTCTGCGGCTCACCGTCAGGAGCGTCGCCAGCAGCGTCCGAGCCGCTTCCAGCCGATTCGCCGCGGTAGCGTGCTCTTCGATCAGGAGAGCGGTTCCGCCACTCGTGCTTCCTCCGCTGCTGCGCCTCGCACTGCAGGGCAGCCCCGGGTGGCACAGGCGCAGGTTGCACAGCCTCAGCCTGTTCAGAAGGCACCGGCACCTGCTACCCAGCAGGTAGTGCCCCAGCCCGCTCAGGCTGTTCAGCCCGTTCAGCAGGTACCCGCGCAGCCGGTGGCAGCTGCCGCACAGCAGCCGGTAATTCACCCGGATCAGCCGGTGGCTCGTCAGGCTCTGCGTGACGGTTCGCCCGTCCGCCAGGCGCCTGCTACTCCCACGGCTCCTGCCGCTCAGCCGATTCCCGAAGAGATTCCTCTGCCGGATGTCCTGGATGATTCCGAGTTCGACGCACTGGATATCGCCTCGCTGAACGACCCTGCTCACTCTAACGGTGCTATTGCGACCGGTGGTGTTCGTTCGACGAACCGTCACCCCGGTGCTGGCTCCTCCTTTGAGGCTGTGAGCAACACCTGGAACCCGGTTCAGTTGCCCAAGCCGCTGAGCGCCCTGCACCGCCAGGATCAGGGTAAGAATCAGGGTAAGAAGTAGGCCTTGTTCTAGATGCGCATAAACCCCGACAGTTCACGCTGTCGGGGTTTTTGTTTTCCTGACCCTGGAGTCTGGGAATGGATTCTGGGAATGGGTTGAGGAATGGAGTCCGCGAAAGGAATAGTTAAAAAGAAAAGGAACCCCGTCCATGGGGTTCCTTTTCCAGCATCACACACAGGAAGAAAGTCTTCTAGACCGACTAGGAAGACCTTCCCACAAGGCCTGCCCTATTCGGTAATAAAAATATATCCTAATTCCTGTACCTGATACAAGCCGAAAATAGCGACACCCTGTCAATAAACTAAGGTTTGCCTAAGTAAAATCCGCGCCATTGCAGGCGACAAGGGGCAATAACCCCCGGCTGAAAAAAATTTAAAAAACTTTTTAGCCCCCTCCATATGTCGAAGTAAGAAGCCTCAAAGAACCTACAACCAGGCCAATATTGCCCACTCGTGAGAGAATAGCCGGGTGAAAGAATGGTTTGACGCACTCCCGATTGAGGTTGCCCTAGCTTTCATGTGGGTGGTCGGTATCGTCCGCACCAGCATCGTGTACGCTCTTGGTGCGCTCGCTGCTGAAGGTGGCGCGCGCCTCGACCGCATCCGCAAAGCCATGGACAGCCCGCTCTACCGTAAAGCGCGCCGCTTGATTAACCGGTGGGGCGTAATTGCCGTGCCCCTCTGCTTTCTCACCGTGGGTCTGCAAACCGCGGTCATCATCACGACCGGCTTCACGAAAATGCCGCTGCGGCGCTGGGTTCCGGCGATGCTGCTCGGAACCTTCATCTGGGCGTGCATCTACACCACCATCGGCTTCGCAATTCTTGCCGCGCTCGGCCTGGAGCCGTGGATGTTCCCGCTCGCCCTCGCCATTGTCATTACGGTGCTGGTCATTGTGTCTCAGCTGCGCGAACGCCGCATTAACCGCGAAACCGTTGCGAACGCTACGGAGAACATCGTCGAGAACTAGTCCTGTCTCCAGTAGGGGATAGGTGCACTATCTTGCCGGGTTGAGGTCGCTCACCTGCCCCCAATGCCGCCGCCCAAGATGTGCTAGCGTGGAGGGATGAGTTCATCCGCATCCTCCACCGCAGGTACCCCCGAAGAGCAGCCCGTCACCGACCATGCTCTCACCGCAATCGACCCCGAGTTGAGCGCGCCCGAAAACGCTACCGACGAGGTAGAAACCGAAGCGCTCGTCGAGGCTCCCACCCGCGTGTACCTGCACCCCGAGCAGCTGGCAATGATCCAGACTCCGGAGGCTCTGCCCATCCCCGTGCTGCAGCGCTCCGTGCTGCGTGTGAGCTACGTGCCGGCGATTATGCCCGGCAAGTGGTTCAACCGCTGGCATGAGCGTTACGGTGACCGCGTGCAGCTGGCGGAGGTGCCCGTGCGTGAGGCACGTGGCCTGGACTCCCTGCATCAGGACCTGTGCCTAATCAACCCTGCTGAACCCGTTGCAGAAGAGGGAACTGCTGCCTCCGAGGTGCCCGCCGAAGCTACCGAGCACGCCCCCATTGAGTCTAAGCACGTACCCGAGAACCCCTTCGCGCACATGAGCATTGTGCGCCCCGACCGCGAACCGGCAAGCACCGACGGCGAGAAGTACCACAGCATCCGCCTCTACGAGGAGCTGCCCGTGGTCATTCTGCCGGTGGACCACGTGCTCACCGTGCTTGATGAGGTGCCCGTGGAGGAGCTTGCCGAAGAGTTCCTGCTGCAGCCCGCCTCCGATATTCCCGCCTACGAGGAAGTGTCCCGCGCCTGGCGTGAGAGCGCCGGCCGTATCGTGCCCGAAGGCCTGACCGATAAGGAAACCATCGAGCTAGTTGCCGCCGGGGTGGGCCTGTACATTGTGCCCATGTCCATCGCGCGTTTCTACCACCGCAAGGACCTCACCTACCGCCCCGTTGCGGGTCTGGACACCTACCCGGTGCACCTGGTTTGGCCGCGTGCACCCAAAGGTGAGCCGCGCAGCGAAGAGCTTGAGGCGCTCCTGCAGGACTTCATCGGTATTGTGCGCGGCCGCACCGCAACCAGCGACCGCGGTAGCGAAACCCGACAGGCACGCGCCGAACGCATCGCCGCCGAAAAAGCAAAGGAAAAAGCGAAGGCACGAGCCGCCAACGCCCGCCGTGAAGCCCGCGATAAAAAGCGCGCCAACGCCAAGAAAAACGGCAACGCGCGCCAGCACGCTCGACAGTCCGCCAAAGCCGCCAGCGCACGCCGCGGCAAGAAACGATAAAGAACGATAGACGGTAAAATCAAACCATGGCATTAGCAATGGAAACCCGACCCGCAGCCTACGCAGTCATCATTGAGCAGGGCAAGCTGCTCATGACCCGCTGGGTGCCCGAAGACCGCGCGCTCAGCCCCCTCTGGTCCCTGCCCGGTGGCGGCATGGAACCCGGCGAACAGGCGGACGAGACCGCGCTGAGGGAAACCCTCGAAGAGACCGGCTACAGCGTCGCCATTGAAGACATTCTGGGCGTGCACGCCGGACACTTTCCCGTGCGCTCCACCCAGAAAGACCCGCAAGCGCTCCCCTTCTGCGCCCTGCGGGTGGTTTTCCGCGCCCACATTGTCACCGGCGAACTGCGCCACGAAATTAACGGCTCCTCCGACACCGCACGCTGGGTACCCATCGCTGAGCTAGACACCATCCGCTACGGCACCCTCATCGACGAGGTCGCCTCCATGATGGGCTACTCCAACGCCGCCAGCTGGGCACGCGAATACCGCGAATTTCTTGCCGACGAAAACGCACGGAAGCTTCCCTAATGAACCGACTGACCATCACCCGCCGTGCGGCGCTCACCTCCCTGGCACTCATGCCGTTGCTTGCCGCCTGCGGTAGCAACGACACGACCCCGCACGTGGATCCCTCCGCGTCCAGCTACGGCACCCTGCGCATCGGCTACGGTGCCCTGCGTGAGATGCGCGCCGTAGCGCACGTGTACGCGCGTGCCCTGCGACAGGTTGGCTACTCCGTTGAACTTGTTGACACCGACAACAGCCGCGCTACCGCCCTGCGCGGGCTTATGGTCCCTTCGGCTAACTCCGCCACCCCCAGCGCCACCCTGCCCGACGACGAAGAAAGCGGCGTCGCCAACACCGTTGAGGCGCTGGACCTGGTCATCGACTACAGCGGCGACCTGCTGCTCTACCTGACCGACGACGGCAAAATCAGCCCCGCCGCCGCGCAGAACGAACGCATCGCCGCCTCCGTGAGCGCCTCCGCTCAGGCAGCCGGAGTGACCCTGCCCCCGGCAGCTACCCCCACCGCGGAGGAGAGCACCGCCTCCGCGCATGCTACGGACGCAACCGCGAGCCCCACCGCAAGCTCCACCCGCTCCGCAGACCCCATCAACCTGCGTGCCATGAGCACCACCGACATGACCAACGCCATCTCGCGCATCCTGCCCGAAGAGCTCATGCTCCTCAACGGTGCAAACGCCACCAACAAGGATGTACTGGTCACCACCCGCGCCGTGAGCGCCCGCTACAAGTTCAGCTCCCTCGCGAGCCTGCGCGATGTGCAGTCTTCCCTGGCGTTCTCCATCCCGACCGGGTACTCCAGCGGCACCTACGGCGTGGATTCTTTGCGTAGCCTCTACGGCTACCGTGTGCACGACCCGAAGATTCAGGACGACCCCGCCGAGCGAGTTAAAGCCCTGACCTCCGACACCGTGCAGGTGACCCTGCTGCACAGCGTCGACCCGGCAATTGACGATAACCGCCTGGTCACCCTGGAAGATCCCTCAACGGCACTTTTGCAGCAGCAGCTGGTGCCCATTATTCGCCGTACCCTGCCAGATAGCGCCCGGACGGCAATTAACCGCGTATCATCTACATTAGACACGGGTAACCTCTCGTTCCTGTTGCGTCTGACTAGCGGTTCCAACCCCATCGCAGATGACGACGCAGCACAATTCATTTTGGATCACCCTAGAAAGTAAATCATCATGACGAAGTACCGTCAGTCCTCAAAGTTGAGCAACGTCCTGTACGACATCCGCGGCCCCATTCTGGATGAAGCCAATCGCATGGAGGCGATGGGCCACCGCATCCTCAAACTGAACATTGGTAACCCCGCACCCTTCGGCTTTGAGGCGCCGGATGCCATCATGATGGACATCATTCGTCACCTGCCCGAAACCCAGGGCTACTCTGACTCCCGCGGTCTCTACTCGGCACGTACCGCCATTGTGCAGCACTACCAGAACCGCGGCATCATGAACCTCGACACCGACGCCGTCTACCTGGGCAATGGCGTGTCTGAGCTGATCCCGATGACCCTGCAGGCACTGTGCGAGACCGGCGACGAAATCCTGGTCCCCATGCCCGACTACCCGCTGTGGACTGCATCCACCGCGCTGGTGGGCGGCAAGCCCGTGCACTACCTGTGCGACGAGGAAAACAACTGGTACCCGGACATCGAAGACATTAAGTCGAAGATTACCGAGCGCACCAAGGGCATTGTGGTCATTAACCCGAACAACCCGACCGGTGCCGTCTACCCGCGCTCGATTTTGAAGCAGATCGTGGACCTGGCACGCGAGCACGGTCTGGTTGTGTTCTCCGACGAAATCTACGAAAAGATTGTGTACGATGGCGCAGAAGCCATCAACATGGCTTCTCTGACCGGCGATGATGTGCTCTGCTTGACCTTCTCCGGCCTGTCCAAGGCATACCGCGTCTGCGGTTACCGCGCAGGCTGGGTCGCTATTACCGGCCCCAAGAAGGACGCAACGAGCTACCTGGAAGGCATCCACCTGCTTGCATCCATGCGCCTGTGCTCCAACGTTCCGGCACAGCACGCAATCCAGACTGCACTGGGCGGCTACCAGTCCATTAACGAGCTGATTGTCCCCGGCGGTCGCCTGTACGAGCAGCGCACCCTGGCACACAAGATGCTCAACGAGATTGACGGCATCAGCTGCACCAGCGCGGACGGCGCGCTCTACCTGTTCCCGAAGATTGATATTGAGCGCTTCGACATCACCGACGATGAACAGTTCGCCCTGGACCTGCTCAAGAGCCAGAAGATTCTCTTCAGCCACGGCCGCGCGTTCAACTGGAAGGACCCGGACCACTTCCGTCTGGTGTTCCTGCCCGATACGCAGACCCTCACCAGCGCCCTGGAGCGCCTGGGTAACTTCATGGCTGACTACAAGCAGAAGCACTAGCCTTCCCGCCTCTGCTGCATATAGACAGAAATAGCCTGCCCCGCAGTTCTGATGAGCTGCGGGGCAGGCTACTTTTAGCGGCTTCGCGGATGCGCGATGCGCAGATGACGGAGCAACACGCCGGGGGAGGAGGGGAGAGAAAGAGGCGTGCTAGTTCGCCGCAGGCTCCTGACCGCCCTGTGTACCTGCCTGCGTGCCGCGTGCCGCGTTCAGGCGCTCCTGCGCGCCCTGCAGCCACGCCTCGCAGCGGGCGGCAAGCGCCTCGCCACGCTCCCACAGGGCGATGGAGGTCTCCAGATCGCTGGCGCCGGACTCCAGCTGGCGCACGACCTGCTCCAGCTCGGCACGTGCCTGCTCGTAGCCGAGGGTTTCGACGGGTGCGCCGAGTTCGGCGCTGTTGAAGCTAATGTTCTCGCTCATTGAGGAACCTTTCAGGGGTAAAAACTAGAGATAAAACTAGGGGTAAAACGTTAGGGGTATCGAGGTTTAGGAGATGTTCGAGGGGTCCGTAGAAGTCACGGTTGCCTGCGCCGAACCGGTCGCCGCACGCACCGTAATCTGCTCGCCCTCGGTTAGCGCCGAAGCGTCACGCACAATAGCGCCTGCGGCATCCTGAACGATGGAATAGCCGCGGTTGAGCGTCTGCGCGGGAGAGAGCGAACGCACCCGCGCCAACGTGTGCGACAGGGTAGCCGACTCACGCTCCAGACGGTGCTGCACCGAACGGTGAGCGCGCTCGCGTAGCTGGCTCAGCTCCTCCACACGCATGAGCAGGGAAGACTCCGGGTGGGTGAGCACCGGGCGGCTACGCAGCTGCGCAATGTAGTTCATCTGCATGCCCACGTAGCCGAGCACCGCGCGGTCCAGGCGGGCGCGCGCCTCGGTGATGCGGGCGGTCTCCTCCGAAATATCGGGCACAATGCGCTTACCCGCATCGGTGGGGGTGGAGGCGCGCAGATCGGCGACCGCATCGAGGATGGGGGAGTCCGCCTCGTGACCGATCGCTGAGACCACCGGGGTGGTGGCTGCCGCGACGGCGCGGATGAGTGCCTCCTCGGAGAAGGGTAGCAGGTCTTCGAAGGAGCCGCCGCCTCGGGCGATGACGATGACATCCACCTCCGGGTGGGCGTCCAGCTCGGCGAGGGCCGCAATGACCTCAGCCGCCGCGCCCTCACCCTGAACGCGGGTATTGCGCACCTCGAAGACCACGCCGGGCCAGCGCAGGGAGGCGTTGCGGATAACGTCCTTCTCCGCGTCAGAATCGCGACCGGTAATCAGACCCACACGATTCGGTAGCATGGGTAGCGGCTTCTTCCGCGCGTCAGAGAACAGCCCCTCGGCGGCGAGAGCTTCACGCAGACGCTGCAGCTGCTCGTGCAGGTTACCGGTGCCGACCGCGTACACTTCCTTGCCGATGAGGGAGAGCTTGCCGTTCTTCCACAGGCTCGGCTTGGCGCGGGTGACGATGCGAGCGCCTACGGTCACATCAGCCGCCAGGCCGCTACCGGCACGCCCAAAGAGCGCGAGGGTGAAGGAGAAGTCTTCGTTGAGGTCTTTGAGCTCCATGAAGACGTTGCCGCCGCGGCCGTTGAGGGAGGCGACCTGCGCCTCCACCCAGAGCTCGGGAACCTTGTCTACATAGTTTTTGAGGTTCTGCGCGAGCAGGGCGAGGGGCCAGGGGTTGGTGGCGGTGGTTTCCTGAGACTTCCCGGGAAGCTGCCGCTCGTGCACGGGCGGCACCACCAGTGCGGGTGCCGGCTGCGCTGCGGAGGGGTTGTAGAAGTTCATACTCTCTATTGTCCCTGATTGGTCGGTTATGCGCCTGCTTACAGGTCAGCCTGGCGACTCGGGTAGCTTGCACGTAGTGCAGGCAGAACTTAGCTTCTGGCGCATTCTGCGGGTCCGAATCGGCTTTGAACACCGTAAGCGGGTACCCTAGGCTCATGCGCTCACCCGATCAGTCAGCACATCAGAACAACGCCCCCAACACCGCCGCGGCTTCGTCAGCGGCGGGTACCGGCGCGCAAAACTACCCGGCGGACGCGACCCGAGTCGTCGACACCCGGATTACCCGCACGGACGGCTACTACACGGGTGGTTACCCCACAGCGGATGAAGACACCACCCTGCTACAGCCCACGCGCACGCTCGGCCACGCCGCAGCCCCCACCAAGGCTGAGCTACAGGCCGCCCCCGAGCCTCCCTTCGCGGCGGGTTTGCGCAGGTTCCTGACCGTTGTGCTGTGCGCCCTGGCCCTGGTGACCGCTCTGGGTGCAACCACGGGTGCCTGGGTGAACTCCAAGCTCATGTCAGAGCGCGGTTTCTCGCAGATTTCCTCCAGCCTGGCGGAGGACTCGCAGCTTGCCTCGCGCATCGCGGACGGTGCAGTCGAAGACCTCATGAACTCCGAAGCTATGACAACCTTCCTCGACGGCACCAAACAAAGCGGCTTATACTCCATTCTTGTAAAGCCGACACAAGACGGCATACGTTCCCTGCTCAACCGATCCGCGGCTGAGCTGTCAAAAACTGAAGAATATCGAAGCCTCTGGAAGGAAATAGCCGAGGAAACTCGCCGCTACAACCTCGAACACCAGGACGGCCCCGCCGTCATTGTGCTCACCCCCTTCTACCGTGCACTGGATGCGAAGGTCGGCTCTATCGGCTCCTTCGACCCGGACCTGACGAAGCTCGGCCCTGAAACCCTCAACATTGACCGGTTGAAGGACGGCAACAACCAGCAGGAGCAGCAGGAATGGTACCTGCATGCCGGCATCAACCGTGCCGCCGCGCTGGGCAAATCCACCGTGCCGCTGACCATCATCTCGGTGCTGAGCCTGCTGCTGGCTACGTTGCTGGCACCCAGGCACCGCATCCTGGTACCGGTGGTCACGGCTCTGCTCTACGCACTACTGGGCTGGGGCGCCGCAGCCTGGTTTGGCGCCCAAAGCCCTGAAACCTTGGGAATTACCAGCCACAGCACCGCCGGAACGGCACTGATTACCGGGGCATGGAACCAGCTTGCACCGTCACTGACCGGGCACTTGCAGGCGGCGGCAAGCTACGGGCTGGTCATGGCAATCCTCGCCCTGCTGCTCGGTATTCTGATTCGCCTCATCGCCCTGGGTCGTAGCCCTGCGAGCGGTGCCACAGTCATCACACACTAAAAGTCTGAACAACGTAGGATAGTAACCATGTCCACTGAAACTATTGCCCTGGGCCTGCCGCCCGTACCCCGCGAGCGCCGCAGCCGCGCCGAGGTTGAAGCCGCCGCACCCGTCACCGGTGAGAAGAAAGTCCTGCTCGCCACCCCGCGCGGTTACTGCGCAGGCGTTGACCGTGCCGTGATCGCTGTTGAGAAGGCGCTGGAGCACTACGGCGCGCCCGTCTACGTGCGTAAGCAGATTGTTCACAACCGCCACGTGGTGGAGACCCTGGAAAAGCAGGGCGCTATCTTCGTTGATGAAGTGGACGAAGTTCCCGAAGGCTCCGTGACCGTGTTCTCGGCGCACGGCGTGTCCCCGGCGGTGGTTTCCGCAGCCGGCGACCGCTCCCTGAACACTATTGACGCGACCTGCCCGCTGGTGAACAAGGTGCACCGCGAGGCTGTGCGCTTCGCCAAGCAGGACTACGACATCCTGCTCATCGGTCACACCGGCCACGAAGAGGTCGAGGGTACCGCCGGTGAGGCGCCCGAGCACATCCAGATCGTGAACTCGCCCGACGAGGTGGATCAGGTGACCGTCCGCAACCCGGAGAAGGTCGTCTGGATTTCTCAGACCACCCTGTCCGTGGATGAGACCCTGGAAACCGTGGCGCGTCTGCGTGAGCGTTTCCCCTCCCTGCAGGATCCGCCCTCGGACGACATCTGCTACGCAACCTCTAACCGCCAGGGCGCCATCAAGGAGATTGCACCGCGCGCCGACCTGGTGATCGTGGTTGGTTCGGCGAACTCCTCGAACTCCGTGCGTCTGAAGGAAGTGGCACTCGAATACGGTGCTAAGCGTGCCGAGCGTGTGGACTTCGCACACCAGGTGGACGAGTCCTGGTTTGAGGGCGTGGCAACCGTGGGCCTGACCTCCGGCGCGTCCGTGCCCGAGGTTCTGGTTCAGGAGGTGCTGGCTCTGCTCGCCGAGTACGGCTACAACACCATCGAAGAGGTGGAGACCGCGAAGGAAGACATTCTCTTCTCCCTGCCGAAGGAACTGCGTTCCGCCCTGAAGAACGATGAGAACGTGGGCCGCCAGCTCGGTGGCCGCGGCGCTAAGCCCACTCGCTAATACTTTTAGCTGATGACCCCGTGTCCTCTTCCCCTGTGTGGGGAGAAGACACGGGGTCTTTGTATCTGATATGTGGGGAAGCACTGTTTGGGACGGCGGTACGCGCCGGTCTACTTGGTGCGGTGCAGCAGACCGGTGGCCTGCTTAAGGACCTGACGATTCGCGCCACAATGCCATGTTCTGTTATAATAAATTGTATTTCTCGAATAGAAAGGTCTTAAGGTGACAACTCTTATTGAACATAAACGTGTAGAATTTTCAGAACTATTTTATGACCTAGTGTTTGTTTTTGCAATTTCAAAAGCAACTGCTTTAATTCACCCTCTTCATGACGGTGTTGTGGCTTGGGAATCTTTACTTGATTTCTTCATCTCTGTCATGGTTATCATCAATGCCTGGATGATTCAAACCATTTATACCAATCGCTATGGAACAAACTCGTTATTTAATATGGTAATCATGTTTACCAACATGGGACTTATGCTCTTTATATCCAATATGATTGGATACAATTGGCAACAATGGTTCTATTATACCTGTTGGGCTGTTGGTACATTGACCCTTACCTTATTTTTTCAATATTTGGTTGAGTTTTTTAGAGAATCAACCGATAATACTGATCGGGAAAGCATCAAAGGTTTTCTATGGTTAACAGGTCTACAAAGTTTAGGAGTCTATCTGGCAGCTCTTTTCCCTATTTACGTTGGAGTCTATATCTTTATTGCTAGTATTCTGCTAACATTTATTGTGCCAATTTTCTTGATGACTAAAGATGAGCATTTCCAGGTAAATCTTCCCCATTTAATCGAGCGCGTCTCCCTTCTTGTCATCATTACGTTTGGAGAGATGGTTATTGGGCTAGTTAACTTCTTTACAGTTGAGAATTTCTCTATATATTCGGTTCTTAATTTCGTTATCATGCTTTCCCTGTTCTTGTTTTATTTTGGTGAATTTGACCATGCTATTGATGAAGGATCCAATCAAAAGGGAGTATTTATAATTTATAGTCACTATCCTATTTTTATTGGGCTTATGTTGATGACGGTTTCGATGGGTTTTCTTCTGAATCCTGAGGCTAATCTTCTCGTTGCAATCAGCCTCTTTTATATCGGAATTGGCCTCTTCCAAGCTGCTGTCCTAGCAAATGGGCCCTACAACAAAAACTATCTTCGCTATCCGAGAAGTTACTACTGTGTCCAAGCGACACTCTATCTGGCTGCCTTGATTCTCTCTTTGCTTTTCGCTTCTAATGCTATAACAGTGTTGAGTATTGCAACCATTTTTACTCTAGCTATAGCTAGTCATTTTATTTCTTTCTGGGTTACACGTACTAAACAATATTCCGTGCCTTACTGGGGGTTCTTCTAATTAATTTATAAAAACAAAAAAGCCTTGGCTTCCAAGGCTTTTTTGTTTTTATAAACTAAATTTGTCCATCATTTGTTTATCAACTTCCTTTCCAGACATATCTAATCTGATGACACTATCCGCATCATCTCCAATCATATTGAGATACTCTAGATGAGAACGGAAGTTTTCTATCTTCCCTTCCAATAAATAGAGGGCCAGAGTGTCGATGTAGCCGTCTTCATACTGCTCACCTGCATCTACAAAGGACTGATACTTACCGAAACCCTTTTCTATGTCCTCAATAAACTCTTACTAATGAGCTTCAAGTGGTGAGTCTGGTCGTGTGGGCGGCTATCTTCCTGGGCGTTTCTGCCCTGCTGATGCGCCGCGCAACCCGCCGCTAAATGCTTCTTCCCGCCGCAGTCTCAAGAGTTCCGTAGTATCAGGGGCTCCCGAGGCTGCGGCGGAAGCCGTACCCGCTCACACCGCATCTGCTAACACTGCCGCGCCGCGTCCTGGAAACTGGTGCGAGTGGGTTCGTGGTGAAGGATACGGGTTCCCCGTGTGGGGAGAAGACACGGGGTCTTTGTATCTGATGTGCGGGATGCACGGATAGGGACGCTAGCGCAGCTTCACGTTCACGCTACGCGGGGGAATGCCCCCTCTGCGGCGCTGGGGCGCCTTGAGGACGGAGCCCCCGCTTCGCGCGACCGCCTCCGCTACAGCTTCGAGGGCCTATTACCCCGGAAATTACCGCGTCATACCAGCCCCTCCGCGAACTCATGACATTTGTCATGGGCAGGTCATGACACTCTGTACCGCACCGGTGCGAAAACCGGCGGTGTAATAGAAACATGAACACCGCAGCACTTCAGAATAGCAAGCAAAACACCGCAGAAACCGTTATTTCCGCCCGCTCCCTCCGCCAGGTTTTCTCCACCCGCGCGGCAGGCACCGTGGTCGCCGTCAACTCGATTGACCTGACCGTCAAGCGCGGCGAAATCATCGCACTGCTCGGCCCCAACGGCGCCGGCAAGACCACCCTCATCGACATGATTCTTGGTCTGACCCAGCCCAGCGGCGGCGAGTTGAGCGTCTTCGGTCGCAACGCCTCCGAGGCGGCACGCGCCGGTCTACTCGGTGCGGTTCAGCAGACCGGTGGCCTGCTCAAGGACCTGACGATTCGCGCCACGGTTGAGATGATTGCGGCGCTGTACCCCAAGCCTATTGACGTGGATGAGGTACTCGCCGGCGCCGACCTGACCGATATCGCTAAGCGTAAGGTCGGTAAGTGCTCGGGCGGCCAGCAGCAGCGTCTGCGTTACGCCCTGGCGACCATGCACTCGCCGGAACTGCTGATCCTGGACGAGCCGACCGCCGGCATGGACGTGAATGCGCGCCGCACTTTCTGGGAACGTATGGAAGCCATCGCAGAACGTGGAACGACCATTCTTTTTGCGACGCACTACCTGGAAGAAGCACAGAACTTCGCCCAGCGCATCGTGCTCATGGAATCCGGCTCCATCATCGCTGACGGCTCCTCCGACGAGATTCGCGCCCTGACCGGCCACCGCCACCTTTCCTTCCTCGCACCCGCACCCATCACCGACCTGGATGTGCCGGTCGAGGTGACCGAAGAGTCCGGCGGGTACCGCCACCGCATCTCCGTACTGGAGATTGAGCAGGTACTGCGCACTCTGCTGAACAACTACAGCATCAGAGACCTGGAGGTCACCAAGCCCTCCCTGGACGAGTCCTTCACCCTGCTGACTGAGCAGGCCGCCGCCTCCAAAGCATCCGACGCCTAAACATCAGACCGCCTAAACACCACACCATCTAAACGCTACGCCGCCGTTACACACCTCAAGGAAAACATCATGCTCCGCTACGCACTCTACGACATCCGCGCTTCTATCCTCTCGACCGACCGTTTCTTCTTCGGCGTGGCACTGCCGATTGTCTTCTTCCTGCTCTTCGGCGCGATGCAGGACTACTCTTCCCAGCAGATGGGCGACGGCAACGTAGCGGCCTACGTCATGATTGGCATGGCGCTGTACGGTGCCGTACAGAACACCGTGGCGATTAGCGGCAGCACCGTCACCGAGCTCTCCAGCGGCTGGAACCGCCAGCTGGCGCTGACCCCGCTGACCACCGGCAAGTACCTGGGTGCGAAGGCGCTGACCGCCCTGGTGATTTCTGCGCTGCCGGTGATTGCGGTGAACATTGTGGGCATGTTCACCGGTGTTGAGATTCCTGTGAACCAGCAGCTTGCCGCTGGTGCGCTGACGGTGCTGTGCGGTCTGGTGTTCGCCTTCTACGGCATCATGATGGGTCTGCTGATTCGTAACGAGAACGCCGTGTCCATTGCGAACGGTCTGCTGGTGATTATGAGCTTCTTCGGTACCGTGTTCTCCCCGCTGAGCACCGACCTGCTGAAGTACGCCCGCTTCACCCCGCTGTACGGTGCCGCCGAGATTGCCCGCTACCCCTTCAGTGCAGGTCAGACCATTATTTCGGGCGGTGAGGACTGGTTCGTGACCGAGCCGCTCTGGTACGCAGTGGTGAGCCTGGTCGTGTGGGCGGCGATCTTCCTGGGTGTTTCTGCCCTGCTGATGCGCCGCGCAACCCGCCGCTAAATGATTCTTCCCGCCGCAGTCTCAAGGGTTCCGTAGTATCAGGAGCTCCCGAGGCTGCGGCGGAAGCCGTATCCACTCACGCTGCTCCTACTAACACTGCCGCTACTGACACCGCCGCGCCGGTGGTATCTGCACCCGCGGCACCCGCACGTTAGGCTAGAACCATGACCGAAACCCACACCCACACCCATTCCTACGAGAACGAACACCCCCACGCAGAGAACGAGGTGGCACCCACCGCCGCGAAGCGCACCCTGGGCAAGAACCGCTTCCGCTTCCTCCACCGCGAACGCAGCGGCAACGTGAACTGGCTGGCGCTGGGTTTCAGCGCCCCGTGGCTGGTGTTTCTGCTCATGCCGCTGGACAGCTTCCTCACCACCCCGGAGCTGGCGCCGGTGCGCTGGACCGGTGTAGTGCTGGTGGCACTTTTCGCGGTGGTGAACTGCTCGGCGTACGCAGTGCCGTGGCTGGTGCCGGTCGCCTCCACGGTGCGCCGAAGCGTCATCTGGACGCTACTGATGGCACTGCCCGTGGCTGGCCTGACGGCGCTGCGGCTGGAATCGGCGTATGTGGTGTTTTTGTCGTTCAGCATGTACTTTGTGGCGTTCTGGATTTTTGGCACGATCGCCCCGTACCGCCTGCGCTTGGGTGTAGCGGCGACGATTGCCCTGGTCTGCTGGCTAATTTTTATGGCGAGTATCGGCTTTGACGTCACCGCGCGCGGCGGTATCGCCCTCTTTATCGGTGCGCCGATGGTGGGTCTTCTGGGCTTCTCTTACCTGATTGAGCTGGGCGAACGTGCGGACGTAGCACGTGCCTCCCTGGCGCTCTCCGAGGAGCGTGAGGAGATTGCCCGCGACGTGCACGACGTGCTGGGCCACTCCCTGACCGTCATCACCCTCAAGGCTGAGCTGGCGCAGCGTCTGCTGGAGATTGACCCCGCCCGCGCCGGCGCCGAAATGGAGGCAATCGCGCAACTGTCCCGCGCATCCCTGGCGGAGGTTCGCTCAACCGTGACGCGCCTGCGCGTGCCCGACTTCTCGGGTGAGATTGAGGGTGCGGGCCGTGCCCTGCAGACCGCCGGTATTCGCGCCGAACTGCCGGAGGCTCAGAGCGCGCTCGCGGTGGCTGGCGTGAACGCGAAGCTGTTCTCCTGGGTTCTGCGTGAGGCGGTCACGAACATGGTGCGCCACTCGGGTGCGAACGCGGCGCGGGTGCGCCTGAGCGCAACCGGTCTGGACATCCTTGACAACGGCGTGGGCGTGGGCGATGCCCGCGGTAACGGTTTGACGGGCATGGCTCAGCGTGTGGCGGCCTCCGGCGGTAGCGTGGTGATCGAGGTGGCGCCCGAGCAGTGGCTGGCGGAGAACCCTGGCGGTGGGGTGGGCACACGCATCCGTGTGAGCATGGACGGCGACACCTCGGTGCTCTAAAGACGCACGTTTAGCCGCGCTTTAAATGCTGAAAATTGGCGCCCAACCCTGGACGGGTGAGCCGGTAACCCCTGTATCGTGGTGGTAGGTAGCGCCCAGTGCGCCCGCCGTGCCGGTATTCGCTCGTTCCCCGTGAGGTTCCCATGATTCGTGTTCTGCTCGCTGACGATCAGCAGCTCATCCGTGAGGCTCTTGCCGCCCTGCTGGGTCTGGAGGTCGACCTGGAGATTGTGGGGCAGGTCGGTAGCGGTGACGAGGTGCTGGGCGCTGTCGCCCTATTGAAGCCGGACGTGGTTCTCCTGGACGTGCAGATGCCCGGTGCTTTGCTGGCTGATGGTATTGAGGCGGCCGCCGCGATTCGCGACGCGGGCGCGCTGAGCGAGTCGGGTGAGCCGGTGCGTACGCTGATTGTGACGACTTTTGGCCGCCCCGGTTATGTGCGCCGCGCCCTGGAGGCTGGTGCGAGTGGTTTCGTGGTGAAGGATACGGGTGCTCGCCAGTTGGCGGAGGCGATTCGTCGTGTGCATGCGGGGTTGCGTGTGGTGGATCCGTCGTTGGCGGCGGATTCTTTGGTGACGGGTGCTTCTCCGTTGACGGAGCGTGAGGCGCAGGTGCTACGTGAGGCGGCGTCGGGTGGTACGGCTCAGCAGATTGCGGCGGCGTTGTTTTTGTCGGCGGGTACGGTGCGTAATTATTTGTCGGCGGCGATGGCGAAGACGGGCGCGTCGACGCGTCAGGATGCGGTGCGTATCGCCACGGAGAACGGCTGGCTCTAGCCCCTGCTCTCATCAACCAGGACGACAACCAGGGCGGCTCCTGCGCGAACACGGTAGAATGGTAGTGTCTATGCCCGCAGGCGCCCCGCACCCGTTTCTTCCTGAGACTGGCGGTGCCGCGCTTGGATGCGGGCACCATTTTCGCCCTATGCCCACCCGCACCCGCCGCATCACGTACGCGGCGCATCCTGAGTGTGTGGCGGGGTACATGATTCGAAGGAAAACTTGTGGCTCTAACTATCGGCATTGTTGGCCTGCCTAACGTGGGCAAGTCCACCCTGTTCAACGCTCTGACCGGCAACACTGTGCTGGCGGCTAACTACCCGTTCGCGACCATTGACCCGAACGTGGGCGTGGTGAACCTGCCGGATGCGCGTCTGAACCGTCTGGCTGAGATTTTTGGTTCGGAGCGTATTCTGCCTGCGACTGTTTCGTTCGTTGATATTGCGGGTATTGTGAAGGGCGCTTCTGAGGGTGAGGGCCTGGGTAACAAGTTCCTCGCGAATATTCGTGAGGCGCACGCTATCGCCCAGGTGGTGCGTGCGTTTGATGACCCGGACGTCATTCACGTGGACGGCAAGGTTGACCCCGCCTCCGATATGGAGACCATCAACACTGAGCTGATTCTGGCTGACCTGCAGACTTTGGAGAACGCTATTCCGCGTCTGGAGAAGGCTGTGAAGATTAAGAAGGGTGATGCCGCTCAGCTGGAGACCTACAAGGCTGCGCAGAAGATCCTGGAGGATGGTGACACCATCATTTCTCGTGCGAAGGATGAGAAGCTGGAGCTGGCTCACTTGAAGGAGCTGAACTTGCTGACTGCTAAGCCGTTCATTTACGTGTTCAACGCGGATGAGGGCATTCTGGCGTCTGAGGAGAAGCAGCAGGAACTGCGTGACATGGTTGCGCCGGCTGAGGCTGTGTTCTTGGATGCGAAGCTGGAGGCTGATCTGGTGGAGCTGTCTGAGGAGGAGGCTCGCGAGATGCTGGAGATGAACGGTCAGGATGAGTCCGGTCTGGATCAGCTGGCTCGTGTTGGCTTCTCGACTCTGGGTTTGCAGACTTATCTGACTGCTGGCCCGAAGGAGGCTCGCGCTTGGACGATTTATAAGGGTGATACTGCGCCGCAGGCTGCTGGTGTGATTCACTCTGATTTTGAGCGTGGCTTCATTAAGGCTGAGGTTGTGTCTTTCAAGGATCTGGATGAGGCTGGCTCCATGGCGGAGGCGAAGGCTCGCGGTAAGGTCCGTATGGAGGGCAAGGACTACATCATGCAGGACGGCGACGTGGTCGAGTTCCGCTTCAACGTCTAAATCTGACGGGTCGATAGGACTTTGAGAATCCGGTGACGGGGAGGGATGACGAAAATCATCTCACTGTCACCGGATTTTTTGTACCCTTAGATCGTAATGTAAACCGCTAATTGAATTTTATGTAGGGAGCGCAAAAATGTCACCTAGATGAAATTCTGTTTTAGCTTGATTCTTTTATTTGGAGGATGAAATGAATAACTCTCCATTTCCTTTTGCCGAAAAGGGCGAATGGGTTGGTCATTGGTGGCTTCCCGAAAATCCTGATAACAAGGTTGCAGGAACCCTTATTTATGATGGTAAGGGGGGACTGAATCTCAAATTAGATAATTATTTTGATGGGTGTAATCCTGATGAAGTTGGGGAGATAGATGAAGATGAGCATGGGAATCTAGGTCGACTCGTTAGGGATAAAGATTTAATTTCGTATGATGTGATTTATGGTGTCGCTAACGGAGTAGATATTACGATTATGGATGCAAGAGATATGAGCCCCATAAGGCTTTGGAGGCCCAGCGGATTAAGTTATGCAAGTTATTGCAAGATCAAAGCGGAGAAGCTGATTCTAGGGAAACATCTAGAAAATAAGGATAATAAAGTATTTGGTGGTCTTAGGATTTCTGTTGATAATTTAGGTTTTTGGTGTTTATCGGCGGAAGAGAAGAAGGAAATTGATTTTGGGGGTCGGTATATTGAGCTGTGTAATGTGAATGAAATTGAAGCCTCTGACGGGGACGACTTGTTCTGTCGAATTCTTGTAAATGACGGTGTCTCGCTGGAAGAGGGGCTCGAAGAAGCTCGTGTTATTCAGAATTTTGTTTCCTTTGTTACGGACCAAGCTTCAGGTATTGTTTGGCTTCAGTTTGAGGACGCTGAGGATATTTCAAATTCTGATAATAAATGTGTGAGTATTATTTGTTCTCGGATGAAGATTGGAGAAGGACGTGGATGGTCCGGTAGTATTAGCGATGCTCGACTTGTCTCTGAAGCGTTTCCTTTTGTCGACTCTCTTGTGAAATGGTTTGATTTAGTGTCTCGCGCCAGGGCTGCGGTGAATATGGTGATGGCTATACAGCTTGAAGATATGCCTTTCATTGAGAATGATCTCTTAGCAGTGACTGGGGCGGCTGAAGTGTTGCATCGTAACCTTAAGATTAGACCTCATATGCATGATGCCGCAGAGTTTAAAAAGATGAAAAAAGAGATAATAAATGTAGTTCCTGCTTGGTATAAAGAAACTGTAATATCAAATCTTCGTAATGACCCAAGTCTTCGAATCAGACTTATGGATCTTGCAGAACGAGCGAATGAGGATAATGTTTTATACCTTGTTCCTGACGTTGAATACTGGGCGAAGAAAACCGTAAAAGCTAGAAATGATCTTACCCATAAAGGGGTGGCTCCTAAACAAAGTGTTGATGAGCTGCTTGCCATCGTTGATGTCACGAAGGCAATTATTAGGTTGGTCATTCTGAAGCGTCTTGGTGTTTCGAAGGAATATCAAAACGAGATTGTAAAAAATTATAGCCAATACATTAATGCGGCTCGTCGCGCGGGAGAATGGCTCACGCCTCCGCCGGAAGAAATAACTGAGGAAAAGCAAGGCAATACTGAAGCATAATGTCGTGGTGGAGCTCCGCTTCAACGTCTAGGAGGTAAGAAATGATAATCGATTGGTGGAATTCTCTTTTAAACAGGTTGTCGTGGGATGACCCGATGTTTCTCTTGGGTTTAGCATCCTTTGTAGCTACTGCACTCATCCCCATTGTGCTATGGAAGGTAGGAGCGAAACAAGCAAAACGTGATAGCGAGTTGCAAGCCAAAATCCTCGCTAATCTAACGTCGGTTTCTCAGCTCCAGCGACGCGATGCGCTGCTGGGGATTGTTCCTCAAGCCTCAGACCCCACACATCTGGCGCTACTGTGGAAGGAGATTCGTGGGTATGAGGGAGCGGATTGGGATTTCCTCCTCAATCATCTCCGCGCCAACCCTGCTCTTGCGCTTCCGGGAACGTCCACTGGTGTGAAAGTGCAAGATAACCTGACTGATGCTGCTGTGAGTAATTATGTTGACGGGTTCGAGCGTCGCTATGCAGAAAACGACAGGTACCCGCCCTATCCCGGATTGCTCAAATTCATTGCGGAAGTAAAAAGACAGGAAGCAAAGATTGAAGTCTCACGTATCGTTGAACTTGTTACGGGACCGACTGCAGAAAAGCAACGTCCGGGTCACTCCTTCTACCGGGATTTGGTTAATGCTCTTCCCCAGGCGGCGAGTCCTCTTCTTGACGCGGTTGAGAGGATTGATTCTCGGGCTCCCGGTGGTCTTAAGCTGAATGTTCTGACAGGTGCCCTTCTCGCGGTCAAAGACTTGGAAATGGGACGCGGAGGCCCGAGGCTGGATACGGATGAGGTGGCGGAGCTGAAGAGAGACATCGCGGATGCTCTCGCCTATCTGCTACATCGAGATGTCCTTCGCTCGTTTGACCGATGGGAAATTAAAGGCTCGACCGACAGTGTTACTGCTACAGCTGCCTGGCTCATCAGAGCGGTTGGCTGGGTTGCCGATGTCGATAGTCATCTAGCGATGCGGATGATTCAAAACCTAGCTCCCGCAATTGAATCAGTACCTGAATCGGAAGGAAACTGGGGAATTGATGATGTCGATGTCCGTCAGGGTTTCGAATGGATTAGTGAAAAGTGTCCTGATTTGTGGGAAATCTATGGGGAGAGGCTGGAAGCGGCTGTCGCGGAAGTCGGGCAGCGGAAGGGGTGGCTCTCCTCGTAGGGTACTGCTTACCCTGAAACATTGATATACGCCGTGACGTGGTGGAGTTCCGCTTCAACGTCTAAGCGATAAAAACATAACAGCGGAGCCCCGCACTACAGCTCGTAGTGCGGGGCTCCGCCCTATTCACCCTCGCGCGCCACAAAAAGCAGCCCTCGGGTGTAAGTCTTATTGACCGGGATTAGTGGTCAGCACCAACCATCACGTTGGATGCCTTGATGACTGCGTACGCGGTCTCGCCAACCTTCAGGCCCAGTTCCTTGATGGACTCGTTGGTGATGGACGCAGAGATAACAACCTCGGGAGCGATCTCAATCTTAACGATGCCGTTGGTTGCACCCTCGGTGATCTCAACAACCTTACCTGCGAACTGGTTACGTGCAGAAAGCTTCATGAAGTCGTGCCTTTCACTCAATAAACGTACAAATGCCCTAAATACTTTACACGCCCTATCTTCTGCACGATGAGCAAAAACCCGAATTTTCGCAAATATTACGCAAATTTTATATTCTTGGCTTCCCGGTCCCCTCCTCGGCCTCCTCCGCAACCTCAGATGAGCCGCAGATGACATACAGAAAAGTAGGCTTGAGACCCACCAAATGGTATAGTCAGCACGAACGCGAGAATCCTCGCACCCTCCACCGTCGCACCCCGCCCTCGCTGACGCGCGCCCACACGCCGCAGCACCACCGCAGTAATACTGCAGCATCACCGTGGCAGGGGAGCGACACATCCGCACAGATCGAAGAAGGAACCATGAGCGAAAACCTCAACGAAATCGAAGCACCCGCCTGCCCCGAATGCAACGAAAACTACACCTACGAAATGGGCGAACTCTGGGCATGCCCCATGTGCGGCCACGAATGGGAACGCACCGCAGCAGGCGAAACCGAAGAAGCAGCAGGCTCCAAGGTTCTGGACTCCGTCGGTAACGAGCTCGTCGACGGCGACTCCGTCACCATCGTCAAGGGCCTGAAGGTCAAGGGCGGCGCAGACATCAAGGCAGGCACCAAGGTGCGCGGCATCCGCCTGCTCGAATCCCCCGTCAACGGCCACGACATTGAGGCGAAGGTCCCCGGCGCAGGCCAGATGTACCTGAAGTCCTCCGTGGTCAAGAAGGCATAAGCGAAGGCGATATAGCCAAGAAGACGTAAAGCGCTTCGCACAAGACGCAGAAAAGGCGGCACCTCCCGCACTAGCTCACGCTAGGGGAGGTGCCGCCTTTTGCTTTATAAAAATTGCTTAGGTTTTAAAAGAAATTGACGAATATTTCTACTTTTTACCGGTCAGTCCCATGTACAGGGAAATGGTCAGCATTGCGGCAATAATTGAGATAATCCAGCGAATCCAATCAATGCCGCGAGTGTCTGCAACACCCAGCTGAGTCGCTGCCCAGGTACCGATAGCGGCGCCGACAGCACCGCAGATAATGGTCCAAAGAATCGAAATGTTCTGGCGACCTCGCATGAAGAAGCGTGCAAGTGCACCAATAATTGCGCCGGTAATAATGGTGCCAATAAAAGTACCCATTGTAATCTCCTTGGGTTTATATATCTGCCACGTTAGCAGATAGTATGTTGTTTTCAATTATACGTAAATATGATGTAAGAAGAGCTTATATGAGCTTTTATTAAGCTAAAAGCACCTTAACGTTTTATCTCTAAAACACTAAGGTGCTTTTCTCATTAATGAGATGCGTGCCGGACGCATCGAATGATGAATATATTGGCTACTTCGACTTACGCCAAATCTTCAGAGCGCTACAAATCATCGGCAGCTGCAGGGGCAGACGACCGTACGCAATAGCCTTACGCTGAGTGGACTGGTTACGCGCATCCAACGCCATCTGAATATTCGCGGGGAACACCGCAACAAACAGCAGAGCCGCAAGCAGACCACCGGCACGGCGAGTCTTGTCATTAGCCAGCAGGGCGGCGGTGCCCAGCTCAGCTACACCCGACGCGTGAGTGTACGCGTGCGCAGGGCCCGGCAGGTACTTCGGCACAATCGAGTCGAAGGGATCCGGGATGATGAAGTGCAGCGCACCCATCACAGCGAGGGCGCGAGCCATGCGAGTAGCCGAGCGCTGCGCGCTGTACTCTTTCTTCTTAAAAATACTCATGCTCCCATTATGCGCCCGTCAGAGGCGTATTCCTCGGCTCAATGGTGCGCTAACCGTCGCGTGTTTGACTGTCTAGAATGCGGACTCAGCACGCCAAACGGAAATACGTTGTTCAAAAGCAGGTAAGATAGGGAACAACGGCACCACGCGCGGATGACGCCCCGCCTGCCCCTCACCTTTCGGTGAGTTGCCAGATGGGGTGAAACACCGGGTGCCTATCGGAACAATCAAAGGAGTACACCATGAAGAAGATTCTGTTCATCGCTATCCTGGCAGGCGCTGCATACTTCGGCTACAAGAAGTTCGCTGCCTAAACAGTTAGCCCTCGGGCATTCTACATATCCTTAAGCAACGAAAACCCGCCCTCTCACATATGCACCATATGCGAGACGGCGGGTTTCTCGTATGCCCAACGTCTGGGCCCCAAACCCCCTGGTCCCAAACTCTCTGGGTTTCAAACGCTCTGGCTTCAAACGCATAGATTCGGGGCCGCGAGCCTATGAGGCGGGCTGCCTAGTAGCTCGGCGGAACCTCACCGGTCATCACAACCTTGTTCTGCGAAGAGCTCCAGGTAAACTCAGCGGTCGCGCGGCCGCTCGCGTTGTGTACCTTCTCGTCTTCCTTCATGTAACGGTAGGTCACACGAATCGAGCTGTCCGAGGTGCGGGTAATCACCGGGGAGAACGAGTACGGCTCATAGGTTGCGGTACCAATGAACTTGCCGCGGTGGAACAGCAGAATGTGGTGCACCATCGCCGCGGTGCAGCACGAAGACGGGGAAGAACCCGGAACCGCGTCAATCCACGACAGCTCAGCACAGGGGTCGTAACCTTCGTAGCTTTCCGAAACGTTCGTCCACTGATCCCAATTTTTCTTATTCTTCAAATCGCGCAGAGCCTTAGACACCACGGCCGACGCAGAATCAGAAGCGCAGGTGGAGTCCTTCTTCGACTCAGACTTGGAATCCGACTTCGACTCAGAGGTCTTCGACTCGGAGGCGGTCGGCTCAGCATGAACCGTAATCGTCACCACCGACGGCACCGGAGCAGGCGACGAAGCGCTCGCGGATGCGCTCGGGCTCGCCGACGGGGTGGGGAACAGCTCCTGCGTAGAAGTAGCGCTCGCGGAGGCAGAAGCACTACCAGAAGAAGACACCACGGTACCCGAAACAGCAGAATCAGTGCTTGCCGAGCAGGACGTGACAACAAGAGCTAGAGCGGCACCCAGCGCGGGTAGAGCCAAAGCGGTGCGGCCGGTAAAGCGGCGGCGAATAGAAGACATGAATACTCCTGAAGATGCGCGGCAGCGCGCATCGGTGCTGGTCAAGAAGTGAATAGTGAACTCGTCCAGTATAGGGAAAAAGAGGCGGGCACGCAGGGCGCGCGGTCAGCGCCGCTTGTTACCGTGGCATGTCGTTACCGTGGCATGCGCGCTACGTCTGCCCGGCAACAGAACCCTCGGCAATAAAAACCGGCTAGCAGACCTTATCGTCCGTCAGATAATGCACCAGCCAGGCACGCCGCGCGGTCGCAATACGCGCCGTAATTCGCGGAAAAACCCATAGACTAATAGCGCCCTGAGTCCACAAAATCAGCGAAAACAGCAGCGGCCGGAACGCAATATCGCGCGGATCCACGCCGGGGCTGAGAAGGCGCGCGAGCGCATCCGATAGGAACAACGAAGGGAACATCAGCGACATCAGCACCGTACCCAGCACCCAGCCCGGACCGAAACAGAGAAGAACCCAGCGGGCGCTCATCCGCAGGTTCTTACGGTGCGCCCAACGGAACTGCCAGCCGCGCAGACGGTACGGATAAATCACGCCCAGAATCGAGCCCAGGGACACCACAATAGCCGGCACCACAAAGAACGACAGGGACATCATGAGGGTGGGGGTCAGGTGCTTGTCCTGACTGTGCAGAATCAGCGCCAGCAGGGTACCGGAAACACCCGTGATCAGGCCGATTGCAATAGCCTTCGTGCGCACGAACAGGCGCAGGGCGTGCGGGTCGCTACTGCGCAACGCACGCAGCGCATGCTCCTCATCGTGACCCATCAGGTTCGTTGAGGTGACGTCCGCGACCATCCAGCCGACCATCACCAGCGCAAAACCAGCCGGGCCCTTAAACTCGCTAAACAGCCACGAACGCCAGGCTTCCGGGAGTAGGTACCAGCAGATTGCCGCCAGCAGGGCGTTACATATGAGCGTCTGTGTTTCCACGGGGAGGGGGCGTGTGAACATACGGCGCAGCTCGGCACGCACACTCGGCCGGTACGTATTGTGCGGATCAATGAGGGCACGACCCTCCACCCGCTGACGGCGCAGGTCCTGACGGAGTGCCCTGAAATTCGTCACGGGGTGCGCCAGCGGCGCAAGGCGGAAGATACGTGCCTCAATATGCTCACCTGCCCATTGTAGAGGTGCCGCTGAGGCGAAGCGGCACCGCAGAAAATCAGCTATGCGGAAACTCCGCCCGCTAGTGCCTGTGTCCCCTTGCACACCCGCCCTATCCAGGGGACAATGAAGGCATGGCTGAAGTAACTCTACATAACGAACTCGTAATCCACACCAACGGCGACCTGCCCGCAGTCGGCGCAAAGCTGCCCGAATTCTCGGTTCTCGCGGCTGATCTCTCCGAGATCTCCTCCGCAGATTTCGCAGGTAAGAACCTGGTGCTGAACATCTTCCCCTCCGTCGACACCAGTGTGTGCGCAACCAGCGTCCGCACCTTCAACAAGCAGGCTGCAGGCCTGGAGAACACCGTCGTGCTGTGCGTCTCCAACGACCTGCCCTTCGCAATCGGCCGCTTCTGCGCAGCCGAGGGCATTGAGAACGTCGTCACCTCCTCCGCTTTCCGCTCCTCCTTCGGTGAGGACTTCGGCGTGAAGCTGATTGACGGCCCCCTGGCTGGTCTGCTGGCACGCTCCGTGGTCGTCGTGAACCCCGCCGGTGAGGTCATTTACACCGAGCTGGTTCCCGAAACCACCAACGAGCCCAACTACGAAGCAGCCTTGGCAGCTATCAAGTAAGCAGCTATCAAGTAAGCTTAGTACGGGAGCCGGACGCAATCCCGGCACCCGCACATACTTCCGTCAGGGACACCTGGCGGTACCAGCACAGCAGATACTGAACGTCTACAGCGCATGATCTAGGGTTCACCCACACATGCGGCTGGCGACAGCATAACGCCCCGCCCACCCGGTATTTCGGGTGGGCGGGGCGCTTTACTATACCCAGGCGCTAGTGCGCGATTCAGACTTAGTGCGCGAGCTAGGCTTAGTGCGCAGAGGCGCCGGGATTGCCGGGAGCGCCTGAGGTTTCGGAGGTTTCGGCGGCTCCGGCGGGCTCCTCATCCGCGACCAGCATATGCTCCGGCAGAGTGCCGCGGCGCTTAGCCACCACAAAACGCGACACCAACAGCAGAATGTACACCACCATCGAAATCAGCAGCATCGACTGCGGCGCCAACACCAAGCCAACCACCGCAGACACACCCGCAATAGCGGCAGTCGTGCGGTCCTTAGAACTGCGATACGCATCGATAGCGAGCACCGCAAAGAGCGCCGTCATCACAAAATCCACGCCCTTGAGCTCACTCAAGAAACTTGCACCCAGCACATAGCCGAGCGTAGCGCTCGACAAAACGCTCAAATGCAGGCCCGCGTGAATCCACAGGATGCGGGAGGCACGAAGTTTATGACGGTCCGGTCCGGTGTTCAGCGCGTACGCCTCATCGATGAGCGTGTACACGGTGTAGAACTTCGCCAAACCACCACGCACACGCTCAATCGGGTACGACAGACCGTACATGAGGTGGCGCGAATTAATGAGCAGAGTCATCACCGCAATAGAAAACAGCGACGCATGATTCGAGACCATGTCAATCAGCACGAACTCCACCGAACCGGCAAACACCAGCACCGGCAGCAGGGGAGCCACCCAGAACGGCAGACCGTAACTGTGCACCATCACGCCCAGACCAATGCCGACAAAGAACAGACCCAGCATGATGACACCGGCAACGCGGATCGCCTCCGCAAAACCGCTCTCGTGCGGTTGCTGAGAGCCCTGTGCATCGGGGGAGGCGGTCGCCTCCACTACCGGAATCATGCCGGTCAGCGGAAGAGCAGAGGCAATAACCTGCTCAACCTGCTCCTGGCTTGCCTGGTGAGGTGCAGAACCTGAACCCTGAGGCGAAGAAGGCTGAGAGGAAGAAGCCAGAGAAGGCGAAACAGCGTTGTTTTCCTGATCCTTAGAGATGCTCATCGTAACCCCCTAGAAAACCCAGTTAGCCAGTACAACGCAGGTGACGGTACCCGCCACCATACTCAACACCATATTCTTACGCCACAGGTGCACCGCCACGGTCACCACCAGACCCGCCAAGTACGGTGCCGCCGTAGCGAACGAAGAATAATCAATCTTCGCCACCGCATAGATGGCAAGCAGCGCGACTGCGCCGAGCGGAATCCAGTGGCTGAGCGCATCCAAAAGTTCGGAGCCAGCCAGCGCCTTCTTCAAACCGAAAGGTAGCAAACGAAGCAGGAACGTGATACCTGCAGCCACAAGTATTGCGGCAAGAATATAACCGGTGGTCACTTCACTATTCATGAAGATTTTCTCTTTCTGCACATACTCAGCGAAAGAACCCGAAAAGAGCGGAAGAACCCTGAACAAGGCGTGCGGGTGAAGCCCTGAAAAGCGTCCGCGAAACCTGAAAGCATCCGCGAAAAAGGGTGGGGAGAGTCCAGCCGAAGAGAGGCAGGGTGCTAAGTAGTGCGGTAGGTACGTGAGTTGATGAAAGCCGCGAAACGTGGAGGCGGAGGGCCGTTCCTCCTGCACGAGTTTTTCTGCGTAAATTTTCAGCGCAAGTTTTTCTGCGCGGGTAGTTGTGCGCGTCAGTAGTTCTCGTGCGTGACCTCGGGTGATGCCGCTCCCGGTGCGGTGTTACTCCGGGGCGGCACAGCGTTCTGCGTCGCTAGTTTCCTTAGCGGTGTCTTTCATCTGAGTCATGGGGTACCTCAACCTCTGGGAGCCTCCGTGCAGGTTCGCGCGGGAGGCATTATGCGAATCCTAGAAATAGAAAGAGGGGAGAGCGAAGCTCCACTCATCTATCCTAACTGGTTTTGAACACGTATGTAACGTTCTTATCGCTGTGTGGAAGCGGGCGCGTCAGGAGTAGCGGCGGTGGCTGGGCTCTCTGCAGCGCTTTCAGCCTCAGCCGCTACCTCATGCCCAGCACGATGCGGTAGCGTACCGCGGCGCTTCGCCACCGGGAAACGCGCCAGCAGCAGCACCACATACGAACCCAACGCCACCACCAGGAACGAGGACGGCGCAAAAATCAGCGCAACCGCCGCCGAAACCGCCACAAAGAGCGCCGTCACGCGATCCGGGTTGGCGCGGTAGCCGTCCATCGCAAGAACCGTGAAGATGGCCACCATCACGAAGTCCACGCCCTTCAGGCTGCTGAGGAAGCTCGCGCCCAGCACATACCCGAGGACTACGCTCAGAACCCACGACACGTAAATCAGCACGTTCACCCACAGAATGCGCGCCCCCGAACGCTCATTACGATCGGGACCGGAGTTGAGAGCAAACGCCTCATCGCAAAGAGTGTGAATCGCCAGAGCCTTAGCCCAGAAACCCTTCACATTGTGCAACGGGTAGGAAAGACCGTACACCAGATGGCGCGCATTCACCAGGAACACCGTCAACGCAATCGACGCCAGGGGCGTGCCAGCGCTGACCATACCCACCATGAGGAACTCCACCGAACCGGCAAAAACTAGGGCAGAGAGCAGTGGCGCAGTCCAGAGGGGCAGGCCGTGCGCGTTGAGAATAATGCCCAAACCCAAACCCAGCACGGCGATACCGAGCATCACCACGGAAGAATCCGCAACAGCCAAGCGGAAATCATTCTGCACGCCGGTTCCCTTAAGCCGAGTGCCCTGATGCTTAGCGCCCTGATGTTTAGCGCCCTGAAGCTTGGGAGTCTGTGCCATAAGTGGGTTCCTCGTATGCGTTACGTTCTGTGAAATGCCTCATCTGCCTGTGCGCGGGTCAAGATAACGCCCGTCGCGGCTTTCCAGTGTATAGGAGCAAGCGGTTGACCAAGGAGAAAAAGAGTCCGGGAATAAAATATGAGAAACACGCTTATAGTGAATGACACTAAACAACGCGGCGCTGAATAACCTAGCGACCGCGCAGACAACCCGAAAGGAACTTCAATGGCTGAGCAGAATGCCTCCCGGAACACCGCAGAAGAGCAGAAGAAGGTGTACTCGCGCCAGCAGGAACGCCGCGAGCTCGAAAACTACCGCCAGACCAAGATCGAGCGCATCGACCGCCTGCGCTACCGTGCCTACGGTGCCAACGGCGCAACCCTCGACTTCGGTGTGGGTGAGGGCCTGCTGACCCCCGTCGAGCTGCTGCTCGCCGCGATTGCCGGCTGCTCCTCCGTGGACGTGGACGCGGGCACCTCCCGCCGCTCCACCCCCGAGGTGTTCGAGGTGCTCGCCTCGGCGCTGAAGCAGACCGAAGACGGCGCGGTGCGCCTCGACGACGTTGAGGTGGACTTTGATGTGCGATTCCCCGAGGACGAGCAGGGCGCCACTGCGCAGAAGATGGTGGACCGCCTGATTCAGCTCAGCGAGCAGAAGGACTGCACCGTTTCCCGTACCGTGGAGCACCCCACGAAGGTTTCGTTCCACAACCTGGCGAACTAGAAAGGCTAGACGGACTAAACGCCCGGAGAGATAGCCTGACTTGAGGCCCTCCCGTGCCGCTCGTGATGGAGCGGCTCGGGAGGGTTTTTCTGTGTTTTTGTGGGTTTGGGGTGGAAAAGAGCCCGGAAAGCGGGTAGGATTGACCCTCAGATTAGGAAAACTTACGGTACGTAAGAAATCCTTAAGATTGAAGAATTTCTTGACCCAGGCACAAACCTTCGGCGGCACCACCCGCAGCAGGACTAGACTGGACACCAGACTAGACCGCTAGCAAACGCACGAAGCAATAGCCTCAGAAAGAAGACCTGACATGGCACAGCCTACAGAGACTTCCGGCGCTGCATCGGAAGCCACCCCCGCAGAGGGCGAACTGAAGCGAGGCCTCTCCGCCCGCCACATGCAGATGATCGCAATCGGCGGCGCAATCGGCACCGGCCTCTTCGTCGCCTCCGGTAAGACCATCTCCACCGCAGGCCCCGGCGGCGCAATCCTCGCCTACGCCCTCATCGGCATCATGGTGCTCTTCCTCATGCAGTCCCTCGGCGAGATGGCTGCGCACCTGCCCGTCCCCGGCGCATTCCAGACCTACGCGGCACGCTACGTGTCCCCGTCCTTCGGCTTCGCCATGGGCTGGAACTACTGGTTCAACTGGGCGATTACCGTCGCCGCCGAGCTCGTCGCCGTCGGCGAGGTGATGAGGTACTGGTTCCCGGACATCCCATCCTGGGTGTGGGCGGCAGGATTCCTTGTGCTGCTGACCGGCATCAACGCCCTCTCGGCACGCTCCTACGGTGAAAGCGAGTTCTGGCTCGCAACCATCAAGGTCGTTACCGTGGTCGTCTTCCTCATCGCTGGTATCGCCATGATTTTCGGCATCCTGGGCGGTAGCTCCCCGGGCGTCTCCAACTGGACCGTCGGTGAGGCACCCTTCGTCGGCGGCGCACCCGCCGTACTCACCATCTTCATGGTGGCAGGCTTCTCCTTCCAGGGCACCGAAATGATCGGTGTGGCTGCCGGCGAATCTGAGAACCCCCGCCG
Organism: Rothia mucilaginosa; assembly: GCF_001548235.1. Classification (NCBI taxonomy): domain Bacteria; kingdom Bacillati; phylum Actinomycetota; class Actinomycetes; order Micrococcales; family Micrococcaceae; genus Rothia; species Rothia mucilaginosa. The sequence continues at coordinate 1,627,606 of NZ_AP014938.1, forward strand.
CGACGTGCCCCGCGCACTGACCAGCGTGTTCTGGCGCATCATGCTCTTCTACATCGGCGCGATGGTCGTCATCGGCTTCCTGATTCCTTACTCCGACCCGAACCTGCTCACCGCAGCGGACGGCAACATCAACATCTCCCCGTTCACCCTCATCTTCGAGCGTGCGGGCATCGCCTTCGCGGCAGCCATCATGAACGCCGTGATCCTCTCCGCAGTGCTCTCTGCAGGTAACTCGGGCCTGTACGTTTCGGCTCGTATGCTCTTCGCACTCGCCCAGGAGGGTAAGGCACCGAAGATGTTCACCCGCATCAACTCCGGCGGCGTGCCCATGAACGCGCTGCTGGCAACCGCAGCTATCGGCGCGGTCGGCTTCATCGCCGCACTGCTCTCGCCGGATGGTGCGTACCTGTGGCTGGTGAACGTGTCCGGTCTGGCTGGCTTCATCACCTGGGTGGGTATCGCCGTGGCTCACTACCGTTTCCGCCGCGCATACCTGAAGCAGGGCAACAGCCTGAAGGACCTGCCCTACGTGGCGCCGTTCTTCCCCGCGGGCCCGATTATCGCCTTCCTCATGTGCCTGGTCGTTATTGGTGGCCAGAACTACGAGGCGTTCCTGAGCGGTGACTGGGCTGGCGTGCTCAGCTCCTACATTGGTCTGCCCGTGATTATCGCGGTCTGGCTGGTGCACCGCGTGGTCACTCGTGACCGCCTGATTCCGTTGGAGCAGATTGACGTGAGCGGCATTGAGGTGAAGGCTTCGAAGTAACGCAAACGATTGCGCCAGCTGATTGAATGAGCTGATACGTGAAGAGCCGCCGGTTCCCCTGATTGAGGGGAGCCGGCGGCTCTTTGCTATCCGCAGTTTATTCCGTACGGGTGAGCTAGGCTGTATGCCCTGCAGCTCTTAGGAGTGGCGGCGCGAGCGCAGAACGCTCAAACCCAGACCCGCACAAATCGCGGCAACGCCAATGCCAACAATCACACCAACGCTGGATGCACCGGTGCTCGCCAGGGTAGCCTTCTTGGGGCTGCTCTCCTTAGCGAGGCTGTCCTGTGCCAGATTGTCCTTTGCGGAGCGGGCAGCGGTCACCGGAGCCTCCTGAGAGGGCTTGCTCTGAGCTGGCTTGCTCTGAGCTGGTTTGCTCTTAGGATGCGCTACGGTTGCGTCCTCCAGCTTGTCAGCGTTGGGGGTCTTATCGGCAACCGGTGCTTCCGGCAGAGCGGGAACCGTCGGTGCGTCAGTGGGGTTCACGCCGACTGTTGCTTCCGGCAGAGCGGGAACCGTCGGCGCGTCGGTCGGGTTTACCCCCACGGTTGCCTCAGGCAAGGGCGCTACGGTGGGTGCATCGGTGGGGTTCACGCCGATGGTTGCCTCGGGCAGGGGTGCCACGGTGGGAGCGTCGGTGGGGTTCACGCCGATGGTTGCCTCGGGCAGGGGTGCCACGGTCGGCGCATCAGTGGGGTTTACACCCACGGTTGCCTCGGGCAGGGGTGCCACGGTGGGAGCATCGGTCGGGTTTACACCCACGGTTGCCTCGGGCAGGGGTGCCACGGTGGGCGCATCGGTGGGGTTCACGCCGATGGTTGCTTCCGGCAGGGGCGCTACGGTCGGCGCGTCGGTCGGGTTTACACCCACGGTTGCCTCGGGCAGGGGTGCCACGGTGGGCGCATCGGTGGGGTTCACGCCGATGGTTGCCTCAGGCAGAGGTGCCACGGTCGGGGCATAGGTCGGAACCGCAGACACCACGGGCTCCTGCGCGAAAAGCTCAAGAGGCTTCTGAGCATCAAACGAGCCGTACTCAGCACCCTGAACGCCAGCCGCCATAGTGCCCGCAATGTACTTGTGAGAGGTATTCAGCGTCGCCGCAACATCCGCCGGGACCTTCACCTCCGTCTCAAAAGCGCCGTTGTGAATCTGCGAAGCAGGTACGGTCACCTCAGCCACGAAACGCATACCCGTCTGAGGAAAACGACCGGGAACCCACACATTCGTATCAGACACCACCACGCGCACACCGTGCGGGGTCGCCTCACCGGTGTAGCCGGTACCGCGCACCTTCAACACGGTCTCACCCTTGGTGTTCAGACGCGGCGAATCCACGTGCAGAACCGGTGCGGCGCTATCCTTCACAACGTCCATGCGCAGAACCTGACCGCCCCCGTAACCATCAACGATGATATTAGCGACGAAGCTGTAGTTCTTCGCCGGGTCAATCAGGCTACCGGGAACGTAATGGGTCGCAGTCGCCGTGCCGTCCTTGAACGGGCCCTCAACGCGCACCGTCTGAATCGGGTTCAGAAACGGGAAACCCCTATGGTTTGCCTCGTGCAATGCCGGGGCGAAAGCGGTAGTTTTCGCGGGCAGTTTCGACGCCTTGAACGTAATCTTGTTCAGACGCAGGGCGGTCTTCAGCTGACGGGTATTGGTCTCAACCTTGTAGTTGTAGACCGTAATAACCGGCGGGTTATCCGGATTCGGGGTATTAGCCGCTGCAACAGAAGGCAGAGCGCCCAGGCTCAAGGATGCGGCAAGAAGAACAGAAGCGCCGGCGCTACCGTAGCGGCGGGCACGAGAAGAGTTAGCCATCATGAAGTTCCTTCTACATGGGTGATTGAGCGATTCGCACTCTTCCTGTATCGCGCCAAGTCGAGTGCGTATACGGTACCGCGACATCGCGGTTAATTACACCGTAACACGCGCCTAAACGCATGAACCGGACATAAGATAACTCGCCGAAATATTACGTAAAACCAACGCCTGCAGGGCGCATAATAGGGCGGATGAATAAGACAAACACGCACAGCGCCGGGTGGAGGATACAGAAATGCTAGGGTAGAAAGATGCCCACGCAGAAGAACCCGCAGAACCGAGTAGAAGCAACCCCGCCCGCCCCGCCCGCTGAACCCAGCGCTACTGAGCACAGCGCTACTGAGCACAGCGCCATCGACAGCACGCACCGCGTCGTGAACGTGTGTGCTGTAGCAATCCGCAACCGGGACGGGCTCGTACTCACCGTGCGCAAACGGGGCAGTGACGGGTTCATGATGCCCGGCGGCAAACCCGAACCGGGGGAGACCCCGCTACAGACCGCCTGCCGCGAAGTGAACGAAGAAATCGGGCTCACCCCCAACCCCGCCCGGATGCACCACCGCGGACTCCTGGAAGCGGCGGCACTGAACGAGGCAGGCTTTACGGTACGCGCCGAAACCTACGAATACGCACCCACTGACGAACAACACGAGCTATTGGCTTCTCTGGTGCCGCAGGCAGAAATCGCTGAGCTGCGCTGGGTCAACCCCGCCATGAGCAGCTCTTTCGATTCTGCATCGCAGGCACCACTGAATACCGAACAGATCTTCCCGCTACTGGCACGCACCCCGCTACCGTAACCACCGCGCTCGTAACCACAGCGCCCAGTACACGCCCCTGAACTGGCGGGTGACACACATGAGGTACACAGGTGCATCCGGTACCCTCAACACAACAACATCTATCGGGGGTAGAACGCATAGAGGCGCTCCACCCCGCCCCCCCCCATACACCCCAAGGAGAACCATGAAGAAGACTGACTACAACCTTGCCGTCTACTGCGGTGCACGCTCCGGCAACGACCCGCTCTTCACCACCCGCGCCCAGGAGCTCGGCACCCTCTGCGCCCAGAACAATATTGGCGTGGTGTACGGTGGCGGCCGCACCGGCCTCATGGGCACCGTCGCGGGCGCAACCCTGGACGCCGGCGGCGTGGTCTACGGCGTGGTCACCCACAAGCTGGTCGGCCTGGAGGGCGTGTACCCCGGCCAGACCACCCTCGAAATTGTGGACACCATGCACCAGCGCAAAATCGCCATGATCGACAAGGCTGACGCGTTCGTCGCCATGCCCGGCGGCCCCGGCACCCTCGAAGAGTTCTTTGAAGTTTTCAGCTGGCAGTTCCTTGATATTCACTCCAAGCCGGTCGCCCTGCTGAACGTCAACGGCTACTGGGACAAGCTCATCGATGCTATGCACTACATGGCGTCCACCGGCCTGCTCAACGAACGCTACCTGGACGAGCTCATCATCGTTACCACCCCCGAAGAGCTGCTGGAGGCGCTCGCCAAGGATCTGGAACGCCGAGCCGCCGAAAAGAACACTGCTGAATAAAACCAACACTGCATAAAACCACCGCAGAAAACGAGATTGACCATGGCAACCACCCCCAATCAAGCACGCACCCTGCTGCTGACCTTCTTCGGACCTTTCCCCGGCGTGCCCGTAAACCCCACCGTGGCGCTCACCAAAGGTGCTCAGCGTCTGCTGGCCCGGATGCGCCCGGATTTGAACGTCATCACCCGCGAGCTGCCCGTCAGCTATGACGGTTCCAGCACCGCCCTGCGCACCGCCCTCCAGGAGGTACAGCCCGACGCGCTCATTAGCCTGGGCGTGGCGGTCGGCCGCGACGTGGTCAGCCTCGAGCAGGTTGCTATCAACCTGGATTCCGCCGGTATTGAAGATAACGACGGCGACCAGCGCTGCGATGAGCCAATCGCCCCCGGAGGTCAGGAGGCGTACTTCTCCTCCCTGCCGGTGCGCGCCAGCTTTGAGCGCCTGCGTGCGGCGGGGGAGCCGGTCGAGATTTCGTACACCGCCGGAACCTACGTCTGCAACCACGTGTTCTACGAGGGCCAGCGCATCAGCCGTGAACTGGGGTTGAGCATCCCCGCCGGATTTGTGCACGTGCCCGCAACCTGCGCCGACGGCGAAGAGCCCACCGAAGGCGCCGGCATGACCGCTCACCGCGACGCCGGTGGCGTAGTACGTGACGAGCAGGGCATCCCGCAGCTACCCGAATCCACCGTGGTCCGCATTATTGCCGAGATCGCCTCCGACACCCTGCCCGCAGTGAACTAACAGCACAGCATTGAGCTAAAACCCATATAACAAAACCGCCGGATAGCCTCCCGACTGGGAGCCTATCCGGCGGTTTGCGTATTTATGTTGACCCCACACAGCCGGGCTATAACACCGGCACATGCAGGCTCACGCTACTACTTGGTGCGGTTCTTCAGGTAGTAGTCAATCAGCGAAGCAGTCGAAGAATCCTGACGAGCCAGAACCTCACGGTCACCCTCAATAGCGGGAACCAGATCCAGCGCCAGCTTCTTACCGAGCTCAACACCCCACTGATCGAAGGAATCAATACCCCAAACAACACCCTGAACGAAGGTGATGTGCTCGTACAGGGCAATCAGGGAGCCCAGAACGCGCGGGGTCAGGCGCGGCGCCATGATAGAGGTGGAGGGGCGGTTACCGCTGAAGATACGTGCGTTGACCACGTGCTCTGCGGTGCCCTCTGCACGAACCTCTTCCTCGGTCTTACCGAAAGCGAGAGCCTGAGACTGTGCGAAGAAGTTAGCCAGGAACAGCTCGTGAACGTCCTGCTCGCCGTCCTTGGTCGGGTGGACCGGGTTAGCGAAGGCAAGGAAGTCCGCGGGAATCAGGCGGGTACCCTGGTGGATTAGCTGGTAGAAAGCGTGCTGGCCGTTGGTGCCGGGCTCACCCCAGAACACTTCACCGGTTGCGTAGTTGACGAAGGAGCCGTCCGCGCGAACAGACTTGCCGTTGGACTCCATGGTCAGCTGCTGCAGGTACGCAGGGAAGCGGTGCAGGTACTGGTCGTAGGGCAGAACCGCGTGGGTCTCTGCGCCCAGGAAGTTCACGTTCCAGATGTTCAGCAGACCCATCAGAACGGGCACGTTCTGAGCCAGGGGAGCGGTGCGGAAGTGCTCATCCATTGCGTGGAAGCCGGCGAGGAATTCAGCGAAAACCTTCGGGCCGAAAACGATAGCCAGGGAGGTGCCGATAGCGGAGTCTACGGAGTAGCGGCCGCCAACCCAGTCCCAGAAGCCGAAAGCGTTCTCGGGGTCAATGCCGAATGCTGCCACCTTATCCAGTGCGGTGGAGACAGCCACGAAGTGCTTAGCCACAGCCTCGGACGCTTCCTTACCTTCCAGAGCGCCAGCCTCAGCCAGTGCGGAAAGCAGCCACTCGCGTGCCACGCGCGCGTTGGTCAGGGTCTCCAGGGTGCCGAAGGTCTTGGATGCGACGATGAACAGGGTGGTCTCGGGGTCCAGGTCGGAAACCTTCTCAGCCACATCGGTCGGGTCAATGTTGGAGATGAAGCGTGCGGAGATACCTGCATCTGCGTAGGGCTTGAGAGCCTCGTACACCATGACCGGGCCCAGATCGGAGCCACCAATACCGATGTTCACAACGGTCTCGATGCGCTTGCCGGTGATGCCGGTCCACTCGCCGTTGCGCACGCGCTCAGCGAATGCGTAAATCTTCTTCAGCACGGCGTGAACGTCTGCGTCTACGTCCTGGCCGTCAACGGTCAGCGCGGGAGTGTAGCCCTCGGGGCGGCGCAGTGCGGTGTGCAGTACGGCGCGGTCCTCGGTGACGTTAATGTGCTCGCCGGAGAACATCGCCTCGCGAGCCTGCTCCAGCTTGACCTCTTCAGCGAGCTTGACCAGCAGCTCAAGGGTTTCGGAGGTAATCAGGTTCTTGGAAAGGTCGACGTGCAGTTCGTCGGCGGTGAAGCTGAGCTTCTGCGCGCGTTCCGGGTCAGCGGCAAACCATTCGCGCAGGTTCGGGGTGAGAGATTTGTGATGAGCGGACAGAGCAGACCACGCGGAGGTGGTCGTAGGGTCAATAGAAGTAGTCATAGTTCCATTCTCTTATTTTCGGGTGCCTCTGTCACCTCTTTCGAGGGTGATATGGGACGATACGGCGAAAAAATCGAAACCCGGCACGCTATTGTGGGCCTTGCAGTGGCAAGATGTAGAGTAAAATCCATGACTTCTTCACCTGAACACACACCCGCTGACACTCACGCACCGCGTTACCTGCTCATTTCCCGTGAAGGGGAAACCCTCCTCAACGATGACGGAACCCTGTACTACCTGACCGGTCACGATGCTGCCGAGCCGCTGACCGAAGAGGCTATCCTTGCGCGCAGCGTGATTCGCCCCGCCGCCTACGGTGCCGACGCCCAGAAGAATAGTGAGGCAGAGGTGCACGTGCTCTACTGCGAGGACGAAACCCTCGCGCAGGTCGCCGCCGACCTGAACAACCCTCGGGTGCGCGCCTCCGCCAGTGGTTTCCGCTACTACCCGGTCCACGATGACCCGGAAGGCCGCGCCCACTACGCCACCGCCCTGGCACGCCGCGACTACCTCATCGACATGCGCTACTCCGCATACAGCGGTGAGGAGGCGCCCCTCGGCTCCAAGAGAATCCGCCGCACCGCCTCCGGCGAGATGGTGTTCCCCCGCATCGAACCCGCCGTCATGGCGCTGGTGACCAGCCGCGACGGCGAGCGCGTGCTGCTGGCGAATAACCGCCAGTGGCACCCCAACCGCTTCGCCCTCATCGCCGGTTTCGTTGACCCCGGCGAAAACCTTGAAGAGGCGATTGCTCGCGAAGTTTACGAAGAGACCGGTCTGCACACCCTGAGCACCGAGTACCGCATGAGTGATGTGTGGCCTTTCCCGCGTTCGCTCATGATTTGCTACCGGGTGCGCGTGGATGAGAACGAAACCATCATCCATCACGATGGTGAGATTCGTGCCGCACGCTGGTTTAGCGCCGCTGAGCTGCGTGAGGCGATAGCGATTTCGGAGGAGCGCGGCAATAGCGACGAGGATGACCCCGCCAAGCTGGAGCTGCCCGGCACGAATGCGGTCGCCCGCCGCATGCTTGATGAGTGGCTCGCAGAAAAGCCCTAGTGATACACTGGTAGCTAAGCCCAACGGAGGGGGGTCCGTTTTGGCGTGCCCGGAAACGCTCTCATTGCAGAGCGGCTCCAGTAGCAAACGTTCGAACCGGCAAACACCCCCAGATACCTATCTGAAGGTACTGCCCCGTGACCCCCGCGCCTTCTAGAGCGCACCCGCTGGCAAGACTATCCCCTAGATTTAAGCGAGAAACTTAACGCATGTCTGAAAACACCGCTTCGCGCCCCGACCTTCGCAATGTGGCCATCGTGGCACACGTTGACCACGGCAAGACCACCATCGTCGACGCGATGCTGCAGCAGACCCACGCCTTCTCTGCCCACGCAGATGTTGAAGACCGAGTCATGGACTCCGGCGACCTCGAAAAGGAAAAGGGCATCACCATTCTGGCGAAGAACACCACCGTGTTCTACAACGGCCCTTCCGCCAACGGCGAGACCATCACCATTAACGTTATTGACACCCCCGGCCACGCCGACTTCGGTGGCGAGGTGGAGCGCGGCCTGTCCATGGTTGACGGCGTTGTGCTGCTCGTGGACGCATCCGAAGGCCCGCTGCCCCAGACCCGCTTCGTGCTGCGTAAGGCACTGGCTGCTAAGCTGCCCGTGATCCTCGTGGTGAACAAGGTTGACCGCCCCGACTCCCGTATCGACGAGGTCGTTGGCGAGTCCATGGACCTGCTGCTTGGCCTGGCATCTGACCTGGCGGACGAGGTTCCCGACCTGGACCTGGACGCTGTGCTGAACGTTCCGGTAGTGTACGCATCCGGTAAGGCTGGCGCTGCATCCCTGAACCAGCCCGCAGACGGCCAGCTGCCCGACAACGACGACCTTGAGCCGCTGTTCAAGACCATCATCGAGCACGTGCCCGCCCCCACCTACGACCCCAACGAGGTTCTGCAGGCACACGTGACCAACCTGGACTCCTCCCCGTTCCTGGGTCGTCTGGCACTGGTCCGTATCTTCAACGGCACCCTGAAGAAGGGCCAGACCGTTGCGTGGGCACGTCACGACGGTGAAATCAAGAACGTCCGCATCTCCGAGCTGCTGGCTACCAAGGCTCTCGAGCGTGTACCCGCAGAGTCCGCTGGCCCCGGCGAAATCGTCGCAGTGGCAGGTATCGAGGACATCACCATTGGTGAAACCCTCACCGACGCTGAGAACCCCAAGCCCCTGCCGCTGATCAAGGTAGACGATCCCGCGATCTCCATGACCATCGGTATTAACACCTCCCCGCTGGCTGGCCGCGTCAAGGGCGCAAAGGTCACCGCACGTCAGGTGAAGGACCGCCTGGACCGCGAGCTGATCGGTAACGTGTCCATCAAGGTTCTGCCCACCCAGCGTCCGGACGCATGGGAAGTTCAGGGCCGTGGCGAGCTCGCCCTGGCTATCCTCGTGGAGCAGATGCGCCGTGAGGGCTTCGAGCTGACCGTGGGTAAGCCCCAGGTGGTTACCAAGACCATCGACGGCAAGGTCTACGAGCCCATGGAGCACATGATCATTGACGTGCCCGAGGAACACCTGGGTGCTGTCACCCAGCTGATGGCTGCACGTAAGGGCCGCATGGAGAACATGTCGAACCACGGTACCGGTTGGGTCCGTATGGAGTTCGCTGTTCCCGCACGTGGTCTGATTGGTTTCCGTACTCAGTTCCTGACTGAGACCCGCGGTGCCGGTATTTCTTCCTCCTACTCGATTGAGCACGAGCCGTGGGCTGGCGACATTGAGTACCGCACCAACGGTTCGCTGATCGCTGACCGTGCCGGCGTGGTGACCCCCTACGCGATGATCAACCTGCAGGAGCGTGGCACCTTCTTCGTGGAGCCCACCTCTGAGGTGTACGAGGGCATGATCGTTGGTATGAACTCCCGTGCAGACGACATGGAAGTTAACATCACCAAGGAAAAGAAGCTGACCAACATGCGTTCTTCGACCGCGGACAACTTCGAAAACCTGACCCCGCCGAAGAAGCTGACCCTGGAAGAGTGCCTGGAATTCGCTCGCGAAGACGAGTGTGTTGAGGTGACCCCCGAGGCGATTCGTATCCGTAAGGTCATCCTGGATTCCAACGAGCGTGTCCGCGAGTTCCGCCGCCGCGCCCGCGCGAACTAGTACAGCGCGAACTGATAGCGCGTTAGCGACTCACCTGCTGTAGCGGGTGCTGTCGTTGCGTAAGAACCGCCGCTGCCTTCTGAAGAGGAGGTAGCGGCGGCTCTGTTTAAATCTCAGGCGCGTTCGGGAAGTACCGGCGGGGTAGGGCGGAGAGAAGAACAA